>JBJMWF010000460.1:0-10844 GCA_045810265.1 Vitreoscilla sp. | reverse complement strand
GTGACCTGGTCGAGCTGCGTCACGGCGTCGCCGATCTGGCCGATGCCGCGCGATTGTTCGCCGCTGGCATTGCTGATCTCGCCGATCAAGGTGCTCACGCGCCGCACCTGGTCGACGATGTCGCCCATCGTGCGGCCCGCGTCGCCCACCAGGCGGGTGCCGTTCTCCACCTTGCCGACGCTTTCGCCGATCAGCACCTTGATCTCCTTGGCCGCCGTCGCCGAGCGCTGGGCGAGCGAGCGCACCTCGCTGGCCACCACGGCGAAGCCGCGGCCCTGCTCGCCCGCGCGCGCGGCCTCGACCGCCGCGTTCAGCGCCAGGATGTTGGTCTGGAACGCGATGCCGTCGATCACGCCGATGATGTCGGTGATCTTGCGCGAGCTGTCGGTGATGCCATCCATGGTCGCCACCACCTGTCCCACCACCTCGCCGCCCTGAGCGGCCACCGAGGAGGCGCTTTCGGCCAGTTCGCTCGCGCGGCGCGCCGTGTCGGCGTTGTGCTTGACGGTGGCGGTCAGCTGCTCCATCGACGCGGCCGTCTGCTGCAGGTTGCTGGCCTGCTCCTCGGTGCGTTGGCTCAGGTCGGCGTTGCCGTTGGCGATCTGCGACGAGCCGGTGGCGATCGATTCCGAGGCCTGCCGCACATCGCCCACGATGGCCACGAGGCTCTCGTTCATCAGCTTGAGCGCCGTCAACAGCGTGCCGATCTCGTCGCCGCGATCGACCACAACGCGCGAGCCGAGGTCACCGGCAGCCACCGTCTGTGCCACCTTGACGGCCCTGTCGATGCCGCCCGTGATCGAACGGATCAGGCGCAGGCTGGCCAGCGCGGCCACCGCGACCACCGCGGCGCTGATGCCCAGCGTCGACCACAACACGAGGGTGTAGAGCTTCTGGGCCGCGGCGTATTCCGCGCCGGCACCGGCCAGTTGCACCACGGCGAGCTTGTCGATGGTTTCGGCCAGCGGATCGATGGCCGGATACAGCTGGCCCGCAGCCAGGGCGCGCACGGCTTCGATGTCTCCCTTGTCCAGCAGTCGCAGCAGTTCCCCGAGCGCGGCGTCGGCACTGGCCTTGACCGGCGCCGCCTGCTTGACCAGGGGCAGCTCCTGTTCGTCCAGGTTGGACGATGTGTACTCCGTCCACCGCTGCGCGACCCGGGCCTGCGCCGCCCGAACCTGCGTCGCGCCGGCCGCGCTGCTGACCGACCCCGCAGCGACCTTGTGCGCGATGTCGACCGCCTCGTTGTAGCTGTCGCCGACGTGCTTGAGCTGCTCCAGCGATCCCACCCGCTCGTTGTAGAGGGCGCCCAGCGACTCGTTGCTGGCCTTCATCCGGAATACCGTGAAGCCTCCGGCCATCATCAACAGGAGCAACAGGCTCCCGACCAGGAAGACAAGAGAGGTCTTGATGCTGAGGCTTTTCACGGGCGGCTCCGAAGGTGAGGAACCGCCACGATCAGCGGTTACCTGTATTTCGGCCGTTCCTGACCGGGACCTTAAGGGAAGCTGAGGTTAGTTCACATTTTCGCACAATATTCACGGTTCACTGGCGGCAAAGACGGAGTCAAGCTCTTCGACCCACAAGGCCTTGTCCTCGTCGTCGACGAACGAGCCTTCCAGGCTGTTGCGCAGCATCGTGTAGGCATCGCGAGCGGTCAGTTGCGGCAGGGATTCGAACAATTGCACGAAGTTGTCGTTGAGATAACCGCCAAAGTACGCGGGATCGTCCGAGTTGACCGTGACGCACAAGCCTGCTGACAGCAGCGCCGGAATGTTGTGCCTGCCCAGGTCGCCGAACACGCACAGCTTGACGTTGGACAGAGGACACACGGTCAGCGGCATGCGTTCGCGCGCCAGTCGCTCCACCAAGGTCGGATCTTCCAGGCAGCGGACGCCGTGGTCGATGCGCTCGACGCGCAAGATGTCCAGGGCCGACCAGATATAGGCAGGCGGCCCCTCCTCGCCGGCGTGCGCGACCGCGCGCAGACCCAGCGCCCGGGCGCGCTCGAAGACACGCGCAAATTTCTCCGGCGGATGGCCCATCTCGCTGGAATCGAGGCCGACGCCGATGAACTTGTCGCGGTACGGCAGCGCCGCCTCCAACGTGGCAAGCGCGTCGTCCTCGCTCAGGTGGCGCAGGAAGCACAGGATCAGGCGCACGCTGAGCCCGAGTTCGGCCTCGGCACGTCGGGCGGCGCGGTCCAGGCCGCGGATGACGACGCCCATGTCGATGCCGCGCGCGGTGTGCGTCTGCGGATCGAAGAAGATTTCGCAGTGGACGACGTTGTCGCGCGCGGCGCGCTCGAAGTACGCCCAGGCCATCGCGTCGAAGTCGTCCTCGGTGATCAGCACGCTGGCGCCGGCGTAGTAGACGTCCAGGAAGCTCTGCAGGTTGGTGAACGCGTAGGCGGCGCGCAGCGCTTCGACATCGGCGTACGGCAGAGCAATGTTGTTGCGCCGGGCCAGCTCGAAGATCAGCTCGGGCTCCAGCGAGCCCTCGATGTGGATGTGCAGTTCGGCCTTGGGCGCTGCACGCAGCAGCGACAGCAGGTGCGGGCGGGAGATGTGGGCGAAATCGATTGGCAGGGTCATGGCCGGAATCCAGGCGGGGATGGTCCGACTTTAAGCGCTCGCCGGACGAGGCAGGAACCGCAATGCGTCGCCTCGGCTATCCTTCATCGGTTTTCGCATAAGAGAGCGCCGCAGAATCGCTGCTCGGCTGCATTCCGCGTCCCGTCAGGCGCCGCAGTCGCGAGTCTCGCCCGTCTTCCCGTTCCCCTGCAGGCCTTTTCGTTGAATTTTGACCTCTTGCACGGCGTCGCCGGCCTGCTGGTGGGCGCCATCGTCGGCGTCACCGGCGTGGGCGGCGGCGCGCTGATGACGCCGATCCTGGTGATGCTGTTCGGCGTCGCCCCGACCACGGCCGTCGGTACGGACCTGCTCTACGCCTCCATCACCAAGATGTTCGGCACGGCTGTCCACCACCAGGCCGGCACCGTCGACTGGCAGGTGGTGCGCCGCCTGGCTTCCGGCAGCCTGCCCGCGGCCGCGCTGACGCTCGCCTGGATGCATTTCTCGCACATGGGCCAGCTGCGCGGCGGGGTCATCACGTTCACGCTGGGCCTGGCGCTCGTGGTCACGGCGCTGGGCATCCTGTTCAAGGAGCCGATCCACGCGCTGGGCACGCGCCTGCGGCTGGGCGACGGCGTGCGATTCAAGGCGATGCAACCGTGGCTGACCGTGCTGTGCGGCGTGCTGCTCGGTGCGATGGTGACCTTGACCTCGGTCGGTGCCGGGGCGCTGGGCACCGCGATGCTGGTCTATCTGTACCCGCTGCGGCTGGCGGCTGGCAGGCTGGTGGGCACGGACCTGGCCCACGCGATCCCGCTGACGATGATCGCCGGCCTGGGCCACCTGACACTGGGCAACGTCGACCTGGGCCTGATGCTCAACCTGCTCGCCGGCTCGATCCCCGGCGTGCTGCTGGGATCGTGGATCAGCACCCGCGCGCCGGTGGCGCCGCTGCGCATCACCATCGCGCTGGTGCTGCTGATCGTGGCCTGGAAGATGATCGTGCGCTGACTCACTCGGAATGGCAGCGCCGCCCGAGGCGGGTGGTCTTGGAGGCCATCTTCGCGGCCACCTTGCGGCCGGCCATGCCGTCGCCGCCCGCGTGATACGGCGTCCATCGCTTGCCTTGGGGCTTCAGGCCGTCCCAGTACATCAGGTAGCCCCCGGCGGCGACCGAGAAGGGTGCCAGCGACGCGCCGGGCTCCACGCGCCCGAGGAAGTCGTTGCGTGCGCCGTCGACGACCTTGCGCGAGAACCATCCGGGCAGCACGAAGTTCTGCACCTTGATGCCCTCGATCTCGTAGTACTCGCCCGAGACGGCGTCGCACAGCTCGAAGTAGTGGAACACCAGGTGTTGGCCGTGCTCGGGATGCGGGCCTTGCACCAGCAGGTTGTTCAGCGGATCGCCGACCAGCTCGATCGCTTCGTGCGACAGCGCGACGGTCCAGCAGTCGGCCCCTTCGCCGCACAGGTCGAGGAACACGAAGCCGAACGGCACGTCGGCGTTGTTGCCGTCGTGGTAGCCCTCTGCACCGCCGATCGTCGCCTTGTCCACGATGTAGATGACCGCGTCGCCGCGCCGCCCGGGCAGCACGGGCAGGTCGATCTTGTGCGCGCGCTGCGTCGGCACGCGGCCGGCGCTGTCCACGCGCAGGCGGGCGCCGAATTGCCAATGCGGGAAGAAATCCTCTTCGAGCTGGCGGTTGATGGCACGCACCGCAGCCTGCAGTTCGACATCCGACACCTTGGTGCTTCGATTGACGACCGAGATCAGCATGGACGGCTCCCCGAGGTTTGATTGGTGGCGCGATTGTCGGGCTTCCCGCGGCGTCACGCCACACGCGATACTGCGGGCCGACAGCTTCTCCGCGGCCAGCCGCCTCCCCATGGATTACTCAGAAGTCCTGCAACAGATCGCGCACGAACTCGCACCCGTCATCGGGCAGGGCAAGGTCGCCAGCTACATCCCCGAGCTGGCCAGCGTGTCGCCGCACCACTTCGGCATGGCGGTGGTCACCATTGCCGGCGACGTCTACACGGTGGGCGATGCCCGCAAGACGTTCTCGATCCAGTCCATCTCCAAGCTGTTCACGCTGGTGATGACACTGCAGCTCGAAGGCGAGAAGGTCTGGACGCGCGTCGGCCGCGAGCCTTCGGGCACGCCATTCAACTCGCTGATCCAGCTCGAGGCCGAGAACGGCAAGCCGCGCAACCCCTTCATCAATCCAGGCGCGCTGGTGTGCACCGACATCCTGTGCACGCGCTTTGCCGTTCCCGAGAACGCGGTCGTCGAATTCCTGCGGCCCTTGTGCGGCAATCGCGAGGTGCACTACAACCGCGCAGTCGCCGCGTCGGAACGCCGCACCGCGCACCGCAACGCCGCGATGGCGCATCTGATGAAGGCGTTCGGCAACCTGAACAACCCGGTCGACGACGTGCTCGACGCCTACTGCCGCCATTGCGCGATCGAGATGAGCTGCGTCGAGCTGGCGCGCGCGGTCACCTTCCTCGCGCACGGCGGCTCGCATCCGGAAGGCCAGGGCGAGATCCTGGGCAGCAGCATGGCCAAGCGCCTGAACGCGCTGATGCTCACCTGCGGCACCTACGACGCCGCCGGCGACTTCGCGTTCCGCGTCGGCCTGCCGGCCAAGAGCGGCGTGGGCGGCGGCATCGTGGCGGTGATGCCCGGCGAATGCGGCATCTGCGTCTGGTCGCCGGCGCTCGAGCCCTCGGGCAACTCGCTCGCCGGCTCGCTGGCGCTGGAGCGATTCACGACGCTGACCGGGCGCTCGATCTTCTAGAAGTGGCTAGAAGCAGGTGATGATCGCGTCGACGACCGTGTAGTCCTCGTCGACGATGGCCATCCAGCGCCATTTGTCGAAGGTCGTGCACGGATGCGAGATGCCCAGGCAGACGCGGTCGCCCACCTGCAGGCCGCGGGTGTCCGAGGTCAGGTGCAGATACGCGTGCTGGTCGTTCAGCTTCTGCACCGACCATCCCTCGGGCGCCGGCACGCACTCGCGGCTGGCACGGGCGCAGGTGGCCAGCGGCACAGGCATGCCCAGGTCGTACGAGATGTCGCGCTTGCCCACGGCCAGGATCGCCAGCCCCGGCTCGGGCAGCGACTGCACCAGCGCCCAGACCTGCAGCGCGGCGCGCAGGCCTTGCGCGTCGCTGCAGCCCAGGCGCCGGTTGACCGCGTGGACGAGCCGCTGGTAGTGCCCCTGGTCGTGCGTGACGTAGCAACCCGAGCGCAGCAGGCCGGAGATCGGCTTGCGCAGGCTCATGCGCAGGCGCGGCACGACCAGGTCGAACACGCCTGAGCCGCCGGCCGACACGATCACCTCGTCGCAGCCGAACAGGCCCTCGGCGTCGCAATCGCGCGCCAGCCGCTCGACACGGTCCATCAGCTCGTCGGCGGCCGGGCGATCCTCCTCGTCGCGGCCGGTGTTGCCCAGGCCTTCATAGCACTCGATGCCGGCCAGGGTCACTGCGCCGCTCGCGTGCGCGCGGCGCGCCAGCGCGAGCGCCGCGTCATGCGCGCGCACGCCGGTGCGCCCGCCGTCGACGCCCACTTCCAGCAGCACCTGGAACGGCCGGTCGGTGGACACCGTCTCGATCAGCGCCAGCTGCGCCTCGGAGTCGAGCAGGAAGAGGACGCGGACGTCCGGGTGCGTGTCGTGCAGCGCGGCGATGGCGCCCAGGTCAGCGGCGTCCAGCACCTGGTTGGCGATCAGGATGTTGCGTGCGCCGGCCGCCAGCCCGGCCTGCATCTGCGTGACGGTGGCGAAGGTCAGGCCCCAGGCGCCAGCGTCGAGCTGGCGCCGGAACAGCTGCGGCGACATCGTCGTCTTGCCATGCGGCGCGAAGCACACGCCGGCCCCGTCGGCGAAGCGCTGCATCCAGCCGACGTTGTGCGCCAGCGCGTCGCGCCGGATCACCGCCAGCGGCAACGGCAGGTCGCCGGCCAGCACATTCCAGCGCTGTGCGCCGACCCCGGAACGCGGCAGCGGCGCGGCGCCGTGCGGAAAGCCCTTGAAGGTGGCGTCGAGCAGCGGATCGAGGACGTCGGTCATGGCCTGGATTATTGACGTTTCCGGCGCGCACCCGGCCAATCCTGCCAACTCGTTCACGCCTGAAGCCCTGCGCCCACATCCATCCCGCGCGGCAGCCCGTAAGTCCCTCATGACCTGCCTTGCCCTGAGATCACTCGCCGCCTGCAGCCTGCTGCTCGCCCTCCAGGCACATGCCGCCACCGTCACCGTGGCCGTGCACGGCGCGGACGGCCAGCCGGCCGCCAACGTGGTCGTGCAGCTGATGCCGTTGCACGCCGGAGCGCTGCCCAAGGTGCTCGCGGCGCCAGTGGTGATCACCCAGCGAGACATTCACTTCGTGCCCTATGTCACCGCGGTGCCGGTCGGCACGACGGTGCGCTTCTCGAACGAGGATCCGTACGACCATCACCTGCGCTCGGAGGCTGGCGGCCCGTTCGGCAACATCGCGCCGGCGCGGGAATTCGAGATGCGCCTGCCCGCCGCGACCGCAGACAGGATATCGAGCGCGGAGCTCAGGTTCGACAAGGCCGGCATCGTCGTGCTGGGCTGCCACCTGCACGGCTCGATGCGCGGGCACCTGTTCGTGAGCGAGACGCCCTGGGTCGCGGTGACCGACGCCAACGGAGTCGCCACCATCGCCGACGTGCCCGAAGGCGCCGCCGACCTGCGCGCCTGGAGCGCCGACCAACTGGTCGACCAGCCGGCCAGCCGCAAGCAGATCACCGGCGCGAGCGTGATCATGGAGACGACCCTCAATTTCACGGCCCCCAAGCCGCGTCGGCGCCACAACTAGAGTTCCCCGGAGACCCGAATGCCGTTCGACACCCTTGCCCGTCAGGCCTTGCGCCGCCTGAGCGTGGCCGCAGCGCTTCCCATCTTCGCCGCGGGCGCCTTCGCGCTGGCAGCGCCGCCGGCCCGGGCCGAGACCGACAAGCTGCTGCTCACCGGCGGCGTCACCACCATCGACGGCGCGGCCGGCGGTGGCCTCGTGCCGTGGGCCGTGATCGGCACCAATGCGACACAGGGGCAGTTCGGTGCCGCCGCCACGGCGTCGGTGGTGTCGACGCGCAACTACACGATGCAGGTGCAGGGCCTGATGCTCGCGTTCGATGACCGGATCGAGCTCTCGATCGGGCGTCAGGACTTCGCCACCGGCGCCACGGGCCGTGCCCTCGGCTTGCCCGGCCTGCACCTGAAGATGGACGTGGTGGGCGCCAAGGCACGGCTGCTCGGCGACGCCGTGCTGGACAGCGATGTGTGGCTGCCGCAGCTCGCGGCCGGCGTGGAGTGCAAGCAGTCGGACGCCGGCGCGCTCAGGCCGACGATGCAGGCGCTCGGGGCCCACGCGACCGGCACCGACTTCTACGTCAGCGCCACCAAGCTGCTGCTCGCCCAGGGCATCCTCGTCAACGGCACGCTGCGCCTGACCAAGGCCAACCAGAACGGCCTGCTCGGCTTCGGCGCGACCGGCAAGGATCGCTACCGCCTGCAGCCCGAGTTCTCGGCGGCCTGGCTGGCCAACCGCCGCCTCGCGTTCGGTGCCGAGTACCGGCGCAAGCCGGACAACCTGGATCCGTCGCCGCTGGGCGCCGGGCTGAAGGAGGACGACTGGTGGGATCTGTTCGCGGCCTGGGCGCCCGACAAGCACGTCTCGCTCACCATCGCCTACGTGCAGCTGGGCCGCATCGTGCCGGCGGTGGCCACCCGCAACCAGGACGGCGGCTACGCGTCCGCGCAGTTCACTTTCTGACCCTGAGGATCCTCCATGGACAAGCCCCTGCTCCTGCTCGTCGCGCTGTGCACCGCCTTTGGCGCCGGGGGTGCCGCGGCGCAACCCGGAGCGCACACGACATCGGTGGAGTCGGCCATCGGCGCTCCCGTCGACGATTCGCTGTTCCTCGCGCTCGGCGGCAAGGCCGGCATCGAGCGCATCGTGGACGACTTCGTGCCGCGCCTGGTGGCCGATCCGCGCACCGGCGAGTTCTTCAGGAAGTCCAACCAGGCGCACCTGGCGCAGACGCTGGCGCAACAGTTCTGCGCCGTCTCGGGCGGCGGCTGCGTCTACACCGGACTGCCGATGCAGCAGGCGCACCGCGACATGGACATCTCCAGAAGCGACTTCAACGCGCTGGTCGAAGTGCTGCAGGCCTCGATGCAGGCGCAGCAGGTGCCTTTCACGACGCAGAACCGCCTGCTCGCGCGGCTGGCCCCCATGCACCGCGACATCGTCAACGTGCACTGATCTGTTGGGGCACACTGCGGTGCATGCCCGCCGCCGACACCGCCCCGATGCTGTTCAGGAACGCCAAGGCCTTCGAGACCTGGCTGAAGAAGCACCACGCCACCTCCGACGGCGTGTGGCTGCAGATCGCCAAGAAGGGCGCCGACAAGCCCAGCGTCACCTACGCCGAGGCGGTCGACATCGCGCTGTGCTGGGGCTGGATCGACGGCCTGAAGAAGGGCCTGGACGACCAGCATTTCCTGCAGCGCTTCACGCCGCGGCGGGCGCGCAGCATCTGGTCGAAGATCAACGTCGACAAGGTCGCGGCGCTGATCGCCGCCGGACGCATGCAGCCGGCCGGGCAGGCGCAGGTCGATGCCGCCAAGGCCGACGGACGCTGGGACAAGGCCTACGACGGCGCGCGCACTTCCACGGTGCCGGACGACCTGCAGGCGGCGCTGGACGCCAATCCGAAGGCCCGGCAATTCTTCGCGACGGTCAACGCGACCAACCGCTACGCGGTGCTGTGGCGCATCCAGACCGCCGTCAAGCCGGAGACGCGCGCCAAGCGCATCGCGATGCTGGTGGAGATGCTCGCCCGCGGCGAGACGGTGCACATCTTCAAGCCCAAACAAGGTTCTCAGGCGTAGTCGTATTTGCCGCCGCGCTCGAGCGCGCGCTGGTACGCGGGACGCGCATGCGCTCGCGCGAGCCAGTCCAGCAGGCGCGGCGTCTTGTCCTGGCTCAGGCCGGCGCGCTGGCTGGCGGCCTCGATGGGAAAGCTCATCTGGATGTCGGCCGCGCTCAGCTCGGCGCCGACGAACCACGGCGTGCGCGCGAGCTCGGCTTCCATGAACGCCGTCTGGCGATCCAGGTTCGGGTCGACGAAGCTGGCCAGCACCTTGTCGGCGATGCCACGCGCGATCGGCTTGACAAAGAACGGCATCGGCGTCGACTTGATGCGCTGGAAGACAAGCTTCATCACCAGCGGCGGCATCGCACTGCCTTCGGCGAAGTGCAGCCAGTAGGTGTAGCGGCGCCAGTCGGCGGTGCCGCGCGCGGGTCGCAGGCGGGCAGTCTCGCCGTAGGTGTCGAGCAGATACTCGACGATCGCGCCCGACTCGGCCACCGTGATGTCGCCGTCGGTGATCACGGGCGACTTGCCCAGCGGATGCACCTTCAGCAGCTCGGGCGGCGCCAGCATCGTCCTGGCGTCGCGCTGGTAGCGCTTGATCTCGTACGGCAGCCCGAGCTCCTCGAGCAGCCACAGGATGCGCTGCGAGCGCGAGTTGTTCAGATGGTGGACGGTGATCATGGCGCCTCGGTGTTGGCTAAGGCGGCGGCATGGCGCGCCCCCGCGAGTGGGGGCGATTGTCACCGCCCGCGGCCGGGGCGGCCCGTCGCGAAAGTTACAGCGCCATCGCCACGCGCAGCGTCTCGGGCAGGCCGGTGACCGCCGGCATGCGCAGGGCGCCGAACAGGTTCTTCGGATCGGCCAGGTCGGGCACGAGGTCGATGGTGCGGCCCAGGCCCAGTTCCAGGGCTAGGTCGCGCAGCAGGCGCAGCGCGGAGAAATCCTCCAGCGCGAAGCCCACGGAGTCGAACACCGTGATCTGGCCGGCCGAGGTGCGGCCCGGCGCCTCGCCCGCGAGCACGCGCCAGAATTCCGTGACCGCGAAGTCGGCCGGCATCTGCTGCAGGTCGCCCTCGATGCGGCTTTGCGGCTCGTACTCGACGAACACTGCGCCGGCGCGCAGCACGTCGGCGTGCAGCTCGGTCTTGCCCGGGCAGTCGCCGCCGACGCCGTTGATGTGCTGGCCCGGCTGCAGCATGTCGGGCGTGATGATGGTGGCGTTGGTCTTGTCCGCCGTCACGGTGGTGATGATGTCGGCACCGCGCACGGCTTCGGCCGTGCTCGCGCAGACGGTGGCCCTGAGCGCGGGTGCGACGGCGTGCAGGTTGGCCACCAGCTTGGCGGTGGCGCCGGCATCGACG
>JBJMWF010000459.1:0-3199 GCA_045810265.1 Vitreoscilla sp. | reverse complement strand
GGCGACAAGATCGGCGGCCTGATCTCGCGCATTCCCAACAGCGCCGACGGCGCCGCCGACACCGCCTCGTTGAACGCGCTGATGCTGCAGGTCAAGCAGAAGTTCCCGGACACGACCTCGGCGTCGGTGCTGCCCGAGCCCAACATCCCGTACGACACGATGATCCACGTGATGGACGCGATGCGCACGGCCAAGACGGCCAACGGCGGCACGGAGGTGGTCGACGTCGACCTGTTCCCGGCCATCTCCATCGGCGACGCGCCGGTGCGGCACTGAGGGGAGCCGGCGATGAAGCTCACTCCCATCCAGAAGCGCGCCGCGCGCAACGCCCGCCATGGCAACGCGCTCGACATGAACCTCGTGTCGCTGATCGACGTCTTCACCATCCTGATCTTCTTCCTGCTGTCGAACTCGGGCGTCGAGACGCTGCCGGCCGCGTCGGTGCACCTGCCAGAATCGACCGCGAAGAAGGATCCGAAGGAGACCTTGGTCGTCGTCGTCAACGCCAGCGAGATCACGGTCGAAGGCCGCAAGGTGGCCGACGTCGCGGCGCTGGTCAATGCCAAGGACGACCTGATCCCTGGCCTGAAGGCGGAGCTGGACCTGGTCTCGGCGCGCCCGGTCGCGCTGGCCGAGAACGCGGCGAACGCGCGTGCGGTCACCATCATGGGCGACAAGGACATCCCCTATCAACTGCTGCGCAAGGTGATGTACACCGCGGCGGTGGCGAACTTCACCAACGTGTCGTTCGCGGTCAATCAAAAAGGCTGACGGGATGACTGCCATTTCATTCCGCACCTCCACGCTGCCATGGGCGCTCGCCCACGACGACGAGGAACGCTTCCGCAAGCTGTTCCTGGCGCTGCTGGGCTTCGTCATCGTGTTCGGCATCGCGCTGCGCTTCATCACCGTGTCCGAGCCGGCGCGCGAAGCTTCGGCGCCGTTGCCGGCGGTCGTCGCCCAGTTGCTGCTCGACAAGCCGGCCCCGCCGCCTCCGCCGCCGCCCAAGGCCGCGGAGAAGGTGGAACCGCCCAAGCCCGACGCCAACGACAAACGCGAACCCGCGCCGCTGCCGACCAAGCCGGTGCCGCGCGAGCGGCCGGTCGTCGAGGCGCGCCAGCCGATCCCGGGCAAGCCGCCGGGCGAGGATCGCGAGGCGGCGCGCAACAAGGCCGCCGGCGTCGGCCTGCTGGCCGCGTTGAAGGACCAGCCGCCCGAGCTGCATGGCGCACCGCTGGCCGTGCAGCTGAACCAGGACATCAAGAAGGGCGCCGGTGTCGGTACCGGCGCGGGCGTGGGGGTGGGCGCCGGCAAGGAACAGGGCCTGCCCGACCGCAACATGATCACCTCCAACGCCACCGGCGGCAGCGGCGGCATCAACACCGCCGGCTTCAGCCGCGACAGCGGTGGTGGCGGCCTGGCCGGGCGCGCGACGACGCTGGTCGCCGGCGTGGCCGGCGGCGGTGGCGGCGGCGGGCCGGGCCTGGGCGGACAGATCTCGGGCACCGGCGGCCACGGCACGGGCGCCGGCTACGGCAAGTCCGGGGGCTCGCTCAGCAAGGGCAACAGCGGCAAGGCCTCGCGTTCGCTGGAAGAGGTTCGCCTCGTGCTCGAGCGCAGCAAGGGCGCGCTCTACGCGATCTACAACCGAGCGCTGCGCGAGGACGCGTCGCTGCAGGGCAAGGTCGTCATCGAGCTGACGATCGCGCCCAACGGCAACGTCACGGCCTGTCACTTCGTCTCCAGCGAGCTCAAGAACGCGGAGCTCGAGCAGAAGCTCCTGACGCGGTTCCGTTCTCTGCAGTTCGCGGCCGAGGATGTCGACACCATGATCACGACCTACCCGATCGACTTCCTGCCGTCCTGACCGCAGGCGATGGGCACCCACGAACGCCGGCCTGCGAGCCGGCGTTCTTCATTCCAGCGCGACCGGACGGGGGACGTGTTGATGCAACGGTTGCATTTCGATGCCGCCCATTCAGGTGCACATCGCATACAAATGGTGCGGGGGTGGCCGGTCGGGATCGAACTACCGTCGCGGGACTGAAAACCCGGGACTGCCCCAATGAGCTAACGGCCATCCCCACCCGTTGCGCAGCGCGCCCGGCCCGAGGGGCCCTGGCGACGGCTCGCCTCGCGGCAGCCCGCATGGCGCCCGTGGTGCGTGGCATCAGCCCAAACAGCGCCCAGGTCCATCACAATCTTCCTGCACCCTTGCAGGAAATCGCCATGGCACCTGACGTCTCCCTCTGGCCGCTCATCGGCGTGGCCGTCATCATCGCGGGCTTCATCCTGCGCTTCAACCCGATGCTGGTCGTCGTCGGGGCGGCCATCGTCACGGCCTTCGTCGCGGGCTTCGGCCCCGTGGCCACGCTGGCCGCGATCGGCACCGGCTTCCTGAAGACGCGCAACCTGACGCTGGCCATCATCCTGCCGCTGGCCGCTATCGGCCTGCTCGAGCGCAATGGCCTGCGGCAACACGCACAGGCGTGGATCCAGCGCTTCCGCAAGGCCACCGCCGGCCAGTTGCTGATCGTCTACCTCGCGATGCGTGAACTGACGGCGGCGGTGGGCCTGACGGGGCTGGCTGGCCACGTGCAGATGGTGCGGCCGCTGGTCGCGCCGATGGTCGAGGGGGCGGCCGAGGCCCGTCACGGCCCGCTGCCCGAGCGCATCCGCTACAGGCTGCGGGCTCTGGCCGCCGCCACCGACAACATCGGGCTGTTCTTCGGCGAGGACATCTTCGTCGCCTTCGGCGCCGTCGTGCTCATCACCACGTTCCTGCATGAGGCGGGCATCGACGTCGAGCCGCTGAAGGTCGCGTTCTGTGGCCTGCCGACCGCCGCCGCCGCCTTCGTCATCCACGCGTTCCGCCTGTACCGCCTCGACCGTACGCTGGCGCGCGAGATGCGTGAGGCGGCGGCCGCCGAGGATCCGGCGCAAGCCGAGGAAGAGGCGTCCGCATGATCTTCTCGCTGGCCCACCTGTACGTCCTGGCCGGCCTGGTGCTCGGCTGCGTCGCCGTGATGACGGCCGCCGATCGCACCCACCCGCGGCGGCTCGGCAGCGCGCTGTTCTGGGGCTTCTACGCCCTCGTCTTTCTGGTTGGCGACCTGCTGCCGCCGGCCTGGATCGGCGGAGGCGTGGTCGCCATGGCGGTCATCGCGGGCTTGCGGGGCGTCGCCGGCGGATCGCACGC
>JBJMWF010000458.1:0-7493 GCA_045810265.1 Vitreoscilla sp. | reverse complement strand
TCCACGCGCGCAGCGGCCGCCGCTGGCCGAGCGCCGGCCGGTGCGCATCGACATCGACAACTTCGAGGACGTGTTCGCCCGCATCGCGCCGCAGGCCCGGATCGCGGGCCTGCAGGACGCCAGCGGCATGGCGCTGCGCATCGAGCTCGCGACGATGGACGATTTCTCGGCCGACGCCCTGCTCGCACGCCTGCCCGCACAGCCTGGCGCGCGCGTGAGCGCGTCCCCCGCGCGAGAGACGGCGAGTGCTTCGCAGGAGGAGGACGCCGCCGCCCTGATGAAGCGCCTGCTCGGCGGCGAGCTGCCCGCCGGCGCGCCGGCGCTGGCCGCCGTGACGACGGCCGCGAAGGTCGACGCCGCCGTCGATCGCTTCGTCCGACAGCTGGTCGGCGAGCACATCGTTGCTGCGCCGCCGGCGCCCGCTGCCGGCGCCAACGACGCCGCCGCGGCCTTGCTGCGCCACGTGCTGCGCGAGGCGGCGTGGCGCCACCTGGAATGCGCCTGGCGCGCCGTCGACCGCTTCGTGCGCGAGCTGGACATGGCCGATGGCCAGGTTCGCCTCGAGCTGCTCGATTGCCGCGCCGACGAACTGCTGGCCGACCTCCACGCCGCCGCCGCCGACCCCGCGCGTGCTGCGCTCGCATTGCTGTTGAAGGGCGATGGCCGCGGCTGCGACATCATCGTCAGCCTGGAAGAGTTCGGCCCCAGCCTGGCGGAGTTGAGCTTGCTGGGCGGCCTGGCCGCCGTGTCTGCGGCGCAGGGCGCCGTGCTGCTGGCGGGCGCGGCGCCGGCGCTGGCCGCGGTGGCCACCAGCGACGATGCGCAGGTGCTCGCTGCCAACGAGTCGCGTGTGTGGGGCGCGCTGCGTGCGAGCGAACTCGCGTCGCGCGTCGGCCTCACGTTTCCGCGCCTGCTGGCGCGCCTGCCGTACGGGCCGCGCAACGATCCGGTGGCGGCCTTCGCGTTCGACGAGCTGGCCGATGCGTCCGCCACGTCGCTGCATGACCAACTGGTGTGGCGCAGTGCCGCGCTCGACGCGGCCTTGCTGCTGGCACAAGGCCACGCCGACGGCGGCGTCGAGACCCGGGCGCAGCTGGAGGGCCTGCCCGCCTTCATCGACCGCAGCGGCGATGAGCCCCAGCTGCAGGCGGTGGCGGAGGCCTGGCTCGGCGAGCGCGACGTGGGGCTGCTGCAGGCAGCGGGCCTGATCACGCTGCAGAGCGATCGTCGCCTGCCCAACGCGCGCGTCTCGGGATGGCAGTCGATCGCCGCGGGTGGTGGCGATCTGGCCGGCAGCTGGCGTTGAGATCGCAGGACGATGTCCGTGGAACACGTGCCGCCACCTGCCTTGCGCACCGCTCGGCAATGCGTTTTGCGGATTCATCGTGGCTCTGCGGGGAGCCAGGTTGCTCGCGCTGGTCGACACGCCGGGTCGGTGTCGGAGGTGTCTGGCATCGCATCGAGTCGCCGCGACCGATGCCACCATCGGGCAACAGGCGGCCGGCGACTCGGTGTGGTGCCTGACGCCGGCCCGAGGGATCGGCGCCAGGCACGTTCTCGTTCGCGAACAAGGGGTCTCGTCGGTCGGCATCGCAGCGCGAACGAGAACATGCCAGGCACCTCCGTCTGCGGCACATCGGCGACGCGTGCGTACGAGGGCGGAAAGTGGGGTTTCATACCCTCGGCGAGCCCAATGAATACGTGTACATTTGCCTCGGCCCCGCGACGTTCCGGGTCGTCCACATGAGCCGGCGCCACGCATCTGCGCCGGTTCTCACGACAACAAGAGCATGAGCCGAAAGCGCGTCATCTGGTCGGAGGGATTGTTCCTGCGGCCGCAGCATTTCCAGCAACTCGAACGCTCCGTCGAGATGCTCGTCGACTCCCGCGCGGCCGGCATGCTGGCGCCGGGCTGGGGTCTGGCCAGCCTGCGGCTCGACGACGAGGCGCTCAAGATCGGCCGGCTGTCCATCAAGGCGGCACGCGGCGTGATGCCCGATGGCACGCCGTTCGCCATCCCCGAGGAACATGCGGCGCCTCTGGCGCTCGAGATCGGCACCGAGGTCAAGGACACGCTGGTGCACCTGGCGCTGCCGCTGGTGCGTTCGGGCATGCCGGAATTCGCGGTCGATGCCGGCCCGTCGACGGCGCTCGCGCGCTTCGTCGGCCAGGATCTGCGCGTCGAGGACAACGTGCTGGGCATCGGCGATCCGGCCGACATGAAGCTGGGCCAGCTGAACCTGCGCCTGATGCTGGACGACGATCCACGCGCGGGCTTCTGCAGCATCGCGGTGGCGCGCATCGTCGAGCGCCGCAGCACCGGGCAGCTGGTGCTGGACGACAGCTTCATCGCGCCGGCGCTCGATTGCCGCGGCTCGCCGCGACTGAACGACTTCGTCATCGAGGCACGCAACCTGGTGCGCCATCGCGCCGACACGCTCGCCGCGCGCCTGAACCAGTCGCAGCAGAAGGGCGTCGGCGAGATCGGCGACTTCATGATGCTGCAGGTCGCCAATCGCTACGATCCGCTGCTCACGCACCTGGGCGAGCGCGAGTCGCTGCACCCCGAGGCGCTGTACACGGTGCTGGTGCAGGCGGCCGGCGAGTTCGCCACCTTCAGCGACCGCCGCAAGCGCCGGGCGCGCGTCCAGGCGGTCTATCGCCACGAAGACCTGAAAAACACCTTCGAGCCGCTGATGTTCGACATCCGTGAGCTGCTCACCGAGGTCATCAATCCCAACGCGGTGCCGATCCCGCTGCAGGAGCGCGCGGCCGGCCTGTACACGGGCATGGTCCCCGACGCCGACCTGCTGCGCAACGCGCAGTTCGTGCTCGCCGTCAACGCCGACAAGCCCGGCGAGTTCGTGCGCAGCCGCTTTCCGTCGCAGGTCAAGATCGGGCCGCCCGACAAGATCCGCGACCTCGTCCGCCTGCACCTGCCGGCCATCGCCGTCGAACCCTTGCCGATGGCACCGCCGCGCATGCCCTACTACGCCGGCTACACCTACTTCCAGCTCGATCGCAGCGGCGACCTGTGGAAGCAGCTCGATGTCACCAAGGTGATCGCCCTGCACATCGCGGGCGACTTCCCCGGCCTCCAACTCGAGCTCTGGGCCTTGAAGCCCTGAGCGTTCCTGCCATGACCCAACCTCCCTATCCGGGCCAGCCGGCCCCGCCGCCGCCGGACGATTCGGAGGCCACGATCATGATCCCGACGCCTGGCGGCCGCCGCGCGGCGCCGGCGCAGGCGGCCGGCCAGGCCATGACGCTCGATGCGTCAGCGGTGCTGTCCGACGTCGAGGACACCGCCGGCCCGGTGGGCCTGAACCCGCTGGTGGCCAACGCGTCGGTGCTGTTGAACACGGTGCCCACGATCCGCCGCACCCTGCACCACGCCGACCCGGCGGGACTGCGCGACTACCTGCTGCGGGCCATCTCCGAGTTCGAGACGCGTGCACGCGCTGCCGGCGCCACGCCCGAGCACGTGCTGATCAGCCGCTATGCGCTGTGCACCGTGATCGACGAGGCGGTCGCCAGGATGCCCTGGGGCGCGAGCCCGGAATGGGTGCAGCAGAGCCTGCTCGTCACGCTGCACCGCGAAGGCTTCGGCGGCGAGAAGTTCTTCCAGCTGCTCGAGAAGGCGATGGAGGATCCGCGCCGCAACATCGACCTGCTGGAGCTGATGTACGTGTGCATCGCGCTCGGGTTCGAAGGCCGCTACAGCGTCATCGAGAACGGGCGCCAGCAGCTCGATCTCGTGCGCGATCGGCTGCACAACGTGATCCGGCGCGAACGCGGCGAATTCGAGCGCGATCTCTCGGGCAAGTGGCGCGGCGTGCAGCGCGTGGCCAAGCCGCTGGTGCGCCGGCTCTCGGCGTGGATCGTGCTGGCCGCCGTGGCGCTGCTGCTGTTCGTGCTGTACCTGGTCTTCGCGCTGCTGCTGGCGTCGAAGTCCGACCCTGTCTTCCACCAGCTCGCCGCGATCCATTCGGACGTCGGTGATCTCAAGCGCGCGCCGCCACCGCCGCCGCCGCCGGCCGCCCCGCGCCTGAAGCCGCTGCTGGCCGCCGAGATCCTGGCCGACCAGGTCGACGTCACCGAAGATGCGACGTCCAGCCACGTCACGATCCACGGCGACAAGTTCTACGATCCGGGCAGCGCCGAGATCCGGCCCGAGCTGGTGCCGGTGATCAACCGCATCGCCGCGGCGATCAACCAGGTGCCCGGCGTCGTCACGGTCAGCGGCCATACCGACAACCAGCCGACCCGGCGCTCGCTGCGCTTCCCGTCCAACTACGAGCTGTCGCTCGAACGCGCGCGCGGTGTCGCAGCGCTGCTGGGGCAGACGGTGCAGAACCACGCGATCAGGGCCGAGGGCCTGGCCGACAGCAAGCCGCTGGCGCCCAACACGACGCCGGACGGGCGCGCGCGCAATCGCCGCGTCGAGATCACCTTGCGCACCGGCGCCTAAGCCAAGCGGGAACTGAAAAAACATGTGGGCAAAGCTCAAGCGCTTCTTCGCCAATCGCTGGGTGCTGGCGGTCATCGGCCTGCTGGTCGTCTCGCTGCTGGTCTGGTTCGTCGGCGACGCGATCGCCTTCTATGACCATCGGCCGCTGGCCTCGGCCGGCGCGCGCCTCGGCCTGATCGTCCTGGTGTGGCTGGTCTTCGCGCTCATCGAAGGCATCAAGCAATACCGCGCGTGGCGGGCCAACAAGGCGATGCTGGCGGCGATGGGCGAGGGCGCTTCCAGCAACTCGGCGCTGTCGCAGCGCGAGGTGGCCGAACTCAAGAAGCGCTTCGACGAGGCGATGGGCACGCTGCGCAAGGCGCGCTTCGAAGACAAGTCCGGCAGCGGCCGCAACTACCTGTACCAGCTGCCCTGGTACATGTTCATCGGCGCGCCGGGCTCGGGCAAGACGACGGCGCTGGTCAACTCGGGACTGCGCTTTCCGCTCGAAGGCAAGATGGGCAAGGACGCCGTCAAGGGCATCGGCGGCACGCGCAACTGCGACTGGTGGTTCACCGACGAGGCGGTGCTGCTCGACACCGCCGGCCGCTACACCACGCAAAGCAGCAACCGCGAGGTCGACGCCGCGGCGTGGACCGGCTTTCTCACGCTGCTCAAGAAGTTCCGTCCGGCGCAGCCGCTCAATGGCGCCATCGTCACGGTCAGCCTGTCCGACCTGTTCACGTTTTCGACCGCCCAGCGCGACGATTACGCGCGGTCCATCCGCGCGCGCATCCAGGAGCTGTACGGCACGCTGGGGGTGCGCTTCCCGATCTACGTGGTGGTCACCAAGTGCGACCTGCTGGCCGGCTTCGCCGAGTTCTTCGGCGATCTCGGGCGTGAGGCACGCGCGCAGGTGTGGGGCACCACCTTCGATTTCCCGATGCCTGCGGGCGCCTCGCTCGGGGCCACCTTCGCCACCGAGTTCGATGCGCTCGTCGCGCGCCTGAACGCGCGCCTGACCACCCGCATGGAAGAAGAGCGCGACCCGCAGCGGCGCGCCACGCTGTTCGCGTTCCCGCAGCAGTTCGCCGCGCTCAAGGACATGCTCAAGGCCTTCCTCGACGAGGCCTTCCTCAGCTCCGCGTTCACCGAGGAGCCGATGGTGCGCGGCGTCTACTTCACGAGCGGCACGCAGGAGGGCAGCCCGTTCGACCGCGTTCTGGGCAACATCTCGCGCGCCTACGGGCTCGAACGCCAGGTGCTGCCGCCGGCGGCCTCGTCGGGTCGCAGCTACTTCCTCACGCACCTGCTGCGCAACGTGATCTTCGCCGAGTCCGACATCAGCGGACGCAGCGCGGTCATCGAGAAGCGGCGCGGCCGCATCGCGCTCGCGCTCTATGGGTTGCTGGCGCTGTTGTCGCTGCTGCTCATCGTCGGCTGGACGATCAGCTTCGTGCGCAACCAGGTGTTGATCAAGGACGTGGCCCAGGCCTCTGCGGAGGTGTCCAGGCAGGTGGCGGCCTTGCCGCCGCTGCCCGCCGGCGACGTGACGACGGTGCTGCCCGTGCTCGATGCCGCACGCGACATCCCCACCGGCTACGCCGATCGAGACGCCAGCGTGCCGCTGTCGCGCGCCTTCGGCCTGAGCCAGAGCGGCAAGCTGGGCACGCAGGCCAGGCGCGCCTACCTGGACCTGCTGCGCGACGTCTTCCTGCCACGCGTGGCGCTGCGCCTGGAGCAGCAGATCCGCCAGGCCGACTCGCCCGAAGTGCGCTACGAGGCCTTGAAGACCTACGTGATGTTGTACGACCCGGCGCACCTGAAGGCGGCGGACGTCAAGAGCTGGATCTCGGCCGACTGGGATCGCACGCTGTCACGCGATGTCACCCAGTTGCAGCGTTCGCACCTGACCGATCACCTCGGCGCGGCGCTCGAGCAATTGCCGCTCGAGATGGTGCTGCCGCAGGACCAGGCGCTGGTCGAACAGGTGCGCAAGCAGTTGGCCGCCTCGTCGCTCGCCGAGCGCACCTACTCGCGCCTGAAGCGCATCGGCGCGGGCGACGGCGTGCCCGATTTCCGCGTCACCGAGGCCGGCGGTCCGCAGGCCGCGCTGGTGTTCACGCGGGCCTCCGGCGCGCCGCTGTCGCAGGGTGTGCCTGCGCTGTTCACCGTGGCCGGCTACGACAAGGGCTTTCGCGCGCAGGCGCCACTGCTGGTCAAGCAACTGGGTGACGAAGAGGCCTGGGTGCTGGGTACTTCGTCCAACGGGTCGGGCGTCGCGCGCATGGCGACCACGCTCACCGAGGTGCAGCAGCTGTACCTGAACGAGTACATCAAGACCTGGGATGCGCTGCTGGGCGACCTGCGGCTGATTCCCTCGTCCAGCCTGCAGGGCAGCATCCAGACCATCACGCTGCTGTCGGCGCCCGACTCGCCGCTCAAGCTGCTGCTCAATGGCGTGGCCAAGGAGACCAAGCTCGCCAGTGGCAACGACAAGTCCGCCGAGGCCGTGGCCTCTGGCCTGCTGGACAAGGCCACCGCCGCGATGCGCAGCACGGCGGACAAGCTGATGGGCGCGCCCGCTGCGAGCGCGCAGCCGGCTGCCAAGCCTGAAGCCGTGGTCGATGCGCACTTCGAGCAGCTGCAGCGCGTGGTCGCCGGGCCGCCCGGCCAGCCGGTGCCCCTCGACGCGACGCTGGGCGTGTTGAAGGAATACGAGGTGCAGCTGCGCGCCACCGACGAGGCGATCAAGCGCGGCGCGCCGGCCACCTCGGATGCCTTGATCGTGGCCCGCATCAAGAGCGAGGCCGACCGCATGCCGCCGCCCATCAGCAACCTGCTCAACGGCCTGATCTCGCGCAGCGGTGCACAGTCGGCCGGCGCTGGAGCGGCCGCGGTAAAGGCGGCGGCCGCGGGCGAGGTCGGCGGCTTCTGCAAGGCGGCCGTCGAAGGGCGCTACCCGTTCCTCAAGACCGCTGCCAAGGAAGTGCCGCTGGGGGACTTCGCCAAGCTGTTCGCGCCCAACGGCGTGATCGACGGC
>JBJMWF010000457.1:0-5865 GCA_045810265.1 Vitreoscilla sp. | reverse complement strand
CGATCGCGGCACGATTCCGAGGTCTTGCAGCGACGGCCAGCCGTCCGCGACGACGTTGGGCGTCTGCATCGAACGGAGGTTGTCGCGCGACATCAGCGGTTCGCCCGGCAGGCGCTCCATGAGCCAGGCCTGTGCCTGTGCCAGGGCCAGCGGCAAAGGCACGACGGGCCGCTCGACGCCGGCCCATCGTCCCGCGCGTCCGACCAGCTCTCGCAGCGTCAACACCGCGGGTCCTGCGCACTGGTAGATCCGGCCGGCAGTGGCGCTGCGTTCGAGGCATTCGACGATTGCGCTGGCAATGTCCTCCACCCAGACCGGCTGGAACAGCGCCTCGCTGCAGGCCAAGGGCACGAACGGCGTGAGTCGCTGCAGGCGGGCGAACGTGTTGATGAAGCGGTCTTCGGCTCCAAAGATCACGGAGGGACGAAGGACCGTCGTGTCTGGCCATTCGTCCGTCACCAGGCGCTCGCCCCGGCTCTTGGACTGCAGATAGTCGCTCGTGCCCGACTCGGACACGCCCAGGGCACTGACATGCACCAGCCGCCTGCCGCCGACTCGCCGGATCTCGCGCCCCAGCAGTTCCGGCAGCTGGACGTGCACCTGATGGAACCGGGCCGAGCTGCCGTGGAGGATCGCGACCAGGTTGACTGCGGCATCTGCGTCCTCCAGCGTGCGACGCAGGGCCGCCGGGTCGAAGATGTCGACCTGCTCGACGAGGGTGTCGGGCAGGCCGGCGATGGGTGCCGGCCCCACGAGCCCTCGCGTCAGGACGACGATGCGCCAGTCACCCCGGGCGGCCAGTTGCCGGCAGAGCGCACGACCCACGAAGCCGGTGCCGCCGAGGACGACCACGGTCCGTGGCGGCGATCGCCCGATGTCGAGGTCGACGAGGCCTGCGCGGTGTTCCATGACCTGGATACGCTGGCGGCGCCGGCTCGGATTTGGCCGTCAGGCCGCGTGCGGTGCGCAGCGCGGTCTTGCAGATCCGATTCGCCGCGCCACCCGTAAAAGGAGGACGCCCGGAAGACTGTCCGATGACCAACGCACTGACCCCTTCCCAGGTCCAGGTTCTGCGTCGCGTGCGCGACGGCGAGCTCTGGTCTGTCGACGATCCACTTCAGGATGAGCTGCGCGAGGCCATGTTCCTGGCCGGCATTGGGCTGCTCGACTATGTTCAACCCGGGATGTTCGGGCTGACCGAGTTGGGAGAGCAGTACCTGGCTGGCATCGAAGCGTGGCCGCCGGAGATCAACCGTTCGAATCCGCCCCCGGCGTGACCGTCTCGCCAGGCCCCGACCGTGCGGCCGATCAGGCGCCGCGCCAGCCTTGATCGCAGCGCTCGTACGGCGTCACGCTCGCTCGCTCGAACGCCAGGGCCTGTTCGGACCAGGCGTGCCTTTCTATCTCGACTCGCGAGCTCGATATTCGCAATACGTTGAACTCGTTCGGCTCGCCCCGCACGCGGGTCGACGTGGCCGTTCCCGCAGAGATGGCCAGCGCGCCGAAGCCTTCCAGCACCGGCGAGGACGGCGCGTACTCTCCGCTGTAGGCCACATGAAGGTGCCCGGACAGCAGCAGGTCGACGCCGCATTCGGCAAACGTGCGCATCGCGAGCGCCGCCCGACCGACGCGGTCTGCTTCCTTCATCGTGGCGCCGACGTCGAACGGATGGTGGGTCACCACGACACGGCAAACCTGTGCGGGCAGCGCGGAAAACGCCTTGCGGATGGCGGCGATCTGCCGTTCGTTGATGCGCCCGTTCTTGACGACCATGGACCGGGCCGTGTTGACGCCGATCACCGCCAGCTCCGCGTCGACGAAGAGTGGATGCTCGTCGGTCTCGATGAACCTGCGAAAGTCCGCCAGTGGCCGCATGAAGCGATCGACGACGTTGTAGAGCGGCACGTCGTGGTTGCCGGGTACCACCAGCCTGGGCCGCGGCAGGCGCGCCAGGAAATCTCGTGCCGCCCTGAATTCGGAGACCTGTGCCCGCTGGGTCAGGTCGCCCGAGACCACCACCAGGTCCGGGCGTGCCGCCTCGACCGCGGTCACGAGCGGCGCGAGCAGGCGCTCGTCGACGCGGCCGAAGTGCAGGTCGGACAAGTGAACGAGGACAGCCATGTCAACTCCTGTTGCCCGGCACGTAGACCTTCAGGGCCCGCGCCAGGATGCGGCAATCGAGCGGCGTCTCCACCTGGACGACCTCGCCGTCGGTGGCAAGCCGCAAGCTGCGATGCCGCGAGCTGATGTGCAGCCGTTTGGCCGTGGTCTCATGAAAGTCATGTCTGGACCCCAGGCGCCCGAGCAGCGCGTGCAGGGCGAACACGAACAGGCGCCTTCGGCCGGCGCGCTCGGCGTGATAGATGCTGAGTGTGCCGCCCTGCAGCGATTGACGTCGTCCGATCTTCAGCCCGTTGATCTCATAGCGGTTGTTGCCCAGGAACAGGAACGGCGTCCTGATCTCGGATTCGACGCCATCGACATCGATGCGGAACGTCATGAACGGAAACCGCCTCAGGGCGCTCCACAACGCCCACGCGAACGCCGGCCACTTGCCTCTGCCCAGGCGCGATTGCTGGAGCTCGCGATGCCGGACGACTTGCACGTAGAGCCCAAGGCTGGCATTGTTGAGGAAGTGCCGGCCCGCGATCTGGCCGACATCCACGGTGTCCACCCTGCCACGCTCGATGACGTCGAGCGCCTCGTTGGCGTCCAGTGGAATGCCAGCGTCCCGTGCGAAGTGATTGAGCGTCCCGAACGGCATCACGCCGAAGACGACGGGGGTGCCGACCAGGCACGACGCCACCGCGTTGAGCGTGCCGTCTCCGCCCGCGGCCACGACCGCGTCGCATGCCTGTGCGAGGGCTCCGCGAACTGCCTCGCGGATGTCGCCGCCAGTGCGCACGACGGTGACGGGCCCGCCGTTGGCGATCTGGTCGATGCGCTCGCGAAAAGGCAGGAAAGCCTCCCCGTCGCTGCGTCCGCCTGCGGTTGCACTGAGTATGAAGGCGATCCGCCGGCTCATCGGCCACTTCCCGGCAAACGCTCCACCCGCAGTGGACTTCGATGGACGCACGCTGCCGACCAGAGCAGGCCTTCGACGACGCCACCGATGCAATCGCTCAGGAAATGCACGCCCAGGACGATGCGGCTGGTGGCCACCAGTGCAACCATCGCCACCGCCAACAATGCCAGGGCCAGGCGCAGCCTGCGCATCTTCCGTACCGTCGCTTCCAGGGCGAGCGTTCCGTAAAGGACGGTCGCCTGCGCCGAATGGCCGCTTGGAAAGCTGTAGCTGCGGGGCAGTTCGACAACGGCCCAATCCGGACGCACTCGATGAAAGGCCATCTTCACGAGGACGTTGAGCAGCATGCCGGCCGGCACCGCGAACAGCAGGCGCACGCACGCATCGAGCCGCCCGTGCAGCCGCCATGCCCACGCGGCCGCCGCTGTCAGCAAGAGGATGCCGACGCTGCCGTGCATGTCGCTGACAGACCTCATCATCGCCAGCACGGTCGGACCCGAGTGGGCCCGGCCGTATTCCCATGCCGCGCGATCACCGGCGACGACTGCGTCTGCGCAGAGCCACCGCGCCAGTGCGGGCGACAGAACGTGCGCGCACACGACCAGGGTGACGAACGTCGCTACGACGACGCAGAGCCAACGAGATGACAGCATGCGGAAGACAAGGCGCATGCGCCGGCATGGCAATCCACAGGCCGGTGGCGGATCCCGGACGAGCCGAGACTCCGCGCGGCGTCACTCGACGTTCTGCACCTGCTCGCGCATCTGCTCGATCAGCACCTTCATCTCGACCGACACGCCGGTCAGCTCCAGCGCCGCCGACTTCGAGCCGAGGGTGTTGGCCTCGCGGTGCAGCTCCTGGATCAGGAAGTCCAGCCGCTTGCCCAGCTCGCCGCCGCCCTTGAGCAGGCGGGCGATCTCCTCGAGGTGGGCGCGCAGGCGCGACAGTTCCTCGGCGACGTCGATGCGCAGCGCGAAGGTGGCGGCTTCGTTCATCGCGCGTTCGCGCAGCGCCTCGGTGGGAACGCTGCCGGCCGAGCTCGTGGCCTCGTGGCCGCCGGTGGCCTTCAGGGCCTCGGCCCAGCGCTCGAGAAAGCGCTGCTGCTGGCGTTCGACGACCGCCGGCACCAATGGCTCGGCCTGGGCCGCGAGCTCGCGCAGGCGCGTGATGCGTTCCATCAGGATGGCGACCAGCTTCTCGCCTTCGCGGGCGCGGGCTTCCCGGAGCGCGGCGACGGCGCGGCGGCCGGCTTCCATCAGGGCCTCGTCGACACGGCCGATGGCCACGGGTGCCGAACGGCACCAATGCAGGACTTCGTTCACGGTCAGCGGCTGCGCCTTGCCCATCCATGACGTCACGGTGCCTTCCAGGCGCGACAATCGGTTGAGCTGGTCTGCCGTGGGCTGGGGCCAGTCGTCGCCGCTGCCTTTGGCCGTGCTGACGCGCACGTCGACCTTGCCGCGCCGGCATCCGGCGGTGATCAGGTCGCGCAAGGCCCCCTCGTGCTGACGCAGTTCGTCGGGCATGCGGAACGAAATGTCGAGAAACCGGCTGTTCACCGATCGCAATTCGACGGTGACCGCCGCTGAATCCGTGGCGGTGGCGCCCTCGGAAGAGGCGGCGGACGCTGCGGTCGCCGAGGCGTTGCCGAAGCCGGTCATGCTGTAAACTGCCATGTCGCGAGTGCCAGGTTGCAAAAAGAGATTATGTCAAAGCCAAAACCCGCCCCGCTGCCTTCGGGGACCGTGGTCGGCGGCTATCAGATCGTCAAGAAGATCGCCGCAGGCGGTTTCGGCATCGTCTACCTGGCCGAAGATGAAACACGTCATCTCGTCGCCCTGAAGGAATATCTTCCCGCGTCGCTCGCCGATCGGTCGCCAGGTGAATTGATTCCGCGCGTGAAGCCGGAAAAGCAGCCACTGTACCGCCTCGGGCTCAAGAGTTTCTTCGAAGAGGGCCGTTCACTGGCGCAGATTTCGCATGCGAGCGTCGTCTCGGTGCTGAATTTCTTCCGCGAGAACGAAACCGTCTACATGGTGATGAATTATCTGCAGGGTGACACCATGCAGGATTTCATCGTCACCGCGCGGGACCTGAAACGCGAAAAGGTATTGCGCGAATCCACCATTCGTTCGTTGTTCGACGAGATATTGCGCGGATTGCGCATCGTGCACCAGCACAAGATGCTGCACCTGGACATCAAGCCGGCGAATATCTTCATCACGAACGACAACCGCGCCGTGCTGCTCGATTTCGGCGCCGCGCGCGAAGTGCTCAGCAAGGAAGGCCAGTTCATCCGACCGATGTACACGCCGGGCTTTGCCGCGCCCGAGATGTACCGCCGCGACGGCTCGCTGGGCCCGTGGACCGACATCTACGCAATCGGCGCCTGCCTGTATGCCTGCATGCAGGGGTATCCTCCCAACGATGCGCCGCAGCGCATCGACAAGGACCGCCTGCCGCTGTCGCTCTCGCGCCTGCGCAACGTCTACTCGGACAACCTCATCGAGGTCATCGAATGGTGCATGGCGCTCGATCCGCTGTCGCGTCCGCAGAGCGTGTTCGCGCTGCAGAAGGAGCTTTCGCGCGAAATCGAACGCCGCTACACCACGCTCAGCTTCTCGGAACGGCTCAAGCTGCAGATCGAGAACCTGAAGTCCGGAGCACACCCTTGAGCACGCGCTCGGGTCTGGAGCAAACCATATGAAGTTCGGTACCTATCAAGTCAGTCGCAAGGGCGGCCGCGAGAAGAACGAAGACCGCATGGGCTATTGCTACACGCGCGATTCGGGCCTGTTCGCCCTGGCCGACGGCATGGGTGGCCATCCGGAAGGCGAGGT
>JBJMWF010000456.1:0-8709 GCA_045810265.1 Vitreoscilla sp. | reverse complement strand
GCTGCGCGGCGCGACGGCGCTCGGCGATCAGGCGGCCTGCGCGAGATCGACGCACGCCACCTTCGGCCGTGCGGTCGTCACCTGCCTGCTCAATCCCAAGGCCTACCTGTTCACGCTCGCCGTATTCCCGCAATTTCTGCGCGGCGGACAGGTCAGCATCGCGAGCCAGGTGCTGGCAATGGCGGCAATCACGTCGCTCACCCAAGTGGCGATCTACGGCAGCCTGGCGCTGGCCGCCGGTCGCGCCGGACACTGGCTGCGCGGCAATCCGGCGACGCAGCGGGTCCTGGCGCGCGGCGTGGGCGTGCTGCTGGTGCTGGCCGCTGGCTGGACAGCCGCGCACGGGCTGATCCAGGGCTGAGCTTCGCACGCCCACCCGGGCGCGGCGCGCGGCCGAACGGATCGCGTCCTGCGGTCCAGCTGGGCGGCACCGGCTGCGGAATGCGCCCCGAACTGGGAACGCTCCCAGTGGGCAGCGCCGCCACTGGTCACGCTCCCAGATTGCCCGGCGCCGGGCTCGATGCTGTACTTGCCGTATCCCCTTCGAGTTCGCGAGGAACGTCATGTTGGCCATCGATCGTGATTCCGTTGCAAGCGCGTCCCAGAGGCAGCCCGATGCGGCACCCGCCCAGCCGACCCACTCGGCGACCGACGCTGCCGCACAGTCGGCGATCGATTCCAGCCGGCAGCTGGGCGTCGTGAACCCCGAGCGACTCGCGCAGCAGGTTTCGCGGGCGCAAGGGCGGGATCCGGCTGGCGGCGCCGCGCTCGCGCAGGCCGTTCGCGAGCGTCTGGACGTCCACGATCGCACCAGCTTCGACCACGAGCTGGACGCCGAGCTTGGCGCCGCGGCAGGCGCCAGCGCCGCCCGCGCCGCCGGGCCCCGGGGCGTGCCCGACTTGCGCTATCCCAACGCCGACCAGGCCGCCGACGCGGCGCTCTCGAAGGGCAACCCGGCATCGATCCGCGCCAACACCGAATACGGTGGCCTCGTATTCCGCGACGCGGCGAACGGCCAATACTTCGCCTCCAAGCCGGTGCCAGGCACCGGAACCAGCTTCGACCCATCCGCCGTGCCGGTGCCCCCCAACGCCCAGGTGGCCGGCGACTATCACACGCATGGCGACTACTCGACCGCCGACGCCAACGGAGATCCGGTGCGCACCGGCGATCCGGCGCACGACGCCTACAACAGCGACAACTTCTCGCGCAGCGACCTGCGCGGCATCACGGCCGACGCCGTTGGCAAGCCGGGCTACAACGGCTATCTGGGCACGCCCAGCGGCACCTTGCGCAAGTTCGATCCGGCCAGCCAGGCCGACGCGAGCTTCCGCGCCCGGGCGACCGGGGATTTCGCGACCGGCCTGGGCCCCACGGCGGGCGCCGCAGGCCGAGGCGGGCTGGTGGGTGCCGGTGCCGGAGCCGTCATCGGTACCGCCCAGGCGCTGGCCGGCGGACACCTCGGACGCCAGCAAGCCGGCCAGATCGCCGGAGACACCGTTCGCGGCGGCGCGGCGGGCGCCGCCTACGCCGTCACCGAGCGGGCCGCCGCCAACGCCGGCAACCGCATCGCCGGCAACACGGTGCAACGGGCCGCCTCGTCGATCGCGAACCGGCTCGGCTCGGCGGACGCCGGCGCCGTCGGCGCCACGGCGCGCACCCTCGCCACGCGGCTGGGAGGCGCGGGCGTGGCCGGCGCCGTGATCAGCGCAGGCTTCTCGGCTTATCAGAACCGGGAAGGCCTGATGCGCGGCGATTCGAAGGCGATCGGCAACGTCGCGGGCGACGCGACCGTCGGAGCCGGCGCAGCGCTCGCCGGGGCCGCCGCCGGCGCTGCGATCGGCAGCATCGTTCCCGTGGCGGGGACGGCGGTGGGCGCGGTGGTCGGCCTGGGCGTCGGCTTTGCCGCCGACTACGTCATGCGCGCAGGAGGTGTCGACAAGGTGGTCGGCAACGCCGTGAGCGCCGGGGTCGACGCTGCCAAGGGCGCCGCGCACACGCTCGCGGGCTGGGTCGGCCTGTGAGCGCCAGGCGGCGGGCGGCTTGCGATGCAATCGCGGCGCCGTGATACTGCCGCCTACCGCAGCGACCGCGAGATTTCTCATGCCGACCAGCCCGACGACCGAGATCACGATGACCGGCCCTGTCGCACGCGCCGTTGCGCGTGCCACGACTGAATTTCTCTCGGCCGGACATGGCGCCATCGATCGCTTCGAGGTCATCGTCACCACCGGTGCCGATACTTGCGAGGTGATCTTCGTCCCTGAACCCGACCCGGGTGCGACGACGCGCGGCGGTCAATCTTCGGCGGGCCGCGAGATGCACTTCTGGGTCTCGACGGCCGACGGCGAGTTGCTCAAGAGCAGCTTCGCGCGCTGACCGAAGGGCGCGGCCCATGCTCCTGGCCTGCCGTGCGCCAGGCGACGTCACCTGGCCGGCGGCCTTGGCTCGATCCTTACCGGCACCGTGATGTTGCACAGGTCGATCGCGCCGGCCCGGTGCACGTACCAGGCGTACTTGCGGTTGCGGCGCGACTCGACGATCTCGTTCCACTGCGGGATGTCGGTGCGGAACACGCGCACGTCGGGGCGCGTTGCCTCCGGCATGTCGGCCAGGCGCTCGATCTTCGTGATGCGCACGTCCTGTTCGGGCTTGTCGTAGAAGCCCATGTTCTGGCCGCCGCGCGGCAGCGAGGACAGCAGTTCCATGCCCTGCAGCACGCGCGCCACCGGCGCGATGTTCAGATCGAGGGCGCGCGGCGACTGGCCGATCACCGCGTAGAGCTCGGCGCCGCTGCCGCTGTCGACGGTATTGCCGCGGCCGGCGCCGACGGTGCCGTAGCAGTTCGCGATCCACGCCTGATGCGTCCTGGGATCGGCGGCCACGGGAAAACCGTCGACGAAGCCGGTGACCGGCGCCCAGACGTCGCGATCCTTGAGCTTGGAGATGTTCAGGCCCTTGTCGCTGATCGAGAACTCGGGTGGCAGCGTGCGCCGGGCTGCGCCCAGCGAGCGGCCCTTGGCGGGATCGTCGTCATCGGCGGCCGGATCGCCCCATTGCGCGACGAAGTTGTCCTGCACCCGCAGCACCGCCAGGCCGTCGAAGTAGTGCTGCGCCACCAGCGTGCGGATGTTGTCGGCATGCTGCGGCGCAAAGCGCGGGGCGAGTTCGATCCAGACGATGCCCGAGGGCAGCGTCATCGCAAGCACGTCGTTCGGATCCGGACGTCGCCAGGCGCTGTCGGGCGCCTCGCGGGCGATGTCGGCCGCGGTGCGGACCTTGGGGGCGGAGGCGGCCATCGCGGGCGCTGGCGCGGACGCCTGCGCATACGCAAGGACGGCGGCAGCATAGAGGCCGGCAGTCGCGGCGCGAAGAACAAGTCGAACGGAGATCGGCACGGCGTTCCTTGGCTGGAGTCAGGAGGCGAGGCGCGCCGCGATCCAGGCGTCCACCTGCTCCTCGAGAAGGCCCAAGGGTACCGAACCCAGCGCCAGCACGGCGTCATGGAATGCACGCAGGTCGAAGCGCGCGCCCAGTGCCGCCTCGGCCCGCGCGCGCAGCTCGCGGATCCTGATCTCGCCGACCTTGTACGACAGCGCCTGGCCAGGCCAGCTGATGTAGCGGTCGACCTCGGTCGCGACCTCGTGCGCGCTGAGCGCCGTGTGCGCGAGCAGGTAGGCCCGCGCCTGCTCTCGAGTCCATCGCTTCGCATGCAGGCCCGTGTCGACCACCAGCCGCGCCGCGCGCCACATCTCATAGGTGAGGCGGCCGAACTGCTCATACGGGGTGAGGTAGACGCCCATCTCGTCGCCCAGGTGCTCGGCGTACAGCGCCCAGCCCTCGCCGTAGGCGTCGACGAAGCTGTGGCGGCGGAACGGCGGCTGATCCGTGCGTTCGCCCGCCAGCGCGATCTGCAGGTGATGGCCGGGCACGGCCTCGTGCAAGGTCAGCGCAGGCAGCGTGTACAGCGGGCGAGATTCCAGCGCGTGCGTGTTGACCCAGTACATGCCGGCGCAGCCGGTGGGCTGGGGCGCCAGCACGTAGCGGCCGGCCGTGTAGAACGGCGCGATGTCCTCGGGCACCGGCGCGACGCCATAGGGCTGGCGTGGCAGCACGCCGAAGAACTTCGGCAGCAGGCCATCGATGCGCTTGGCGATCCACGACGCCTGCGCCAGCAGCTCGTGCGCCGTGCGGGCGTAGAACTGCGCGTCCGTGCGCAGGAAGTGCAGGAAAGCCGGCAGATCGCCATCGAAGCCGGCCTTCGCCTTGACCGCGTGCATCTCGCCCAGGATGCGGGCGACTTCCTGCAGGCCGCGCTGGTGGATCTCGTCGGCGGTCAGCGACAGCGTCGTGTACTGGCGGATCTGCGCGGCATAGAACGCATCGCCGTCGGGCAGGTCGCAGGCGGCGGTGGTCTGGCGCGCGCCGGGCACGTAGACCTCGCGCAGGAAGGCCAGCAGTTCGCGATAGGCGGGCAGCACCTGCTCGACGATCACGCGGCGCGCCTGCTCTTGCAGGGCGCCCTGCTCCGCTGCCGCGACGCCAGCCGGAAACTGCGCGAACGGTCGCCAGAACGGCGTCGCGGTGGGGTCGGTCAGGCCGGCGATGGCCGCCAGCGGCTGATCGCGCCCTTCGAGCACGACTTGCGGCACCGTGTAGCCGGTCGCCAGGCCTTCACGCATCAGTGCGATGTGCTCGCGCATGAAGCGCGGGACGTCGGCCAGGCGCGCGATGAAGCGGCGGTACTCCTGGGCGTCGCGCAGCGGCTGGGCGTCGCACAGGTCGGCCAGCGGCCCGTAGAAGCTCGAGTCGCTGTTGAGCGGCATGCGGTCCGCGTGCGACTCGATCGCCGCGATGAAGCCGTGCAGCTGGTTCTCGAACACCGCGCGGTCGATGCGGGCCGCGGCCGACATCCCGGCCAGCGGGATCGCGGCGAGCGCCTCGCGCGTGTCGCGCCAGCGCTGCAGGCGCGCGGCGCGGCTGTGGGCGTCGACGCGCTCCAGGCGTTCGTCGTGCGACGCATCGCCGATGCTGGTCGCCAGCTGCGGAAACTGGCCCAGGCGCCAGGCCCATTCGTCGGCGGCCACACGCGCGAAGCGCGCATCGGCATCGGTGGCGGCGTTGCTCATGGTCAGGCGTGGTTGCCGGGGCGGGTGGCCAGCTTGTGGGCGATCAGCGCCAGCGTCGCCTCGCGCTCGGCGCCTTCGAGCACCAGGCGTGGTGCCCGCACGCGCTCGTGGCCCTGGCCCACCTGCTGCTGCACCAGCTTGATCAGCTGCACGAACTTGGGCACGGTGTCGAGCGTGAGCAGCGGCAGGAACCAGCGGTACAGCTCGTCGGCCGCGCTGCGCGCCTGTGCCTGCGTGGGCGCGCTCGCATCGCTCGCGTTCGCACGCATCGCCAGATCGAACAGCCGCACCGACTCCAGCGGCATGGCGTTGACCAGACCGGCAACCCAGCCGGTCGCCCCGGCCGCGATGCCCTCGACGATGACGTCGTCCACGCCCACCAGGATGGCCAGCCGATCGCCCAGCCGATGGCGGATGGCGGCGATGCGGCGGATGTCGGCGCTCGACTCCTTGACGGCCACCAGGTTGGCGTGCCCCTGCGCGAGCTCCTCGACCTGCTCCGGCTTGAAGTCGGTGCGATAGGCGATCGGATTGTTGTAGAGCATGCACGGCAGCGCAGTGGCCGCGATGACCGCCGCCACGTGCGCGCGCATCTCGCGCCAGTCGGTCGAGTAGACGTACGGCGGCAGCACCATCAGGCCGGCGCAGCCGATCTGCGCGGCCTCGCGCGCCAGGCCGCAGGCCTCGTCGGTGGACAGCGCGGCGATGCCCGCGACCAGCGGCACGCGGCCGTTCAAGGCCTTGGCCAGCGTGCGCAGCACGTCCAGCTTCTCGGGCACCGACAAGGTCGCCGCTTCGCCCAGCGAGCCCAGCGCGACGATGCCGGTGCAGCCGGCTTCGACCATCCACAGCGCGTGGCGCGCCAGGAAGTCGTGGTCGACTTCGCCGTCGGCGGCGAAGGGGGTGGTGATGGCGGGCATCACGCCGTTCCAGGTCATGCTCATGGCTAGGGGCTCCTCGGTGGATGGGATGGTCGGGGGTTGTCCGATGCCGCCAGCAGCGCCGCGAGCGGCACGGGATGCAGCGGCGGGCGGACGGGCAGGCGCGGCCAGTGCATCACGCTGGCCAGGGTGTCATGGCACAGGCGACCTTGGCAATGCCCCATGCCGCAGCGCGTGGCGAGCTTGGCGCTGCGCAGGTCGGGCTGGTCGCGCAGCGCCGACCAGGGGACGTCCTCGCAGCGGCAGACGAGCGTGTCGTCGCGCAGGCGGGCGGCCCAGTCGGCGGGCGCGGCAAAGGTGGTGGCGACGGCCGCTGCGAACGCGTGTTCGCGGGCGAGACGCGGCGCATGGCCTGACGGCAGCGGCGACGCCGCGCCGAGCTCCCGGGCGACCGCGCGCCCCGCGGCTTCGCCCTGCAACTGCGCGGCCTGGGCGCCGGCGATGCCGGTGCATTCGCCGATGGCGTAGACGCCGTCGATGCTGGTGCGCTGCGCTTCGTCGACAACAATTGCCTGTGCGCCGTGGCGCGCAGCGAGCGCACAACCCAGCGACTGGCCCAGCTCGGTCTGCGGGACGAGTCCCCACCCGGCGGCGAGCGCGTCGCATTCGAGCACACGAATGCGCCCGCCCGGGCCCTCGACCAGCACGCGCTCGACGCGGCCATCTCCCTGGGCCGCGACGACGCGGCTGCCGCGCATGAACGGCACGCCCGTCAACGACGAGAGCAGCCGCAGGGCCTGCAGCGCCTTGCGGGGATGCCGCGCCAGGGTGCCTGCGAAGCGCGCCAACGCGGCGGTTCCGGCCTCCTCGGCCAATCCGACCACGCGGGCCCCTTCATGGCGCAGCGTGGCGGCAGCGGCCAGCAACAGCGGACCGCTGCCGGCCACCACCACGCGTCGGCCGCCGATCGGCCAGCCGCCCTTGACCAAGGCCTGCAAGCCGCCGGCGCCGAACACGCCAGGCAGCGTCCAGCCGGGGAACGGCAGCAGGCGTTCGCGCGCGCCGGTGGCCAGGATCAACTGGTCCCAGCCAAGCCGCCGGGCACCCTGCGGGCCGTCGATCAGCAGCGTGCGGTCGGGCAAGGCCATCACCACGCGCGTGCCGGCGAGCACTCGTGCACTGCCGCTCGCCGCGTGCGCGAGACGCCCGAGCGCGCGCGCGACTGGCTGGGCGGCCTCGCCGCGGCGCGCGCGCCAGATCTGGCCGCCGGGCAACGGCGCGGCGTCCAGCAGCAGCACGTCGACGCCCGCGGCGGACACGGCGGTCGCCGCGGCGAGTCCGGCCGGACCGGCGCCGACGATGACCACGCGTGCGTGCAGTGGCGCGTGTTCGTCCGTCTCAGCCATCGGTCTGGATCTCCATGCCGGCCGCACACAGGGTCTGGCAACCGAGCCGGTGCGCCTGGCCGTCGACCCTGACGCGGCATTCTCCGCAGACGCCCATGCCACACAACGGCTGGCGCCGCATGCCGCTGGGCGAGACGCGCGCGCCCTGCCCCGGCGCCGCGAGCTCGATCGCCGCGGCGACCACCGTGCCGGCAGCCACTTCGATCGCGCGGCCGTCGATGGTCACCCTCATGCGGTCACCTCGACGAAGCGATCCGGCGCATACGGCGCGGCATCGATGGCCGGCGTGCGCCCGAGCAGCAGGTCCAGCCACACGCTGGCAGTGCCCGATGCCGTCGTCAGCCCCAGGCCTTCATGGCCGGTGGCCACCCATTGATTGGTGCGCCCGCTGCCCGGGATGCGCCCGATGAGGGGCCGCCCGTCGGGGGTCGCAGGCCGGAAGCCGGCCCAGCAACGCAGCATCTGCAAGCTGCCGATGTCGGGCAGGAAGCGCTGCGCGCGGCGCACCATGCGCGCCAGCAGCGCCGGGTCGACGTCCGTGCTGATGTCGCGGTAGCTGCGCGTCGATCCGAGCAGCACCTGGCCCGAAGCGCGCGGCTGCGCGTTGAAGGCAACCGATTCGTCGGCGTCGCCATGCGCGGCGTCGATGTAGCCCAGCTCGACGAGCGCATGACGGATGTAGCCCGGATAGCGGTCGGTGATCGCGAGCTGGCCCTTGCGCGGACGCAGCCGCAGCGGCGAATCGCCCGGCCACAGGCGCGCGCTGTCGCAGCCGGCGGCCAGCAGCACGTGTCCCGCGGCCACGCGGCGGCCGTCGGCCAGCAGCAGGCCATCGTCGCGCAGCGCGGCGACCGGGCACATATGCTCGATGCGCCCGCCGGCGGCGCGCACGTCGGCGGCGAGCCGCGCGGCCATCTCGGGGCCATAGGCGACCTCGTCCCCGCCGACGCGCAAGGCGCCCACCAGGTCGCGCGCCAACCGCGGCTCGGCGGCATGCAGCACGTCCGGCTCCAGCCACTCCGCCGACAGGCCGGCGCCGCGCAGGCGCGCGAGCTTGGCCTGCGCGGCTTCGCGCTGGGCGGCCGTCTCGGCCAGCCACAAGGTGCCGGTGGTGCGGCGCTCGATGGCGTGCCAGCCGCTCCACTCGCGCCACAAGCGCATCGACAGGCGCGCCAGCGCGAACTCGGCCGGGTCGTCGTCGATCGTCACCAGATGGCCCATCGCCGCCGCCGTGGCGCCGGCGCCGATGCGCTGGCCCTCGAACACCGCCACGCGCAGGCCCGCGCGTGACGC
>JBJMWF010000455.1:0-16556 GCA_045810265.1 Vitreoscilla sp. | reverse complement strand
TGCTCGAGCGCAGCCTGGCGCAGGTCGTCCGACAGCTTGGGCTCGTCGACCGCGCGCGCCAGCACCAGCGCGCCCACCATCGTGGAGAGCGCGACCAGCGCCCCCTTGTGAGCGCCAGGCTGGCCCCAGTCCGGCGATTGGCGTGCGATGAGGTCGATCATTTCCTTGACGTGGCGCGTGGTCACGCGCCGCACCTCGGGCGCCTGGCGCGGTGTCTCGGAGCCCAGCGCCGCGAGCGGGCAGCCGGCCTCGGGATGCGCCGCGTGCTCCTTCGAGAGATAGACGGCGAGCATGGCGGGCCAGGTCGTTTCGGCAGGCATGCTGCCCGCCAACTGGGCCACGGCCCCAGCGGACTCCGCGCACGCCTGGGCGACCGCCTCGGCCAGCATGGCCTCGCGCGAGGCGAAGTGGGCGTAGAAGGCGCCGTGCGTCAGGCCGGCTTCCTGCATGATGTCGGCCACGCCGGTGCCTTCGTAGCCGCTGCGGCGAATGGCCCGCGCGGCGACGGCGACGATGCGCTCGTGCGTGGCTTGCTTGGCGGCGGCTCTGGGGTTGGCTCGGGTGCTTGGCATGATGATTATCATACAGCATTTCGGCAACCTGGGGAAGACGTGGAACGAGCCGCTGCCGATCGACGAGGTGCCTGGCATTTCCCCGGATCGCACGCGGCGTCTGCGGTCGCTTCAAATGTCCCTTGCGATCCGGGGAAGTGCCTGGCACCGGCCCCGCTCGGGATCGGTGCCAGGCACCTTCACGTTCGCGACGCAGGGATGCCGGTCGCGGACGCAGTGGCGCGAACGAGAAGATGCCAGGCACCTCCGGCCGGCCCCCCGCCGCGCGGGATCGGTGCCAGGCACCTTCGCGTTCGCGGCGCTGGAATGCCGGTCGCCGACGCAGTAGCGCGAACGAGAAGATGCCAGGCACCTCCAGCGGGCACCTGCAGCCGGCATCCCCAGCGCAGCTCGGCGCCTGCGCACCACCGCCACTGCACCTGGGCGTTCAACCCGGGTAGCATCCCGGGCAAGCGGCCGACCCCGGCCGCCGGCTCGTCCTGAAGATACAAGGGTTTTCCATGAAAGATCCCAAGCAGTCCGCCGCACGCGCTTCCAAGCCGGCGCGTGACGACTCCGGGCCGCGCTCGCTGACTCGCCTGCTCGCGCTGTTCGACGCCCTGTCGCAGGCGCCGAACGGCATGTCGCTGGCCGATCTGAACGTCGCGCTGGAATCCCCCAAGAGCAGCCTGCTGAACCTGCTGCGGCCGCTCGTCGCCGAAGGTTTCCTGGTGCACAGTGCCGGCACCTACCACCTGGGCCCGGCGATCTTCCGGCTGTCGGCCGGCGTGCTGTCCGCCAACACGACGACGAAGGTCATCCGGCCCTTTCTGGCGGAACTGGTGGAGCGCACCGGCGAAAGCGCGATGTGGGGCGTGCTCAATCCCGAAGTCGGCGAAGTGACCTTCACCGACGTTGTCGACAGCCCGCACTCGCTGCGACTGCAGATCCCGGCCGGCGTGCGCAGGCCGCTCTACGCCAGCCCGACCGGCTGGGTGCTGCTCGCCTACGCCGACAAGACCTGGCGCGAGCAATACCTCGCCTCCATGACGCCCACGGTGCCCACCTCCGCGCCGATCACGCGCGCCCTGCTCCTGAAGGAATTCGCCAAGGTGCGGGCAGACGGCACCCTGGCCTCGATCGACGTGCCGGTGGCCGGCCTGGGTTCGGTCTCGGCGCCCGTGTTCGACGCCGACGGCGCCTGCGTGGGCGCCCTGAACGTTGCCGGCCCGGCCAACCGGTTCCACGCCCACGTCTCGTCGCTGCAGACGGCCGTCAGGCAGATCGCCGCGCGGGCATCCGCCCAGTTGTCAGAGGCCGGCAACGCGGCCGCCGTGAAGGCGCGCTGACGCGGCAAGGCCGCGTCAGGAAGCCGCGGCGACGTGGCCGACGAAGGGCGGCCTCGGCTTTTCAACAGTCGATGAACCGGCCCTCAGTGCCCGGCCGACGCGACCATCCGTTCCCACGAGCCGTCGGTCGGGTACTCGACCGGGACATAGCCGGACGCCGGCTGCCACTGGGCGATCGAGTAGCTCAGGCGTTGGGCCAGGTCGTCCAGGCCGGACTGCGCACTCGAGTCGGCGACGGTCTGGAGGATGCCCGCGCCGCTGGCGGAACAGATCAGCGCCACGGCGGCGGCCGATCCCACGAACAGAAGCTTCCTGGCGATGTTCATTGCTGTCTCCTGCGGGCTTGGTTGGCCCTGTCGTGTCGTGATCCGGCGCCGAGGACGCCGGTTCCTTAAACTGAACGATATTCCGATATACGTTCGACAGGCCTAGCACAAACCCTAGTTTTCAGAACAACGTTCAACTATTCGACAGGTGCGAAATCCGCCTTGGTGGCGCCGCAATCCGGGCAGCACCAGTCGGCCGGCACGTCCTCCCAGCGCGTGCCGGGCGCGATCCCGGTCGCCGGGTCTCCCTGCGCCTCGTCGTAGAAGTGCGCGCAGAAGTAGCACTGCCAGCGGCGATAGGGGGCCACGCTCATCGCACCTCCCACACCAGCGGCAGCGAGTAGATCGTCGCGTTGACGCCGGCACGCACGCCGGGCGTGGTGCCGGGCTTGATGCGGAAGTCCGGGATGCGCTTGAGCCACTCTTCCAGGAAGATCTTGAGCTCCGTGCGCGCCAGCAGAGAGCCCGGGCAGCGGTGGACGCCGTTGCCGAAGGTCGAATGGATGGGCATCGGCCGCGAGAAATCGACGCGCAGCGGATCCTCGAACTTCCTGTCGTCCAGGCCGTGCAGCGTCGTGGGCAGGATGATCTGGTCGCCCGCGCGCAGCTCCACGCCCTTGTAGGTCATGTCGCTGATCACCATGCGGCCCTGGTTGACGACCGGGAAGCGCCGCAGCAGCTCTTCCACCGCCCCGGGAATGCGCTCCGGGTGATCGATCAGCTCGCGTCGATGCGCCGGATTGGAAGCCATGAAGCGCGCCGCGAATCCCATCGCCGACGCCACGGTGTCCAGGCCTCCGACCAGCAGCAGGAAGATCATCGGTGCCAGCGCCTCGGCGGTGATCGGCTGGCCGTCGACCTGCGCCTTGGTCAGGTCGCTGATCAGGTCGGCGCCCGGATTGGCCCGGCGCTCGGCCACCTTCTGCGCCGCATAGGCGAACAGTTGATGGAACGAGTCCTCGCGCTCGTGCTCGCTGGTCGGGCGCACCTGCTGGTCGGCCCAGTGCAGCAGCTTGGCGCGATCGGCGGTGGGCACGTCCACCATCTTCATGAAGATGCCGATGGGCAGGTGCTGCGCGAAGTCGCCGACGAATTCGCATTCGCCGGTGGCGTAGAAGCCCTCGATCAGCTCGATGGCCAGCTCCCGGGCGCTCTCGCCCAGCGGTGAGACGGCCTTGGGCGACAGCGCCGGCGCGAGCAGCGAGCGGTACTTGGCCTGCTCGGGCGGATCCAGAAAGATCGGCGGCAGCGGCACGGCCGGATTGCGCTCGCGCGGCACCACCAGCTTGCGCGATGAGAAATGCTCCGCATCCTTGAAGATGTGATAGATGTCCTCGCCCCGCGTCGCCACCCAGTGGCCGCCGTTGCGCGGCGTCCAGAAGATGTCGGGCACGCCCGGCTCGTGCAGGCGCTTGAGCGCCGCGTGGTAGTCGCCGTCCTCGACTTGGACGTCGTAGAGGTCGAAGTCATGCACGAGCGACTGCGGGACGTGCGCGGGAAGGGCCGAAGCGGGCGACGTGGTCTCGGGATGGGCGCTCGAAGTGGTCATGGTGTCTCTTGATCGGTCTTGTGGTTGCAGAAGGCCAGGCGAGGGTCGACCGGCGGTGGCCGGGGTGGGCACGGGAGATCGGGGATGACGGCCGCGCCGGTGCCTTCCGGGTCGAGCCGCATCACGTCGAGATAGCCGGCATCGCGCGGCAGCAGCACGCGCCGCACGCCGGCGCGCGTGCGCGCGACGCGCGGGTGCACGATCTCCAGCCGCCGCGGCCGGCGGGCGACGCGCATCACCGACACCGCATCCGCGAACGGCAGCAGCGATTCGAGCGTGCAGCGGGTGGCGAAGGGCAAGGCATCGCGCTCGCTGCCTGACAACACGTCGGCCGGGCGCGCCCACACCACGCCGGTGGTCTCGCTGCCGTCGGCCATCGCCAGCTGATCGAGCGGCGCCAGGGCGACGAAGAAGACGGTGTCGAAGCGCCGTGCCACGTCGATGGGCGTGACCCAGTGGCTCCAGGGCGCGAGCGCCCGGGTGGCGAGCGGGATCGACAGCTCGGCGCTCAGCGCGGCCAGCCGGGTGTCGCCCGCGAGCAGTCGCCGGCGCGCCTGCGCCAGCGTGGCCGCATCGACCAGCATGTCCGCGCCCAGCCACAGCCCGCACTCCTCGAAGCACTCGCGCAAGGCCGCCACGGCGTGCGCCAGCGCGAGGCCGTCCACCGCATCGCCCAGGCGCAGGCGGCTCCAGGCCTCGGCGCGCGACTCCGCGCAGCAGGCCTCGAGCTCCACCGAACCGTCGGCCGCATCGACCGCGCCGCCCGGGAACACGAGCGCGCCCGGCATGAAGCTGGCCGAGGCGGATCGACGCAGCATCAGCACGCGCAGGCCATCGGCGGCATCGCGCAGCACGAGCGTGGTCGACGCTGGTCTCGGGAGGGTGGCGCGTGGCATGGCGATCGTGACGGGTCCAGGGGTGATCAGGAATTGACAATGATATCCAGTCGTTCCAATATTAGAACACTGTGCGGTTTTCACAAACAAGTATTTCCATGCCGACTCACGGACTCACCCCTGTTTCATGAACGCTTACGACTACGTCATCGTTGGAGCCGGCTCGGCGGGCTGCGTGCTGGCCAACCGCCTGTCCGAAGATCCGGCGCACCGCGTTCTGCTGCTGGAGGCCGGCCCCGAGGACCGCAGTCCGCTGATCGCGATGCCCAAGGGCTTCGGCAAGCTGCTGCGCGACCCGGCGCACGCCAGCTTCACCCCGGTGGTGCCGGCCGACGGCAACGCGCACCGGCAGGAGGTCTGGGCCCGCGGCAAGATGCTGGGCGGCTCGAGCGCGATCAACGGCATGGTCTACATGCGCGGCCATCCGGCCGACTACGACGCCTGGGCGTCCGCCGGCGCGGCGGGCTGGGGCTGGGCCGACATCGGACGCAGCTTCCGCGCGATCGAGGATCACGCCATGGGCGCCGACGAGGTGCGCGGCGTCGGCGGCCCGCTGAAGGTGTCGCCGTTCCCGGGGCCCACCGAACTTGGCGACGCCGTCATCGCCGCCTGCGCGCGGCTCGGGCTGCGCCGCAGGAACGACATCAACCGCCTCGATCACGAAGGCGTCGCCTACCTGATCTACACGATCCGCGACGGCGTGCGCCAGAGCGCCGCCCGCGCCTTCCTGGCGCCGATCCGCTCGCGCCCCAACCTGACCGTCGTCACCGGCGCCCGCGCGACGCGCGTGCTGTTCGAGGGGACGCGCGCGACGGCCGTGCAGGCGCTCGTCGGCGGACACGCGCAACGCTTCGAGGCCACGCGCGAGATCATCCTCAGCGCCGGCGCCCTCGAATCCCCGCGCCTGCTTCAACTGTCCGGCGTGGGCGACGCGCAGCACCTGGGCTGGCTTGGCATCCCGCAGGTGGCGCACAACCCCGGTGTCGGCCTGAACCTGCGCGAACACCTGCTGTACATGGCGCAGTGGCGCATGAAGGACTGGCGGCACTCGCAGAACCGCGAGTTCGGCGGCTGGCGGCTGGTCGCCAACCTGGCCAGGTACCTGCTGTCCAAAGGCGGGGCGCTCGGCGTCGGGCCCTATCCGGTGGGCGGCTTCTACCGCACGCGGCCGGGCCTGCCGCGCGCCGACGCGCAGTTCATGCTGTGCCCGATCACGCTGGACTTCGACTCCGGCGACATCGCGATGGAACGCGTCCCGGGCGTGCAGCTGTTCAGCTACGGCCTGCGTCCCAACAGCCAGGGCCATGTGCGCATCGTGTCGGCCGATCCGGGCGTGCCGGCCCAGGTCGACGCCAACTACCTTGACGACGCGGAGGACCGCCGCGTCGCGATCGCCTCGATGCGGTTCATGCGCCGCGTCATGGCGCAGCCCGGCCTGGCGCGGCTGATCGAGCACGAGACCCGTCCGGGTATCGCCGTCGAGACCGACGAGCAGATCCTCGAGGCCTTCCGCCAGGGCGGACAGAGCGGCTACCACGCCTGCGGCACCTGCCGCATGGGTGCGGACGAGGGCAGCGTGGTCGATCCGCGGCTGAAGGTGCGCGGCGTGCAAGGCCTGCGCGTGATGGACCTGTCGATCGCGCCGACCATGATCTCGGGCAACACCAACGGCCCGGTGATGGCCATGGCCTGGCGCGGCGCCGAACTGATACTGGAGGACGCGCGCCAGGGCGCCCTCAGTGCACCGGCCAGGCCAGTGGCAGCGACATCATCCCGTTGACCTGGCCCGAACTCGTGACCGGCCGCTGGCCGGGCTCGATCCCGAAATCGGGCACACGCTGCAGCCACTCCTCGAGGAAGACGCGCAACTCCATGCGCGCCAGGCCCGCGCCGGGGCAGCGATGCGGGCCGTCGCCGAAGGCGGCGTGGCGCGAGGCCGGCCGCGCGAGATCGACCGTCAGCGGATCGGCGTAGCGCCGCTCGTCCAGGCCGTGCAACGTCTTGGGCAGCATGATCTGCTCGCCTCGCTTGAATGCGACGCCGCCGTACTCGAAGTCGTGCGTGATCAGGCGGGCCGTGTTCGGAATGCCGAAACGGCGCAGGAACTCCTCGATGGCCACCGGGATCAACGAGGGATCCGCGACCAGCCGCCGCCGCAGCTCCGGATGCTCGGCCAGGTGGCGCGTGAGGAACCCGATGCTGGCGGCCACCGTGTCCAGGCCACCGAAGATCACGTTGACCATCATGCCGAAGGTCTCCTCTGGCGTGTAGTCGCGTCCGTGTACATTGGCATTGACCACCGCGCTGATCAGGTCCGGACCCGGATGCGCCCGCCGCGCGACGATCCATTGGCCGATGTACTGCTGCAAGGCCTGCGCGGCCCAGTTGCGGCGCGCCACGTCGCCGCGCACCGAGGCCTCGGTCATCTCCAGCAAGGTCTCGCGATCCTCCAGCGGCAGGTCGACCAGGCGCAGGAAGACGACGATGGGCAGGCGCTTGGCGAAGGCCTCCACGAACTCGCAGCGGCCCTGGTGGACGAAGCCTTCGATCAGCTCGATGGCCAGTGCGCGCACGCTGCCCTCCAGGTCGCTCACCGGCCGCGGCCCGAAGCGCGGCGACAGCAGGGCGCGAAACGGCGTGTGCTCGGGTGGATCCAGTTCAAGCGGCACGATGCGAAACACCTGCTCCGACGCCGGGATGGTGACCGACGACATCGAGAAGCGGCCGGCGTCCAGCTGCATCGCGTCGATGTCGGCGGCGCGCGTGGCGATCCAGTGGCCGCCGTAGTGCGGCGTCCACACGATGTCGGGCACGCCGGGCGCATGCAGCGCCTGCCAGGCCCGGTGCACGTCGACCTCGTGCCCTCGCGGCGCGAGGTAGTCGAAATCGACGACCCGCTGCGGGTCGACATGGGCCGGGCGATCGACGACGGACGACATGCGGCAATCCTTTCAGGGGGCGAGGAGCTGCTCCGGCGAGGCCAGGCTCTCGTCGACATGGCGCAGGAAGCGCGCCGCGTCGGCGCCGTTGATGACACGGTGGTCGTAGCTGAGCGACATCGGCAGCTTCAACCGCCACTCGATCGCATCGCCGGCCGCGCGCCGCGGCTTCCACTCGGAGCGGGTCAGCCCGAGGATGGCGACCTCGGGCGCATTGACGATGGGCGTGAAGCCCGTTCCACCGACCGCGCCCAGCGAGCTGATCGACATGCATCCGCCCTCCATGTCGCTCATCGGCAGCCCACGCACGCGCGCCTTGGCCGACAGGGCCGAGATGTCGGACGCGATCTCGGCCACCGTCTTGCGATCGCAATCGCGCACCACCGCCACCACCAGCCCGCGCGAGGTGTCGATGGCGATGCCGATGTTGAAGTACTTCTTCAGCACCACGTTGGCGCCGCTCGCATCGAGCGAGGCATTGAAGTGCGGGAAGGCCTTCAGGGCGGACACCAGCGCCTTGACGAAGAACGACAGCGTGCTGGGCCGCGGATCCAGCGTGGCGCGCAAGGCCTCGACGGCCGTGACGTCGGCGTCGTCCTGGTGCGTGACGTGCGGGATCGTCATCCAGTTGCGCGCGAGAAAGCCCGCCGTCAGCGACTGGATGCGCGACAGCGGCCGCGTCTCGACTTCGCCGAAGACCGAGAAGTCGATCTCGGGCCAGGGCGGCAGGCCCGCGCCGAACGGAGGCGCCTGCATGGTCAGCCGATCTCGGCCAGCACCGCGCCGACTTCGTAGACGGTGCCCAGCGTGGCGATGATCTTCAGGGTGCCGCTGGCCGGAGACGGGATCTCCTGCACGGACTTGTCGCTCTCGAGCGCGTAAAGCGGCTGGCCTTCGACGATGGTAGCGCCGTCGGCGGCCATCCATTCGCACAGCGTCGCCTCGTTCATCGAAAAGCCGATCTTGGGCAGCAGGACTTGAGTGGTCACGGGAGTTTCCTGTTCGGTCGGGGTCTGGCGTCAGCCCAGCGTCTTGCGGATGGCCGCCTCGATGCCGGACTGCTGGGGGATGAAGGCCATCTCGAGCGTCTTCGAGAACGGCACCGGCGACTGGTTGGAGCCGATGCGTTGCACCGGCGCCTTGAGCTGCCCGAACAGCTGTTCGTGCAGCAGCGCCGCGATCTCGGCACCGACGCCGAACTTGCGCACGGCCTCGTGCACGACGACGGCGCGGCCGGTCTTGGCGACCGACTGCAGCAGCGTGGCCTCGTCCAGCGGCGAGATGGTGCGCAGGTCGATCACCTCGACCTTGATGCCTTCGGCGGCCAGCTTGTCGGCGACGGCGACGCAGTCGTGCACCGTGCGGCTGTAGCTGATGACGGAGACGTCGCTGCCCTCGCGCAGCACGTTGGCCTTGCCCAGCGGGATGCGCTGGCCGGCCTTGGGCGGCGGGCCGGGATTCCAGTAGGTCGGCAGGTTCTCGATGAACAGGCAGGGATCGTCGTCGAAGATGCACGACAGCATCAGGCCGTGGGCGTCCGCAGGCGACGACGGCGCCACCACCTTCATGCCGGGCACGTGGGCGAACCAGGCCTCGAGGTAATCGGCATGCTGGCCGCCGGTGCCGAAACCCGCGCCCGTCATGGTGCGGATGGTGATGGGCACGTGCGTCTGGCCGCCCGACATGTAGCGCAGCTTCGCGGCGTGGTTGACGATCATGTCCATCGCCACCGTGGTGAAGTTCATCAGCATGATCTCGGCCACGGGCCGCATGCCGACGATGGACGCGCCGATCGCGGCCCCGATGATGGCCTGCTCGGAGATCGGCGTGGAGCGCACGCGCGCGCTGCCGAACTTGGTCGACAGCCCCTTGGTGACGCCGACGATGCCGCCCTCCTGGCCGTCGGCGATGTCCTCGCCGAGCAGGATCACCTCGGGGTCCAGCGTCATCGCCTCCTCGAGCGCGAGGTTGACGGCCTGGATCGTGTTCATCGGCTTGACCTTTTCGAGCATGTTGGCTGTGGTGTTCATGCAATCACCTCTTCGCCCAGGACATCGGTATGAAGCTCCAACGGATCGGGCACAGGGCTTTCCAGCGCGAAGGCCACGGCCGCGTCGATCTCGCCGTCGATGGCCGACTCGATCGCCGCCAGTTCGGCCTCGGCCACGCCGCCCTCCACCAGCCAGCGCCGAAACAGCGGCACCGGGTCGCGCGCCATCGCGGCTTCCTTCTCGCCGGGCGCCATGTAGCCGTCGGCGTCGCCGAACACGTGGCCGTGGAAGCGGAAGGTCTTGGCCTCGATCAGCGTCGGGCCCTCGCCCGCGCGGGCCCGCGCGACGGCGGTGCGCGCCGCGGCGTAGACCGCCAGCGGATCGTTGCCGTCGATCGTGACGCCAGGCATCTGGTAGCCGATCGCGCGGTCGGAGATCTGCTTGGCGGACGTCGCCAGGTCGTAGCGCGTGTGCTCGCCGTAGCCGTTGTTCTGGCAGACGAACAGCACCGGCAGCTTCCACACGGCCGCCATGTTCAGCGCCTCGTGGAAGGCGCCGATGTTGGCGGCGCCGTCGCCGAAATAGGCCACCGTCACGCGCTTGTTGCCGCGGATCTGCGAGGCCAGCGCCAGGCCGTTGGCGATGGGCATGCTGCTGCCGACGATGCCGGTGGTGACCATCACGCCCGAGCCCGGGTGCGTGATGTGCATCGGGCCGCCCTTGCCCTTGCAGGTGCCTGTCGCCTTGCCGGCGATCTCGGCCCACAGCAGCTTGGAGGGCACGCCCTTGGCGAGCATGTCGTGGATGCCGCGATAGATCGTGCAGATGTAGTCGTCGTCGGTCAGGTTGACCGAGATGGCGGACGGGATCACCTCCTGGCCGCGCGGCGAGTAGTACGGCGCCACGATCTTGCCGGACTTGATGACGGCGCGAAAGCGGTCGTCGCTGCGCTGGATCAGGGACATGCGCCGGTAGATGTCAACCAGGATGGCCTTGTCGATGCGCGTTTCGGGGTTCATGCCGCTCTCCTTGATCCGGTCAGTTGAGGGGCGCGCCCAGTGCGTGGTGCGCCGCGATATAGCCAAAGGTGAACGAGGCACCGATGCTGGCGCCGGCCCCCGGATAGCAGCGGCCCACGACCGAGGCGGTGCAGTTGCCCGTCGCATACAGGCCGTCGATCGCGGCGCCGTCGGCGCGCAGCACGCGGGCGTGCTCGTCGGTGACCACGCCGCCCGCCGTGCCCACGTCGCCGGGATACATGCGCACCGCGTAGAACGGCGCCCGCTCGATGGCGCCGAGATTGGGATTGGGCTTGATCGTCGGATCGCCGTGGCAGCGGTCGAAGGCGCGCGAGCCGCGGCCGAAATCGATGTCGACACCGCTGCGGCAAAAGCCGTTGAAGCGCTCGACCGTGCGCCGCAGGCCGTCGGCCGCGATGCCGGTCAGGGTCGCCAGCTCGTCGATCGAATCGGCCTTGATCATGTAGCCGCTGTCCAGCCACTCCTGCGGCACCTGGCCCGGCTGCGCCGTGCCCCAGGGATAGCGCGCACGCTGGCGGCTGTCCATCACGACCCAGCTGGGCACCGCCTTGCCGGTCTCCTTCTCGCGCCGGTACATGCGCTGGCCGATCTCCATGTAGGCGCCGGCTTCGTCGCAGAAGCGCTCGCCCAGCTGGTCGACCATCATCGAATGCGGCAGCGACAGATCGAGGTGGTGCATGAACGGCAAGGGCGTGCCGTCGCTCGCATAGCCGCCCGGCTTGGGCGGCTGGCCGTCCGGCCCCAGCGAGGTGACGACCCACCAGGCCTCGTCCATGCAGTCGACGGCGGCGCCCAGCGCCATCGCCATCTCGATACCCTCGCCCGTATCCCCGGGGTTGGCGTTCGTCCACCGGTTCGAATTGGGCCTGGGCTGGAAGCGCTCGCGCATCGCGGCGCTGCGCGAGAAGCCGCCGACGTTGAGCAGCACGCCTTCGCGGGCCTGCACGCGCACCATCGCGCCCGCGCGCCTGACCGCCACGCCAGTGACCCGACCGCCCTCCACGATCAGCTCGGCGAGCGGCGATTCGGTCCAGATCGGCAGCTGTTCGCGCAGCGCGATCTGCAGCATGCGGCCCTGGATGGCGGCGCCGGCGCCGGCCAGCCGCGCGCCCGTCAGCTTGCCCTTGATCATCCGCCCCACCAGCGCCAGCGCGGCCTTGCGGCCGCCCCAGGTGTGCTTGGCCAGCATCAGCGCGGGGAACTGATCCGTCGGCACCGGCAGGTTGAAGCCCTTGTAGCGCGACAGCTTCGGCTCCCAGGCGCCGAGCTCGCGCGTGTCGAACAGCTCGGCCAGCAGCGAGCGGCCGCGCGGCTCGCCGCCGGGCAGCTCGTCGTAGTAGTCGGACCAGCCGTCGGCGTAGACGAACTTCATGCCCTCGCGTTCGAGGAAGTCCACCATCTTCGGGCCGGTGCGGATGAAGGCGTCGCGGCGCGCCGGCGTGGTGCCGGGGCCGTCGTAGTCGACCACGGCGTCGAGGTACTGGCGTGCGCGTTCGGCCGTGTCGGCCACGCCGGCCCGCTTCATCACCGCATTGTTCGGCACCCACCAGACGCCACCGGAAAAGCCGGTCGAGCCGCCGACCAGCGCCTGCTTCTCGACGATCAGCGCCCGCTTGCCCAACCGCTTGGCGGCCAGCGCGGCGCACATCGAACCGCCGCCGCTGCCCACGATCACCAGGTCGGCGACCTCGTCCCACGTTCCATTGGTCGACATGTCGCCCTCTTCAGCCGGCGGCCGGTTCGTCGAACAGCATCTCGCGCAGCACGCGGTGGAAATTCGAGATCGAGGTCTCCTGCAGCGGGTTGGTGCGGGCGCCCTTGAACGCACGCGACTTCATGCCCTTCTGCACCTCGGTCATGTTGGCGAAGTCCTGCGCCAGGATCAGGCCGAAGTTCTCGACGGTGTTGGTCTTCCAGTCGTCCTTGCCCCAGAAGAACTCGCGCTTGAGCGGCGGCTCGGCGCCGGGCGCATAGCGCGCGATCGAGCAGATGTCGTAGAAGCAGGAGTCCGGATCGTCGCCGTCCGGCCGCGCGCGGTAGAACAGCATGCCGTTGGGCGACATCAGGAAGATCATGTTGGGGAACACGTGCCAGTCCGTGCCCGCCTTGTAGACCTGCTCGCCGGTGATGTTGGGATAGCCGGCGCCCGCCACGATGGCGGCCTCGGCCTGGAACTGGCCGACCTTCATCAACAGTTCCATGTGCGGCATGTCGGGCGGGCATTCGGTGAGGATGCGCTTGGCCGCCTCGGCGTCGCTCGCCGTCGTGATCGCCTTGAGCTGCTCCTCGAGATCGCCGAAGAACTTGACGATGCCCGGGCGCACGTCGTCGGGCACCGGCCGGCCGGTGCGCGGCGACGGCGCCCCCATCAGGCGCGAAGGCGCCGGGTAGCCGAACATGCCGTGCTTGCCGAAGGTGAAGCTGCGCGTGGTGTCGTCGCCCTGCGTGTCCAGCAGCTGCGGGTGCGTGCCGAACACGTGGTAGCCCTCGCTGAAGGCCTCCAGCGCCACCTTCCAGTTGCACGGCAGGCGCACCGACTTGTACCAGCGGTAGCGCATCTTCTCGAACTCGTAGCAGTCGGTGTACTCGGGCACCGGCGCCAGGTGCTGAGCCAGCGGCTCGCACTCCGGATCGAAGTTGATGAAGACGAAGCCGGCCCAGGAGTCGACCTTGATCTCGGGCAGCGTGAAGTCGTCGTCGGCGACGTCGGGGCAACCGGCCCAGTCGTCGCGATCGATGATGCGGATCACCTTGCCGTCCAGGTTCCACTGCCAGCCGTGGAAGCGGCACTGCAGGCGCGCGGCCGTGCCGCACCCTTCGGTGATGCGCCGGCCGCGATGCGGGCAGACGTTGTGGAACGCGCGGATCGTGTCGGCCGTCTGGCGCACGACGATGACCGATTCGTCGTTGATGTCGTAGGTGACGTAGTCGCCGACGAAGGGGATCTCCTCGAGCCGGCAGGCCAGCTGCCACACCTTGGGCCAGAGCAGGCGCTTCTCGAGCTGAACGATCTCGCGCGAGAGGTAGTGCTCGGCGGGCACGTAGTCCACACGCACTTTCGGCTTCACGGCTGTGTCCAAAGCTGTCTCCTGGCGTCTCGGAAGCCTGTCGTTGCAGACTGACGGCTCGCATCGTTAATTGAATGTCGTTCTACAATATAAACGCACTTTCGAGACGGTGTCAAGGCGACCGGAATCGATCGCCCTGTGTAAGGCGATCGCAACCGCGGATCTTGACAGGCGCAGTCGCGACATTCACACTTACGTACAGTGTTCGCATATTAGACCAACATGGCATCGCCGGAACAACGGCCGGGGCCGTCGGAGCCTTTCTTGACCTACGAACTGAGCGACGACCACAAGAGCATCCAGGACCTGATCCGCCGCGTCGCGCGCGAGAAGGTGGCCGCCCGCGCCGACGAGATCGACCGCAGCGCCGAATACCCGCAGGACATGTTCGAGCTGCTGAAGTCGCTGGGCCTGTTCGCCCTGCCCTTTCCCGCGCAATACGGCGGCACCGGCAGCACGCTGGCGGCCTGCGTCGCCGTGGAGGAATTCGGCCGCGTCTGCTACAACACCGGCTACCTGCTGGTGGTGCAGTGGACGCCGTTCGGCGCCATCCTGGCCGGCGGCACCGACGCGCAGAAGCAGCGCCTGCTGCCCGGCCTGGCCAGCGGCGAGCTGCGCGGCGCGCTGTCGCTGACCGAACCGCAAAGCGGCTCGGACCTCTCCGGGATCAAGACCGCCGCACGGCGCACGGACAGCGGCTACGTGCTGAACGGCGCCAAGACCTGGTGCACCAATTCCGACATCGCCGACTTCATCCTCGTCGCAGCCAGGACGCAGGATGCCAACGGCCAGGCGCTGGGCATCAACATGTTCATCGTCGACAAGGGCACGCCGGGGCTCACCGTCGGCCGCAAGGAAGACAAGATGGGCGCGCGCGGCATCCCGTCCTGCCCGCTGTTCTTCGACAACGTGCAGCTGGGCGCCGAGAGCCGCCTCGGGCCGGAGGGCGGCGAAGGCTTCAAGGTGGCGATGGAGGCCCTGAACACGAGCCGTCCCATCATCGCCGCGCGCGCCGTCGGCCTGGCGCAGGGCGCGATCGACCACGCGGTCGCCTACATCCAGCAGCGCCGCGCGTTCGGCCAGGCGATCAGCGATTTCCAGGGCGTGCGCTGGATGATCGCCGACATGGTCACGCAGACCGAGGCCGCGCGGCAGCTCGTCTACCGCACCGCGGCGATGGTCGACGCCGGCGTCACCGGCAAGGCGCTGGCGCCGATGGCGGCGATGAGCAAGTGCTTCGCCTCCGACGTCGCGATGAAGGTGGCCACCGATGCGGTGCAGCTGTTCGGCGCGGCCGGGGTCTCGTCCGAGTACCCGATCAACCGCTATTTCCGCGATGCCAAGGTGGTGCAGATCATCGAGGGCACCAACCAGATCCAGCGCAACATCATCGCCGGCAGCGTGCTGGGAAGGGTCGCCAAATGAGCGGTCCGCTGGCCGGATTGAAGGTCGTCGAACTGGCCGGCATCGGGCCCGGGCCGATGTGCGCCATGCTGCTCGCCGACCTCGGAGCGACCGTGATCCGCGTCGACCGCAAGCAGCCGGTGGCGCAAGGCATCGAGCGCCCGCTGCGCTACAACACGCTGCTGCGCAATCGCGGCGCCATCGCGCTGGACCTGAAGCTGCCTGCGGCGGTCGAGGTCGTGCTGGACCTGGTCGAAGGCGCGGACGCCCTGATCGAAGGCTTCCGCCCCGGCGTGACCGAGCGGCTGGGCCTGGGGCCCGACGCGTGCCTGGCGCGCAACCCGCGCCTGGTCTACGGCCGCCTGACCGGCTGGGGCCAGGACGGCCCCTTGAGCACGCGCGCCGGCCACGACATCAACTACATCGCGCTGACCGGGCTGCTGGACGCCATCGGCCGCGCGGGCCAGCCGCCGACCATCCCGCTCAACATCGTCGGCGACTACGCCTCGGGGTCGATGTACATGGCCGTCGGCCTGCTGGCGGGGATCCTCGAAGCCCGGCAATCGGGCCGCGGCCAGGTGGTCGACGCCGCCATCGTGGACGGCGCGGCGCATCTGGCCACGACCTTCTTCGGCATGGTGGCCGGCGGCATCTGGAAGCCCGAACGCGGCACCAACCTGTCGGACTCGGGCTCGCACTTCTACGACTGCTACGAATGCGCCGACGGGCGCTGGGTGGCGGTCGGCCCGATCGAGGAGAAATTCTTCTCCGAGTTGCTGCGCAAGCTGGACATCGACGCCACCCGCCTGGGCCCGCAGTCCTCGCGCGACGGCTGGAAGGCAGCCAAGCAGGTGCTGGCCGCAAAGTTCAGCACGCGCACGCGCGACGAGTGGTCGGCGCTGCTGGAAACCAGCGACGCTTGCGTGTCGCCGGTGCTGTCCTTCGGCGAAGCCTCGGGGCACCCGCACCTGAAGGCGCGCGGGACCTTTGTCGAGATCGACGGCATCGTCCAGGCGGCTCCCGCGCCGCGCTTCTCGCGCAGCGTGCCCGACCTGCCCACGCCTCCGCGCGCGATCACGCCGGCCAACACGGATGCCGCGCTGTCAGCCTGGTTCGACGGCGCCAGGATCGCGGCGCTGCGCGACGCCGGCCTCATCGAGTGACGAACGCCCACACCGTCGAGACAACGTCATGGACCTGAGATTCACCGCCGAGGAATGCGCCTTCCGACAGGAGGTGCGCGCGTTCTTCGAGAAGGCGCTGCCGGCCGACATCCGCCGCAAGACGGAGCTGGGCCAACGCATCTCGAAGGAGGAGATGCTGCGCTGGGTGCGCATCCTGCACGACAAGGGCTGGGCGACGCCCGCCTGGCCGCGCGAATGGGGCGGCACCGGCTGGGACCCCGTCAGGCAGTACATCTTCAAGGAGGAACTGCACCTGGCG
>JBJMWF010000454.1:0-10710 GCA_045810265.1 Vitreoscilla sp. | reverse complement strand
TCGACTGGCACAACGCCCAGCACTCCGGGCACATCCTCACCATCGAGGATCCGGTGGAGAAGAAGATCGCGCCGCGCAAGTCCATCATCACGCAGCGCGAGGTGGGCTACGACGTCCTGAGCTTCGCCGACGGCATGCGCGAGGCCTTGCGCATGAGTCCGGACGTGCTGCTGACCTCCGAGATCCGCGACGCCGAGACCGCCGAGCAGGCGATCCAGGGCGGCGAGTCGGGATCACTGATGATCGCGACGACGCACGGCAAGTCCGTCACCGGCACGATGCGCAAGATCCTGTCGTACACCGGCACCAGCGCTGACGTGATGCGGTCTGTGCTCGCCGGCAACCTGATCGCCGTGATACGCCAGGCGCTAGTACCGTCCAAGGATGGCAAGCGCTACCTGATGGCGGCCGACGTGCTGTTCAACACCGGCAAGGTGACGCAGTACATCGAACGTGGCGACTGGATCGGCCTCGAGAGCGCGATCCGCGAGGACAATCGCCTCGGCGCCAGCGAGTGGGTGCCGATGAACAACCGCCTGGTCGAGCTCGTGCGCCGAGGCGAGATCGAGGCCAGCGAGGCGATGCGCGAGACCTCCGACATCCCGACCTTGAAGAGAAAGCTGGCCGCCGCCGGGCCAGCGTCGATGGCGCGCTGAGCAAGTCAGGCCAGCGCCGTGGGCTCGCCGAGGCAGCCCACGGGCGCTGACACCGACGCGTCGTCGTGGGGCGTCTGCCCTTTTCGACTGGCCGCGGCAGCACCTGGCTCGGCGTTACTCTCCAGCCTGCGTCATCGTGCCCGCGATGACCTCCGATTCGAACGACTCCGATTGGCTGACCGTCGGGCCGGCCGCCCGCCGCATGTCGGACGAGCAATCTCTTGCCGCCGCCATCAGCATTTCAACGCTGCGCTGACCGATCGCAAGTGCCTGATGCGCTGGCATGGGGGACACCGGACCCATCACTTGCACATCGTGGTCACCGGGAGTGCGCCGTGGAGTGACCGGCCGGCCTTTCGCGACGTCTTGCGCAGCGAGCCGGCAATCGCCCGGCGCTATGCGCAGCTCAAGTCGAAGTTGGCCGCGAAGCACCAGGGAGACCGGGAAGCCTACACGGACGCGAAGTCGGCGTTCGTCCAGACCGTGTTGCTGGCCCACCGCCAACGCCGACAACGCCGACACGGCTGAAGCTCGGCCCTGCGCTGGCCTCACGGATAGAGGCAATAGACTTCGGCCACCGCGTTGCTGGTCGTCGCGGCACCCGTGCCATCGGTCAGCGAGATCGCCCAGCCCAGGCCGGTCCAGGTCGCATTGCGGTTCAGGATCGGGTTGCCCGGGGTCTCGGAATCGGTCTGCGGCAACAGGAATATCGTGGCCTGCGGCGGGACGGGACTGGACGTCGCGGGGCAACCACTCGGCAGGGCCGTCGCCGCCGCGATGAAATCGCCATGACGCACGGCAAAGCCCGCCATGTAGACGCGCGACGAGGTCAGCCACGACTGGCTGGCGTAGTACCCGCCACGGCACACCAGGGCGTCAGCGCTCGCGACATCGACCGCCTGCAGTCCGGCCGGCGCACACGCCTGCCCCAGGCGGGCGTAACGCGCGCTCGCGCGAAACGTGGCGCCCTGACAGGTGGCCAGTCCACCGGTGGCCATCATCGCGACCTGCCCCGGGCTGCAGGCGTCGCCTTCGTTGACAGTCGCGGACAAGGTGAGGCGCTGGGCCGTGACAGCGCCGGCGGCCACCAGGTCGTTGCCGGCCGTCACGTCGCCGTTCGCGGCGACCCGCAGCAAGGCCGTGCCGGCGGGGTTGCGCACGAACACGTCGCCGCTCTTGACCACCAGCGCCTGCGGGTCGCCTGCCCCGAACACCGTCATCGCGCTCGTCGACAGGCCGCCGTCCGCCGCGACGTTGCCGCCGGTCACCAGCCCCGTGGCAGCGATCGTCGTCGTGCGGCCCGAGGCGTCCCGGAAGACACCGGTGGTGGCCGACAGCGAACCGGTGCACAGGATGTCGACGACGCCGTCCGGCCGCAAGGAGACGCAGGCAGCACCGCTGGCGTCGCGGAGCTCCACCGGCTGGGCGTCGACCTGCAGCGCCGATCGGAACTCGCTGCGGGTGGTGCCATCGCCGAACAGCGTATTGCCGGCGACCGTCAGATTGCCCAGCAAGCTGGGATCGCGCGTATCGCCGATGCGCACGAACGCGCCGAAGCCGGACGACGCCGTACCCACGCGCACCGCCACGACGCCGGGCGGCTGCCCGGGCACCGGATTGTCCAGGATCCATGTCTTGCCGAAGCCCTGGATGTGCGCTGGATCCATGGGCAGAGAGACGCCCGAGTCGGCGCCGATGCGCGCGAGGATGGGGCCGATCACTGCGCCGTCGCTGTCGCTGCCGACGCTGCCGCTGCGGATGGGCCCCTCCAGCACGATGTGGCCTTCGATGTTGCATGCCGCGGTGACACATCCTGCCGGTACGCGGCTGAAGGAGATGGTGTAGGGCGCCTCGTTCAGCGTCGACGTGGTGGCCGACCAGCCTGCCGGCAGATAGCCCATCCCGACCAGTTGCAGCACCGTCGGGCGCCAGACCAGCACGCCGCCGACATCGACCGGCGTGACCGTCACGCCACTCTTGCTGAATGCGGCGCCGCTCTGGATCAGGCGCATGCTTTCCAGGATGGCGTTGTTGGTGGCGCCGCGAAGGTTGTCGAGAATCGTCGCCTCGCCATTGCCCGCCTCGTGCTTGGCCTGCAGTCGGCTGCCCTGGATCACCCCCACGGCGCCGAGTGCCGAGATCAGCAGGCCCAACAGCGCGAGGACGACGGCATTGCCTTGTTGACGGCGACTGGCGCCGCCTGCGCGAGGCGAAATCCAGAGCGGCGACATGGGGCCTCAGGTGCGGCCGAACACGAAGTCGATCGCCACGCTGGCCGCCGACGTGCATTGCGTGTTGACACGCGCGACGTCGATGCTGCCGTCCAGCGGTTTGACGTCGGTCGTGCCGATGGTGATGCGGCGCGCGAGGCTTTGCGCGCCGTTGATCAACTGCGTGCACTGCGAGGCCGGCACGTTGGCGTAACTCAGCTTGGCCGTGCTCGGCGTCGTGGCCGAGTTGTCGATCAAGGTGATGGCGCCGGAATAGCTGTTGGTGGCTGTCGTGCCACCTGCATCGGCCCGGGTGTCGGGAATCACGCGCGAGCCCACCGCCACCGCGGTCGTCAACCCGCTGTACCCGTACTGGCCGTAGTTCTGCTGCGCGCCTCCGATGATGGCGCTGATCTCGCTGATGGTGCCCTGCACCTGCGCGTTGGCCTGTGAATTCTGGTAGTAGCCGATGCCCAGCGCGAGCACGATGCCGCCGATCACGAGGCCCAGCATGCTGAAGACGAGCGCATTGCCGCGTTGGCGCCGGCGCAGCGAGGCCGCGTGTGCGGCCGGGCGATGGGAATGGGACATCTTCATTTCTCCTCTGGTTTGTGGAAATGGACGTTGGCCGTCCGGGAACTGGGCGCGAGCGGGAAGCGGCACACGGGCGCTGGCAGGCACGCGACAACACGCAGCGCCGACATTCAGTGCGGGGGATGCGCCGCGTCGTAGATCGAACGCAGCGTCATCAGGTTGGAGGGCTCCATCAGCGATGCGAACTTGCCTGGCACCGTCATCGACGCGATGCCCATGAAGGTTTCCACGGAGGCGAACAACCCGACCAGCGCGAAGTTGGCGATTACGGCCGCCTTTTTCACGCGGGCCAGTACCCGTTCGCCTTCGGAGGTGCCCAGCTGGATCAAGACCTCGGAAAACGACGCGCTGGAGCGATTGAGCGTCGCGGCGCGCGACAGCAGATGTGACGACAACAGGCCACGCCGGAACGCGTCCAGCGTTGCCGTCGGGTTCTCGTCGAGCGCGTCGACGACGCGTCCCAGATGCCAGCGCATCCACGGCGAGGCACGCTGCGTGATGTCGTCGATGCTGCCTTGCAGCGTCTCGCCGGTCTTGAGCATCATGGCCATCGAACTGAAAAGCATGCCGGCCTGGAAATCGCGGTAGAGGCTGTACACCGGCCAGCGTTCGACACGCAGGCGAACCGGCCCACGCCAGCGAGGAAGCGACCACAGCATGGCGGCAGCCAGCGCGCCCAGGACGATCAGGGTCTGTGTTCCCCAGGCTTGCGCGAAGACAGCGACAGCCTTGGCCCACCCATTCATGCCGTCCCACAGCGCCTCCTGCGCATACACGGGCGTCGCGTCGTCGATGACGAGGATCACCTTGCCGAGCACCAGGATCAAGGCGTAGCAGATCGGGATCGTCATTGCGGGCAGCGCCGAATACGACAGCATCAGGCGCAGCATCTGCTGTTGCTTGTCGATGGCGTCGGCGAGCGCTCGCAGGGCCTGGGGCTTGTCCGCAGCGCGGTCGACCGCCGTGAGCAACATTGCGTCGGAACGCGGCACCACGCCTTCGAGCAGGTGCGAGACCCGGCTCGCATGCTCGCCATCCTGGTGCCGATGCAGCACGATGCGTAGCGCCCGCGCCCGGCTGCGCTGGCGAGTCAGGTTGGCGTTGACGATTTCGCCTTCGAGAAAACTCACCATCGCCTCGTTGCGCTGGTACATCTCCGCAAAATCGCGGTAGAACTCGGCGCGACTGGTGCGGAAGTCCATCACCGCAAACCAGTTGGCGAGTGCACGCATGGACGTCATCGCCGCTCCGCCGGAAGGATTTCGAAGCGTTCGAAGCCGTCGAACTCTTCGCAGTTGCGCACGTCGATCTCGCCTTGCAGCGCCTTGAACAGCGCGTGCTCGAACACCGTCTTGCCTGTCATGTCGGGGCTGTCGAACAGACGGTTGCTCGACGAGCGGAAGTGCTGCAGCGCCGCGTCGTCGTCGTTGTTGCGCACGTGGCGCAGCCAGACGCGATCGGGTTGCAGCATCTCGGCGACGATGGTCTTGCCGTGCGTGCCGCGCCCCTGGCAAGCCGCGCAACCTTCAGGGCGCGTCCAGCGCAGCCGCGCAGTGGCCAGGCCGAAGCGGCGGCGCAGCACTTCCTCGATCTCGCGTGCGTCCGAATCCACGCGCAGCGCCAGTGCCGTCGGCAACGCGCAGCAGCGGCACAGCTTGGGCACCAGCGCCTGGTAGACGAGCAGGTTCAGGATGTTGGGCCCGGTGAGCGCCTGGCGGCTGACGCCGATCTGGTCGTTGGTCAGGCGCGGGATGATGTTGGAGATCAGGTGCGCGTGCACCGTCCCCATCGCGAGGTGGCCGGTCTCGGCGATCTGCAGGGCAAACAGCGCGGTCAGCTTGTCGCGGATCTCACCCAGCATCACGCCATCGGGGTCGGACCGCATCAGCGCACGCATGACCTCCGCGTAGCGGCGGCGCGTCTCGTCGTCATTGGCGATGTCGCGCAGCACCTCGATCTGGTGGGCGCCGGCGATCTCGTACTCGATCGGATCCTCGACCGTGTAGATGGCCTTCTGCTCGAGCCCGGGCAGCGTCTCGATGAAGCTCTTGAGGCTGGTCGACTTGCCGGAACTGGTGACGCCCGACAGCAGCACGATGCCCTTGCCGGCGCGGCCGGCCAGGCGCAGCAGCCGCAGATGGCTGGGCGCATAGCCAGCGGCATCGAAACGAATGCGGTTCTCGTCGCCGGTGCGCAGGATGCGGACCACTGTCTTGGGGCCGAGGCGCCCCTTGACGTTCTGGTAGCGCAGCTGCCCCGCCGTGCCCGGCAGATCGAGGTCGATCATGCAGTCGACGAACTGGTCGGCGTTGTACTGCGAGACGTTGTTGCCCTTGCGGGTGCTGTTGTAGCCCGCGGCGATCGCGTCGACCACCTCCTTGCGGCTGTAGCGGCCACCCTGCCCGTCCGGCAGGGGCTCGATGCGGCCATCGATGCGGATGCGGACGATGGCGGTGTTGCGGCGGACCTCGATATGCAGGTCCGTGGCGCCCGTCGGCACCGCCAGAGCGATCCAGCGCTCGAACAACTGCATCGGCCCGCCCTTGGGGCTGCCCTTGCCCGCCGCGCCCGCGTTGCGCAGGATCTCCTTGAGGACGTGCGGCTCAGCCACCAGTTCGTCGACGACACCGTAGCCACGCGCCCGCAACGCGCCCTTGACCGCCTTGGCCGTGCCCTCCAGGGCGAGCTTGTCGGCGGCGGACATCGTCGCCCGCACCAGACGGGCCCGCCGCGCGCCGCAGTCGAGTGCGATCAGCTTCTCGTGCAACAGCGCCGGCAACTGGTACACCGCCTCCGGCCCCACCGTCAGCAGCGCCTGGTACGGCGGCAACTGGTGAAAATGCGCGATGGCTTGAGGGTGGACCTCCGTATCGCGGAATTCGATCGGCGGCTCGGACGGCGGAGGTTCGAACACGAACTCCGAAGGCATGGCGGCCGGTGGCCGCTGCTCGCCCGCGCCGTTGAGGCGCCCCGCGAGACGCATCGTGGTGGCTCGCGTAGAGGACGACGCCGGCACCAGTGCCGGCCGCGACTCTGCAGCGACAATCCGCGACCGCGACTCGGCACTCTTTAGCTCGGTGGTCGGCGCTCGACGCGTCGCCAGCACCGGCCCGGCCGCCGATTCCGTCTGCTCTCGGCGACGCAACATCTCCAGCAATCCCATGGGTCTGCTCAGTGCAGCGCCGGCAGCGGAAAGACCCTCCGGGCGCCCTCCGTGCCAGTGAGACCAGAAGCGCCCGCTCGACCGAGCACGACCTTCTCGACGCCGATGGTCTCCACATGCCAGGCCGTGCCCGGAACGTCCTGGCCCGCGCCCAGCAGATAGGCCGTCGCATTGACGACCACCTCGGCGACCGCCCCGGCACGCGACGCGAAGATGCCGCTGACCTGGACGGCCGGCGCTGTGGCGAGCATCGTCATGCGAGGCGCCGGCGCCGGCGCCGAGGCCGCCGGGCTGGTCGGCACGACCACGGCCGGCGCCGAGGCGCCCAGGCCCGCCGAGCGGGCGGCCGCCTGGCTCATGGTGCTCTCCAGCCACGCGCTCTGCGCACGGCTGTAGTCGGCAATCGTCTGTGCACCCGCCAAGGGAACGATGAGCGCCAGCACACATGGCATCCCTTGCCTGAAAGAGGCGCGTGGCCGCCTATCGTGACGCGACATAGAAGACTCCTGTAGCCGAGAACTTGAGCAGGCCGCGGGCATCCGAGCCCTCGCCGAGATCGACGCGGACGGACTCCCAGCTGACGAAATCAGGCGCAGAACCGAGGGCCTCGACGATGAATGGGCCCGGCACGTTGTGCATGTCGACGTCCCCCGCCAGCACGGCGGCCGCATGCTGGAAAGTCGTCGGCACTTCGGCTACGCGAGGCCAGAGCGCCGGCTTCTTCAGCTCGAGCACCACGTCGGCCGTGCGCCAGCGCTGCAACTGCGGACCGACGTCCGAGATGGTGGCCTGCAACGAGCGCAGCGGCCGGCGCGGATCGAGCAAGGTGTGACGCGCGACCTTGAAGGGACGCTTTGTGCGCGCGACGTCCAGCGCCGGCACGGTGTTGCCCTGCGGCACCAGCATCTCGAGCGAGTCGTCGGGCAAGGCCCGCCGCAGATCATCGAAGCTGCCGCCGTGGCGCACCCAGTCGCGCGTGCAGGCCTGGGCGCGGGCGTTGCACTCGGCGGACGCAAGACTCCAGCCGGGAATCCAGATGCGGTAGCCGAAGATCTCGCGCGTGGCCGAGACGAAGGTCGAGCGGTCGGTGGCCATCGACGCCTGCTGGGCTGCCAGGGCCGCGAGATAGCGCGGCGTCGGATCGGCCGCCCGCGCTGCGGCCGCGGCCTTGCGCTCGCTCTCGACGCGATGCACATGCTGCGCCACGAGCCACGCGCCCAGCGACACCGCCGCAGCCAGCCCGGTGCCGACGATGGGCCATGGGTTGATGGGCATGGGCTGCAGCCGCGCCAGGCGGTCGCCGCCGGAGACCAGCCAGGCGAAGTCCGCCGCTTCGCAGTTGGGATAGGCGACCGGGTTGTCGCTCCAGATGGGCCTGTCCTCGCCACCCAGCGCGTTGCGCGCGTCGACCTCGTTGCTCAGGACGTCGATCACCGGCACGCCGTCCTCGAGGCAGACGACGAAGTACTTGTCCTCCTTGCGTTGAGCGGAGGCGGGCACGGCCAGCACCAGCGCCGCGTTCGGCGCCTGTTCACCCACCAGGCGCGAGAAGCACGCCGCGGCCGCCAATGTTCCCTTGGGCAGGCGCACGCCTTCCTCGGAGGCGCGCGGCTGGAACAGGCCGTAGCGTACGTGTGATCCCACTTGAGCCTGGGCCCAATGTGTCGCGTCGCTGGTGAGCGCGCGAGCCTCGATCAGGGCCCGGCTGCGGCCCTGGCCGGCGGTTGGCGCACGCCAGAACAGGCCACCGAGCAGGTCGCCCTGGGCCGTGCTTGCGATCATTCGGTCGATGATGGCCATCGTCGCTCCGCTCACAGAATCGTCGGCCGCACGAAGATGACGAAGTCCTCGCGCAGGCGTGACTGCGTCTTGCTGCCGCCGAGCCCGATCGGCGCGTCATCGGTCAGCGTGCGGCGGTTGTCGCTGGAGACCAGGCGGCTCAACCCCGTGATCACGAGAATCTGGCCGGCCTTGAGCGCCACGGTGGATTGGTCGTTGATGGCGGTCGTCTCCGGCGTCTGAACGGTCTGCTGCGACGTGCCCGTGCCCGACGTGAAGTTCACCAGGTTCACCAGCGACGACAGGCCAATGCCGAACTTCAGCACGACCGTGTTGTTGTCGAGAATGAACGGCTGTGCGAGGTAGCGGTCGCCCGTGGTGACCGTGGAGGTGACCAGCCCCGGCGCACCAACGCCCGTCGTGCTCGCGGCTCCCGGGATGGTGGCGCTCACGTAGGCACGGCCGCCAAGGCTGGACTTGCGATCCCAGGTGCGGTTCAACGCCAGCAGGCTGACTTCGCGGTGCTGGGTGGACACGCCGTATTCGCTCAGCAGCTTCAGCATGGCATCGCTGCCACCGAAATGCGCGGTGGTGTGGTTGGTGATGCCCGACTGCGCCGGCGTCAGGATCGAGAAGCCGATGTTGGCGGCGGTGGCGCTGGCCAGCGTGGTGGGCGAGCCGAACGAGCCCGTGTAGGCACCGCCCAACGCGGACAGGACGGCGTTCCATTCGATGCCGCGCTCGTCGGACTCGCGACGCGTGACGCTGTAGACGTCGAACTGCACCTGGGCCTGGCGCAACAGGCTCTCGTTTTCGACGCGCATGAAGTCGCGCACCTTGGACAGTGTCTCCTTGGTCGTGGTGACGGCCAGGCGGCCCGAGCCATCCGAGCGCACGACCGAAGAGCCGGGCACATCCTTGATGAGCTGTCCGATCGCCGCCAGGATGGAGCCGACGACGTTGGACTTGCCATGTTCATTGACCTCGTTGCTGGAGCTCGCGGTGCTGTTCGTGCCCCCGCCGCCACTGCCCGAGCTGGTGGCGTTGGCCTGGTCGGCACCGCTGAGTCCCAGGTGGTAGTCCGTCTCGCTTTCAAGCGCGGCGATCTCGAAGAATTCGGTGCGCAGGCGCTCGATGACGACGATGCCGTCGCGGTACTCCCATGACAGGCTCAGCTGGTCGGTGATCAGGTCGAGGTAGCCCTCCAGCGATCCCGACCAGCGCATCGCCACGGCGTTGACCGAGGTGTCGCGCGGCGCCGCTGCGGACGGCGGCGGCAGCGCGACGCCCTCCGGGCCAAGGGACGCGCGAGCGGGCAGCGTCGGCAGGTTGGATAGCGCGGGCGGGAGCGGGGACGTCGCCCGCGACGGCGCATCGCCAGCAGGAAAGACGTCGGCCTTCAGGCGCACGGGAACGCCCGTGACGGCGGTGATGCGATTGGCCATCGTCCGCAGGCTGACCTTCCCGCCGGTGGCCGCATCGTCGAAGTTGAGCTTGACGGGTTCGGTGAAGATGCTGGGCAAGCGCTCGTCGCTGCCCATCGGCACACTGACTGAGCCGACCCAGGGACTGCGCGCACGGCGCAGCACGGGCTTGGAAGCCTGTTCGGCAGCCCGGCGATCGGCGTCGACCTGCGAGCCCGCTGCGCCTCGCCCCTGCTCCGCCAGCGTGCGATCCGCATGCAGCGCCGCGGTGCCAGTGACACCGAGTGCGTGGTCTGACTGCAGGTGCTCGGTGACGCCGGGCTCGGCGCATGCTGCCAGCATCGCAATGGCCCCCGCGGCAATGAGCCGGCCAAGAATCGCCACTCCGACGGCGCTCATTGGACGTCGCACTCGCGCGCCTGCTCGCCCTGGCGCGTGATGCGCACCAGCGGGGGCGTGTTAGCGTAGATGCATGCTTCGAGCGGATAGTCGCTCTGGCGAATACCGGCGGAGTTCAGAATGGCCTTCAACGCCGTCTCGAAGCTGCCATCGAGGCTGTCGGGGGCGCCGATCAGGAAGTTGCGTTGCGCGTCCCATTTCACGCGATAGCCGGCCTGGGCGCCCCAGCGTTCGAGGGTGCGGGCCAGCGTGATGTCCTGTACGAGCACGCTCCAGTGGGTCGCCGACGGCTCGCTGTTCGAGCCCCCTGCATACGGAACGACAGGCAGCGCAATCTCGCCGGTCGTGCGCCAGGGTTGGGCCACGGTCTGGATTGGCTCGGTGGCGCGCGCCAGACCGCAGGCGCAGACCCATGCGGCCAGCACAGAAACGACGATGAATTTCATGACGACACACACCTCCTGGGACGCCGACGAGCGACGGCC
>JBJMWF010000453.1:0-22555 GCA_045810265.1 Vitreoscilla sp. | reverse complement strand
GATGTCCGCGCGGCTGGACTACGACACGGTCTAGGCATTCTCGCAGCAGATCGTCCAGCACATGGCACGTACCATCCCACAGCGCGTCGTCGCCAAGAGCGGGCCGACCAACCGCGTGGGCAAGATCTTCGTCGACTACCTGCGCAACGGCTTCAACGCGACGACCGCGGCGGCCTTTTCGGCACGCGCGCGGCCGGGGCTGGGCGTGTCGATCCCGATCGCCTGGGACCAACTGCCCGAGATGAAGAGCGGCGCCAACTGGACGATCTCCGATGCGCGCGACCACATGTCGTTCCAGCAGGCCGACCCCTGGGCCGACTACTGGTCCTGCAAGCAGACGATGACCGCGGCGATGAAGGCGCTGAAGGCACCCGACTGAAGGACGCCTACTTGGGCGCGGGATCGCGCGCCAGCAGCGAGATGCCGCCGGCCGTCACGCCCAGCACCCACTCCTCGTCGCGATAGTGCATCACGACGACGCGCTCGCGCGCGCCGACGGGCAGTGCACGCACGAAGCGCGGCGCATCGGGAGATTGCGCCGTCGTCCGTCCGGCCTGCAGCCGCTTGAGCAGGCGCAGCGCCAGCCAGGCAAGCGCGAGGACGAAGGCGAGCGCGACCAACATCGTCGCGACCGACGAGGCGAAGTTTTCCATGGAGTCCGTCGAAGGAAGTTTGGCTGCGGCCGTGAGGGCCGCCGGCAAGGGGTCGTCATGCTTGCGAAGAGGCGCCAGGATAGCGCGTGGCGTCCTCGCCCGGAGCACGCTCCAGGCGCTGGCGGCTGGCCGCGGGCGCCGCTTCGCCGCGGCGCTGGCGCTCGATCTCGTCGCGCACCTCGCGGGCCCACAGGATGACCTCGGCGACGATGTCGAACAGGTGGCGCGGCACCACCCCGCCGACCTCCGCGCTGGCAAGCAGCTCGCGGGCGAGCGCGACATTGCGCACGATGGGCACGCCCGCGTCCTCGGCCGCCTCGCGCATGGCGCGTGCCACCTCATCCTCGCCCTTGGCCGAGACCGTGGGCACGCCGTGGTTCTCGTGGTCGTAGTCGAGCGCGATGGCCACGTGCGTCGGGTTGACGACAAGCACGTCGGCCTGGCGCGCCGCCTGCGCCGCATTGCGCTGCGACCACTCCTGGTGCACCTGCTTGCGCTGCTGCTTGACGTAAGGGTCGCCTTCGTTCTGCCGGTGCTCGTCGCGGAGATCGCGCCGGCTCATGCGCATCTTCTTCATGAACGAATGGCGTTGCCAGGCGGCGTCGAGCACGGCGACGCCCATGAACACGGCGAGCGCCGCGCCGACCAGGCGCGCGGTCACCTGCCACAGCGACTGCTCCAGCCGCGGCGCGATCCCCTGCGGGCTTTCGTTGGCAAGCGAGGCCAGGCGCGGCAAGGACCCGCGCAGCACGATCCAGCCGATGGCCAACAGGATGGCGGTCTTGCCCAGGGCCTTGAGCACCTCGACCAGGTTGTCCATCGAGAACAGCCGCTTGAAGCCTTCGGCCGGGTTCAGCTTGTCCAACGAGGGCTTGAGGCGCGACCAGGCGAGCACGGGCCCGACCTGCAGGAACTCGGCCAGGACCCCGACGAGCAGCACGGGCACCATCAGCATGGCGGTGAGCAGCAGCAGGGTCTGCACGGCCAGCCATCCGGTGTTGCGCAGCGCCGTGACGAAGTCACCGCCCAGCCCTTGCAGCGCGGCGCCGATCAACGCCTGCAGACGAGCGCCTGCCAACGCGGCCGTCGCGCCGGCCAGGACCAGCCAGACCAGCAGCACGAGCGTGCTCGTGGCTTCCTTGCTCTTCCAGACCTGCCCTTGCTTGCGCGCGTCACGCAGCTTCTTCGCAGTGGGCTGCTCGGTCTTGTCGCCGCTGTCCTGGTAGTCCGCCATGGCCGCATCTTCGCGCGACATGGCCGACAGTGGCGCGGCGTTGCTTCACATTTGTAGCAATCTATTACCTAGGGGGGTATCCGCCGAGCTCGCCTGTCCGCTCGCTCTCTTATGTTGAAAGAGCAAACGGGCTGCCCGCCGGATCGAGGAAAAAGTCATCGTTACCTTTGTTTACAGCGTAACCGTCTCTGTCACCTTTTCGACATGACGCCCGGCAAAGATCGCCCCGTCTTCGACCTCTGCGGGAGAAGCCGCCGCCCGATCCGGGTGGCGACCAGGGAGCGAAAAAATTGAAACTGGCCCACACAACGATGGGCTTGTGCCTGGCCGGCCTGGGGTTGTCGGCCTGGGCGGAACGCGCGCCTGATTGCGCGCCCACCGCCACCAGCGCCGCGATGTTGTCGCTGGCGCGGCACGAGCCGGAGACGACCTTGATCGCCTGCGACAGCTTCGCTGGCAGCGCTGGCGCTGCGGCGGCGCATGAAGCCGCACAGCTGCGCCTCTACGACATGCCGCGCGGCACGCAGTCCGGGGCTTCGCCCGCGCCGCGACTCGCGGGGCCGAGCGCCGACACGGCGACTCGACTCAACGCCAGCCAGCGCCGCGTCCTGGCACTGGCGCCGCGCGTGTTCGCGGTGGCCCGTGCCTACGACATCGACCCATTGCTGCTGCATGCCATCGCGCACGTCGAGTCGCGCCACAACCCGCAGGCGCGCTCTGCAGCTGGCGCGCTCGGCGTGCTGCAGGTCATGCCCGCCACGGCGCGCCGGTTCGGTGTCGAAGACGCGACCGGCGCCCTGTTCGATCCCGCCGTCAACCTCGAGGTGGGCGCCGCCTACCTGAAATCGCTGCAGTCGCGCTTCGGCAACGATCTCGAACTGGTGCTCGCCGCCTACAACGCGGGCGAGGGCGCGGTGGAGCGCCATGGCCGCAGCGTGCCGCCCTACACCGAGACGCGCCAATACGTGCGGCAGGTGCTCGCCGAGTACGCCACCCTGCGCACCGCGGTCGCCCATGCCTCGAGCGAGGAATCGCGATGAGCCTGGCCACCTACTTCCGCTCCGCCGAGCGCCGCAACACCGGCGCGCTCGCCCGTTTCAGCGACCTGTTCCTGGTCGCCGGCATCGTTGCCATCATCGCGCTGATGGTGCTGCCGCTGCCGGCCTGGCTCATCGACGTGCTGGTGGCCGTCAACATCGCGATCGGGCTGACGCTGCTGCTGGTGTCGATCTACATCGCGACGCCGCTGGAGTTCGCCGTCTTCCCGAGCGTGCTGCTCATCACGACGCTGTTCCGGCTGTCGCTGGCGATCGCGACGACGCGCATGATCCTGCTGCACGCGCACGCCGGCCACATCATCGACACCTTCGGCAAGATGGTGGCCGGCGGCAACCTGGTGGTCGGCCTGGTGGTGTTCCTCATCATCACCGTGGTGCAGTTCATCGTCATCGCCAAGGGAGCCGAGCGCGTCGCCGAGGTCGCGGCGCGCTTCACGCTCGATGCGATGCCCGGCAAGCAGCTGTCGATCGATTCCGACCTGCGCTCGGGCCTGATCGACAAGGACGAGGCGCGCCGCAAGCGCCGCGAGCTGGAACTCGAGAGCAAGCTGCACGGCAGCCTGGACGGGGCGATGAAGTTCGTCAAGGGCGATGCCATCGCGGGCATCGTCATCATCGCGATCAACCTGCTCGGCGGGCTGGCGGTGGGCGTGCTGCAGCAGGACCTGGACTTCGGCAGCGCGATGACGCGCTACTCGATCCTGACGATCGGCGACGGCATGGTCTCGCAGATCCCGGCGCTGCTGGCTGCGATGTCGGCTGGCCTCCTGGTGACGCGCACCACCGACGAGGCCGACAGCCACCTGGGCGACGCCATCCGCCGCCAGCTCGGCGCCAAGCCGCGCGTGATGCTGGTGACCGGCGCGCTGTGCCTGATGTTCGCCCTGGTGCCCGGTTTCCCGGGTGCCGTCTTCGTCGGACTGGGTGCGAGCATCGGACTGGCCGGCGCCCTGGGCACTCCAGTGCTGCGCACGCGCCTGTCTCGCCTGGTGCGCCCGGCGCTGGAGTCGCGCGGCGGCCCCGTCGAGAGTGAGGAACGTGTTCTGAGCACCGCGCCCACCGTGCTGCGCGCGGCAGTGCCGCTGCTGCTGCAGGTGCCGGCGAGCGCGCTGCGCCACGAGGGCGGCCCCGCGCTGGTGCAAGCGCTGCAGGACGTCCAGGAGCATTACCAGCTGCACCTGGGCCTGCCGCTGCCGCGCATCAGCGTGCACGGCCAACCCGAGACCGGGCCGGCTCCCGGCAGCGACGCGCTGGCCGTCCTCGCGCAGTGGCAGCTGTTCGCCTACGAAGTGCCGATCGCCAACGGCGCGTGGACCGGCGCGCAGGCGCCGCAGGACGTGGCCGCGGCCGTGCGCGAAGCTCTGCGGCGCCATGCCGCGCTTTTCTTCGGCATCCAGGAGACGAGCGCGATGCTCGCGCGTGCCGGCGGCGAGATCCCCGATGTCGTCAAGGAAGTCCTGCGCGCGTTGCCGATGCAGCGGCTGTCCGACATCCTGCGCCGCCTCGTCGAGGAAGAGGTGCCGATCCGCCAGTTGCGCGACGTGCTGGAGACCCTGGCCGACATCGGCCAGCGCGAGAAGGACGTGCACACCCTGACCGAGTTCGCGCGCATCGCGCTCAAGCGCCAGATCAGCCATCGCCATGCGCCCGACGGCCGCCTGCGCGCCCTGATGCTCGCGCCCGACCTGGAGACGCTGCTGCGCGAGAGCATCCGCGTGGCCGGCGGCGTGCACCAGCTCGCGCTCGATCCGCAGGCGGCCCAGGCCATCGTCGAGCGCTTCGTGCAAGCGATCGCTCAGCATGGCCCGGACGCGATCGTCACCCCGGTCGACCTGCGCCGCCACGTGCGCAAGCTGGTCGAGGCCGATGCCTTCGACACGCCCGTGCTGTCGTACCAGGAGCTCGTTCCGACGCTCAAGCTCGAGTTGCTCGACCACGTCGGCGGCCCGCCGCGTCCCATGTTGCAAGCCGCCTGATGCGTTTCCGCCTGGAAATGAGACCGATGCCCTTCCTGCCCCGCCCGTTCCCACTGCAGCCGCTGCTCGCGCTGGCCGTCGCCGCCGCGCTGTTCGCCTCCGACCCCGCGAAAGCCGCATCGATTCCGATCGCCAGCGAGGCGCCACTGTCGCTGACTGCGCGCGAACAGCCGATCCAGGCCTTCCTGCAGGACTTCTTCGGCCGCCTGGACCTGCCCGTCGACGTCAGCCCGAACGTGCACGGCCAGGTCAGCGGCAGCTTCAATGCACCGCCGCAGAAGATCCTGCGCGACATCTCGCGCTCGTTCGGGCTGCTCACCTACTACGACGGCGTCGTCGTGCACGTCTATGCGGCCGGCGAGATCGCCACGCGGGCACTGGCGACGACGCCCGCAGTGTCCGAGCGCGTGCGGCGCTCGGTGCAGGAGGCGCGCCTGGTCGACACGCACAACACCTTGCGCGCGACGCCGGAAGGCAGCCTGATTGCCATCGGCACACCGCGCTTCGTCGAGCAGGTGGAAGATCTGTACCGCGTCGCGCAGGCCGCCAACCTGGCGCAGGCGCCGCTGGGCTTCAAGGTGTTCTACCTGCGCTATGCCTGGGCGCAGGACGTCACGATGGAGTTCGGTGGCAGCAAGGTGCAGGTGCCCGGTGTTGCCAGCATCCTGCGTTCGCTGGTGACCAACCGGGGTCACCAGGGCGCGACCGAGACGGACGCGCACACGACGGTGCCCAAGCTGCGCGGCCAGGGCCTGGCGCGCAACGGCGCGAACGACCGCCTGGGCACGCTGGGCGCGCCCGACGCCGGCGCGCGCGCCACCGACAACGGCGTGGCGCACGCGCTTGCCGCGGCCTATGCGGGCGGCCCTGGCGGCGCGCCGGCCGACGACGCTGCGGCGCCCGCTGCCGCGTCGACGGTCGATCCCGGCCAGGTGCGCATCGAGGTCGACCAGCGCCTGAACGCGGTGATCGTGCGCGACCTGCCCGAACGCATGGCGCAGTACCAGGAGCTGGTGTCCGCGCTCGACGTCGAGCCGCAGTCGCTCGAGATCGAAGCCACCATCGTCGACATCGACACCACCAAGGCCCGCAAGCTGGGCATCAACTGGCGGTTCAACGGCAACGGCAGCAACTCGATCCTGTTCGGCCGGGGCGACAGCTCGGACGCGCTGCTGCAGCCCGGCGTCAACATCACGCCGATCGGCGAAGGCGGCTTCGTCTCGGCGGTGCTGGGCGACGCCGGCAAGTTCATCGCTCGCATCAACGCGCTGGAAAGCGACGGCGCCGCGCGCGTGGTCTCGAGCCCGCAGGTGGTCACGCTGTCCAACGTCGAGGCGGTGTTCGACAACAGCCAGACCTTCTACGTGCGGGTCAACGGCTACCAGGACGTCGACCTGTTCAACGTGACCGCCGGCACCAACCTGCGCGTCACGCCGCACGTGTTCAAGGATGACGGCCAGGTGCGCATCAAGCTGCTGGTGCGCATCGAGGACGGATCGCTCACCAGCCAGACGGTGGACAACCTGCCGGTGGTCGAGCGCTCGTCGGTCAACACTCAGGCGCTGATCCAGGAGGGGCAGAGCCTGCTGATCGGCGGGATGATGCGCCAGTCGACGAACAACGGCGTGGACAAGGTGCCCTTCCTCGGCGACATCCCGCTGCTGGGCAACCTGTTCAAGACGCGCAACGAGAACAACGAACACGTCGAACGCCTGTTCCTGATCTCGCCGCGTCTGGCGCCCAGCCGCTCGACGCTGGCGTCGGCCGCAGTTGGCGCGGGGCTCGTCGACACGCCGCGCGGACTCGCGCCGGCCAGCGAGAACACCCCCTGGCTGGCATCGCCGCCGGTGCTCGATGGCACGCCGCCGGCCGCCGCGCCGAGCCGCTCCGCCGGAGACTCCAAATGAGCGCGGCCCGCCTGTGGCCACACGCCGCGGAGGCCGCACGATGAACGCGCGCGCCGACGCCTTCCTCGCCGACGCCGCCGCGCCGTCCGCCACGCCGCTGGAACTGCGCGTCCTCGACGGCGAACAGCGCGGCGCGCATGCGCCCGTCGCCTGGCAGAGCTTCGAGATCGGCGGCCTGCGCGGCGGCGCCGGCTGCGAGGTGCAGCTGCGCGACGACACGATCGGGCAGGCGCGAGTGCGCGTCACGCCGCGGGGCACCGCCGCAGCCCGCTTCGAGGTGCTCGCTGGCGAGGTACAGCTCGGCACGCAGCACTTGGCAGCAGGCAGCGCCACCGACTGGCCTCTGTACACGCCGCTGCGCATCGGTGCCACCGTTCTCGCGCTCGGCGAGCCTGGCAACGCCGATTGGCGGCCGCCTGCCGGCGCACCGCCGCAGGGGCCGGGTGACGTCGGCGTACCGGCGGCACCGATTCCACCTTCGCCGCGAGCAGCCCACGGCCTGGAGCGCGGCCTGGCGATCGGCGGCGCGGCACTGGCGGTGGTCGCGGCGCTGTTGCTGGTCATGACGCACCTGCTCGGCACGCGGCCCGACACCGCCGTCGATCGACGCGTCGCCGTCGCGCGCGTGCTCGCGAGCCAGCCGCAGTGGCGCGAGCTGCGCGCCGATGGCGGCCCGGCCGGCGCCGTGGTGCATGGCGAGCTGGCGACCGATGCGCAGCGTGACGCGTTGCAGCAGCAGCTGGCCAGGGCAGGCCTGGCCGACGTGCCGGTGGACGTCGTCACCGGCGAGCGCCTGGTCGACGCCGTGGCCGATGTCTTCCGCGTGCAGGGCGTGGCCGCGCGCGCCGAGTATGGCGGCAGCGGCCATGTCACCGTGCACGCCCACGAGGCCGATGCCGACGCCCTGGCGCGCGCCGCCGCGACCGCACGGCGCGACGTCGCGGGGCTGCGCGAACTGGCCGTGAGCAACGAACCGGTGGCGCCTGCGCCGCAGAACACGCCGGTGGCCGACGACGCCGGCAAGCGCGTGGCGGCCATCGTGCCGGGCGACAGTCCCTACGTCGTCACCGCCGACGGCACGCGCTACTTCATCGGCGCGCTGCTGCCCACCGGCCACCGTGTCGAGGCCATCGAGGCGCACCGCGTCGTGCTGACGCGCGACGGGCGCCAGAGCCAGCTCGATTTCTGATTCCCTTCCACCACCACCGCAAGGAGCACGCCATGAGCACGACCCCCATCAATCCGCTGTCCATGATGGCCACCGCCCCGCTGACCACGAGCTCGCCGTCGGCCGACAGCTCGTCCACGTCGGGCGACTGGTTCGACGCGATGGCGCAGGCCTGGAGCAAGTCGCTGGACGACGAGGCGAACACGATCACGACGATGTCCAACTCGATCGGCGGCGGCGCCGACGACCCCAAGGCGATCACGATGCTGACCGCCGAATCGCTGCGCATGGGCTATCTGTCCGACAGCTCGCACACCTCGCTCAGCTCGGTCGGCAGCGCCCTCGACACGATGGCGCGCAAGCAGTGAGCCGCGGCCGGCGGCGCCTGCCACCGGCTTTCCAGGGAAACGTCGGCGCGCCTGCGCGCCGGCGCGACGAGGACTGAAGATGTCTATCGAAATCTCCGCCGCCGCCTTGCACGCGGCGATGCCGCCCACGGCGTCGGGCGCCGGCCTGCAGGCCGGCTACGGCGTCTCGCTGACCGACCTGTCCGGCTTCCAGGACGCCCTGCGCACGGCGCAGTCGCGCGGTGGCCAGGGGGAGCTGCAGGCGCATGCCGACCATCGCGTCAACGCCGCGGTGCAGGCGCTGTTCCAGCCGCTCGAGCACATCAACGGCGAAGCGAGCACGCTGCGCGCCGACGCGTCCGCGGCCCTGCACGCCGGCAAGGACCTGACGCCCGGCGACATGGTCTCGCTGACCGTGCGTTGCCAGGAGTTCATGTTCCATTGCGAGCTGACCTCCAACATGGCCAACCGCGCGTCGGACGGGCTGCAGCAGTTGTTCCGCCAACAGAGCTGACGCCATGCGCCCTCCGATCGCCATCGCGGCCCGGCGCCTCGCGCGCGCCGTGCTCTTGCCCGTCGCCACGGCCTGCCTGCTTTGTGCCTGCGGCACGCAGGATCTGTACGCGCAGCTCGACGAGCAGCAGGCCAACGAGATGGTCGCCGTGCTGCGCAACGCCGGGCTGGACGCCGACAAGGAAGCGCGCGAGGGCCAGAACTTCGCGGTCGTCGCGCCGCCTTCGGAGTTCGCGCATGCCATCACCGTGCTGCGGGCCGCCGGCTATCCGCGCGACAGCTTCGACAGCATCGGCCGCGTGTTCAAGAAGGACGGCTTCGTGTCCTCGCCGCTGGAGGAGCACGCGCGGCTGACCCACGCGCTGTCGCAGGAGATCGCCAACACGCTGTCGCACATCGACGGCGTGGTGGTTGCGCGCGTGCAGCTGGCGCTGCCCGACAAGGATCCGCTCGTCGACAAGCCGCAGCCGGCCGCCGCGGCGGTGTTCATCAAGCACCGTGCGGGAGTCGACCTGTCCGGCAGCGTGGGCCAGATCAAGGCGCTGGTCGTCAACAGCGTCGAAGGACTGCCCTACGACAACGTGACGGTGGCGCTGTTCGCCGCGCATGACTGGCCGGAGGCGGGCGCGGCGCACACGATCGCCGCTTCGCCGCTGGACTTCGCGCTCGCGCTGCTGGCGGCGATCGGCGCCACCGGTCTGGTCGCCGGCGGCGGACTCTGGCTCTGGCGCCGCCGCCAGGCCGCCGCGGCGCGCAGCACGGCAACCAGCGATGCGCGGATCAGCGCCATGGAAGTCGCGCCATGAGCTTGCGTAGCGTGCCCCATGTGTCGACTGGCAGCAGGCCGTTCGTACCGGCCGTGCACGACATGCGCACGCGCCGCGCCCACCGCGCCGCGGTCGCGCGCGCCATCCTCGAAGGGCCGCTGGCCGGTGCTCCGGAAGCAGCGGGCGTGGACTGGGCCGAGCTGGCCGAGCTGCCTGGCTGGTGCCTCTGGCCCGCCGGTACCCGCCTGCGCCTGGTGCGCGTGGTCGGCGCCTTGTTCGCCGCGCCGGGCATGCGGCTGTGGATAGACGGCCGCCGCATCGAGATCGCGCGCACCTTGATCGGCACCGCGACGCTCGCACGCGTCATGGCCTGTCCGACCTTGCCCATGCAGGCGCCGGCGGTGCCGCCCGCCGGCGACCTGCAACGGCTGTTCGATGGCGCCGGTCGCGCCGTGCTGCTGGGCAGCCTGGGCGCGGCGTGGATGCGCGCGGTTGCCGGCCCGTTGCTGCCGATGGTCGACGCGCGCAGCGCGCTGTGTCCGCCCGCCATCGCGCGGCCTCTCGTCGAGCAGGCGCTGGCGCTCGTGGCCGAGATTCCGTCGGAGGCCTCTTGAGCTACGTCGCCCTGTTCGTCACCGAGGACGTCAACGTCGCCACCGCACGCCGCGTGCTGCCGGCCGCGGAACTGCGTGCGCTCGCCGACGGACGCGAGCTGCTGGCGGCCTTGCAGGCCAGCCGCGAAGCGGACGGCGTGCGCCTGGCGGTGGCCAGCGACCGTGCGCGCGACGCCGGCTACGCCGAAGGCCTGGCCGCCGGCCGGCGCGCCGCGCAGGAGCAGTTCGCCAGGGAGCAGGCCGAGCTTGCCGCCACCGCCCAGCGCGAACGCATGGCGCTGCGCCTGCAGGCCGAGGCCTCGGTGGCGATGCTCGCGCTGGAGGTCGTGCGCAAGCTCGCGGGCGAGCTCGATGCCGCCGAGCTGGTGGCGGCGCTGGCGCGGCAGGCCGTGGCGCAACTGATCGACGACGAGCCGGTGACGCTGGTCGTCCATCCCGCCGCGGTCGAGCGCGTGCGCGAGCGCGCGGCCTCGGGCACGCACGGGCTCGCGATCTCGGTGCAGGAAGACGCCGGATTGACACCGCACGATTGCCGCCTGGTCACCCGTTCGGGCACCACGCTCGCCGGCCTGGAGACGCAGTTGCGTCGCCTGGAGTCGGCCTGGGGCGCGCTGGAGGCCCGATGAACCGGCCGCTCGACCATCAGCTCGTGCAGGCGCTGCGGCACACGCGCACCGTCACGCAGCGCGGCCGCATCGTGCAGGCCTTCGGCACGCTGCTGCGCGCCAGCGGCGTGCATGCGCGCATCGGACAGCAATGCCGCATCATCGACGCCAGCGCGCCCGACGGTACCCGCGACGCGATCCTGGCCGAAGTGGTCGGCTTCAGCGACGGCCACGCGCTGCTGGTGCCGCTGTCGTCGCTGCAGGGCATGGCGCTGGACGCCGAGGTCGAGGTGCTGGGCGCGTCGTCCGAGCTGCCGTTCGGCGACGCCCTGCTCGGTCGCGTGATCGACTGCTTCGGCCGCCCACTGGACGGCCGCCCGCTGCCGCCGCTGGCCGGCCGCCGTCCGCTGCATGCGCAGGCGCCGAACCCGCTCGAGCGCCTGCCCGTCGACCGGCCGCTGGCCACCGGCGTGCGCGCCATCGACAGCGTGCTGACGGTGGGCCGCGGCCAGCGCGTGGGCGTCTTCGCGATGGCCGGCGGCGGCAAGTCGACGCTGCTGGGGATGCTGGCGCGCCAGGCCTGCGCGACGCCCGAGGCCGCGGCGCCGCGGCGGGTCAACGTCGTCGCGCTGATCGGCGAACGCGGGCGCGAGGTGCGCGAGTTCATCGACGACAGCCTCGGGCCGGAAGGACTGGCGCGCTCGGTGGTCGTGGTCTCGACGTCCGACCGCCCCGCGATGGAACGCGTGCGCGCCGCCCACGCAGCCACCGCGATCGCCGAAGGCTTTCGCGCGCGCGGCGACGAGGTAGTGCTGCTGATGGACTCGGTCACCCGCTTCGCGCGCGCACTGCGCGAGATCGGCCTGGCCATCGGCGAGCCCGCCGTGCGGCGCGGCTTTCCGCCGTCGGTGTTCGCCGAGCTGCCGCGCCTGTTCGAGCGCGCGGGCAACGACTCGCGCGGCTCGATCACGGGCTTCTACACCGTGCTGGTGGAGGACGAGGACGGCAGCGATCCGGTCGGCGAGGAGGTGCGCTCCATCCTCGATGGCCACTTCGTGCTGTCGCGCAAGTTGGCGCAGGCCCAGCACTATCCGGCCATCGACGCGCTGGCCAGCGTCAGCCGCGTGTTCTCGCGCGTGGCCGCGCCGGCGCACCGGCAGGCCGCCGGCCGCGCGCGCGAGTTGATGGCGCGCTACGCGGAGATCGAGTTCCTGCTGCGCGTAGGCGAGTACAAGGCCGGCAGCGATGCCCTGGCCGACGAGGCCATCGCCAAGCAGGCGGCCATCCGCGCCTTGCTGTGCCAACCGCCCGACCAGGCGAGCCCGTTCGACGAGGCCCTGCGCCGGCTGCAAGAGGTGGCGGCATGACGCGCTCGCCCGAGATCCGCGAACTGGCGCAGTTGCTGCGCCTGCGTGGCCTGCGATCGGCCACGGCCATGCGCGATTGCGTCCGCTGCGCGCGCGCGGTCGAGGACGCGGAGACCGCGCTCGCCCGGCGCGACGCACGCATCGCGCAATGGCAGGCGCAACGCGCCGAGCTCGGGCGCTTCATCGTCGGCGACGGCGCACGCGATCTCGCGCGCTTCGCGGCTTCGACGGCCGCGGGCCGCGCGCATCTGGCCGAGCAGCACGAGCGTGACGCCTACGCGCGCCTGGACGACGTGCGCGCGCTGGAGCAGGCCCGCGCGCGGCTCGCTGCCGCGCAGGCGCGCCGTGTGCGCGAGCAGGCGCGCGAGGACGAGACGCGCCAGATGCTGCGCCAGGCCGCCAGCACGGCCATCCTGCATCGCGACAGCGTCGAGGCGGCCGAGCTGCCGGTGCCCACGCGCAGGGTGGCCTGGTCATGAGGCCGGTCGACCTCTCCGCCAACCATCGCCCCGCCGGGAGCGAGCCCGGGCGCGGCGATGAGACGCACGACGCGAGCCGGTTCGGCGACAGCCTGCGCGCGGCCGAGCGACGGGCCACCGGGGCGCCGACGACCGAACCCGCGCACGATGCGACGCAACCCGATGAGGCAGGCATCGATCCCGCGCATGAAGAATCCATCGAGGCGCGTTCGAGCGCGACCGGCTCTGCACCGTCGCCACGGAATGGGCCGCAGCCCGCACCGGCGCGCCCGGATTCGCCAGTCGACCCGCGTGATGCGCGGCCACGTTCCCGCGCACTGCTCCCCGCGTACTCATCGCCACGCGGCTCACGCAAGCACGGCGACACGCCGCAGGTGCCGGACGGCGTCGCCCTGCAGACCTTGCTGGCGGCCGCCCATCCCTTGCTTGCGGGAGGCGGCGATGCCGCGCCTGCCAACGCGTCGACACCCTCCGCCCTGACGCCGCACGACGTGGCCGCCAGCGTCACGCAAGCCTGGTTGCGCGAGCCTTCGTCCCATGACAGGTCCGGCCTCGACGGCGGCGCGCAGTGGACCTTCACGCTGGGCGATCCGATGACGCCGCTGGCCGCGCTGCGCATCAGCGGCGACGCGGCCGCCGGCTGGGGATTGCAACTGACAGCCGGCAGCGGACTGCCGGCGCGCGAGCTCGCCGCACACACCGAACGCCTGCGCCGGCGCCTGCGTGCGCGCGGACAGGCCGTCGACCGCCTCGAGGTCGACGACGATCCGAGAGGTGAACCATGAGCCTTGCCTCCATTTCGATCCCGACGCTGGCCATGCAGCGGCCCGCGCCCTGGCTGTGCACCCGGCGGCTGCGCCTGCGCGAGTTCGTCGTGCAGGACCGTGCGCGCCTGGTGCAGATGCATGCCGACGCTCGCATGCGTGCCTTGCTGATCGACGACCACCCGCTGCACCGGCACGATGTCTGCGAACATTTCCTGCGTCGCTTGCAGGTGCTCTATCGCCGGCATGAAGGCCTGGGCATCTGGCACGCCGAACGCTCGTTGCGCCGCTTCAGCGACGCCGAGCTGGCGGCGCCGGCGCTGCGCGAGGCGCTCACGCCCGCAGCGCTGGCCGAGCTCGCGCGGCCGGTCGACGAGTTCGTCGGCTGGTTCAACCTGATGCCCATGCCGGGCCGCGACGGCGAGATCGAACTCGGCGCGCGCCTGTTGCCACGCGCCTGGGGCGTCGGCCTGGCTGACGAGGGCGGCGACGCGTTGTTGCGGCACGCATTCGAGACGCTGGGCCGCGAACGCGTCTGGGCCGTCTTCCACGTCGGGCACGAGGCGGTGCGCAGCTGCGTGCTGGCACTCGGCTTCACGGACGCCGGCGTGCTGCCGTACGAGGGCGCACCCGCGCGCCACTACGTGATCACGCGCAAGAGCTGGCAGGCGGTGCAGGACATGCCGCGCCGCGCCCGCCTGCGGCGCGCCATCGCGGGCCTGCGCAACGCGGCGGTGATCGCATGACGGGCGAGGGCGTGCAGGAACGGGCGAGCCCGGCCGAGCAGGTGCTGGCCGCCTTCGGCGACGCCGTGCTGCTGATCGACCCGGTCGAGGCCTGGATGCCGTGGTGCACGCCGGCCGCCGCGGCCTTGATCGCGCCGCTGCGCGCCGGCGCGCCGCTGGCCGCCCTGTCGGATCGCCTGCAGGGATTGGCATTGCTTCTGGCCGAGGGCGGCCAAGCGCGCGCGCTGCTGCAGCTCGATGGCCGTGCATTCGAGGCGACGCTCGCGCCGCTGGCGAATGGACGGCGGGCACTGCGCCTGGTCGACGCCGGCGCGCGTGAACAGGCGCTGCAACGCCACCTCGAGGACCGCGAGCAGCTGCTGTTCACGTCGCGCGTGGTGTCCATCGGCGAGATGGCCACCACGCTCGCGCACGAACTCAACCAACCCATCGGCGCCGTCGTCAACCTGTTGCGCGGCGTGCAGATGCGGCTGGTCCGCGACGACGCCGCGCCCGCCGACGACGTCCGCCAGGCCTTGGCCCGCGCCACGGACCAGGCGCTGTTCGCCGCCCGCATCATCACGCGCATCCGCGAATACACCCACTCGCGCCAGCCCAAGCGCGTGCGCTTCGACCTCGTGCGCACCCTGCGTGCGAGCATCCAGCTGCTCGACTGGGAGATCGCGCGCGACAACGTGCACCTGGAGCTCTCGGCGCCCGTGGACGAGGAATGCATCGTCGTCGGCGACGAAGTGATGCTGCAGCAGGTCTTCGTCAACCTGGTGCGCAACGCGCTCGACGCCATGCGCAGCCTGCCCGCCGGCGCGCCGCGCGCGCTCGGTGCGCAGGTGCAGCCCGGCGCCTCGCAAGTGGAGGTGGCCATCACCGACACCGGCTGCGGCCTGTCCGACGACGCCCAGGCCCGCCTGTTCGTGCCCTTCGTGTCGACCAAGCCGAGCGGCATGGGCATCGGCCTGAACATCTGCCGCAGCTTCGTCGAGCTGCACCAGGGACGGCTCTGGTTCAGCCGCCGCGATCCCGCCGGATGCGCCTTCCACGTCGCGCTGCCACTGGCCGCGACCCGACCGCAAGGAGAAACTGCATGACGCTGCGACACACCCTGTTCATCGTCGACGACAACGCCGAATTCCGCGAGTCCTGCGCCTGGTGGCTGACCGGGCTGGGCTACGAGGTGCGCGCGCTCGATGGCGCGCCGCCCGCCTTGCAGGCGCTGCGCACCTGGCACGCTGCGCGGCTGGCGGCCCCCGAGCCCGATGGCCGCCTTGCCTGCCTGTTGCTGGATTTCCGCATGCCGCAGATGTCGGGCCTGGACCTGCATGACGCGCTCACCGCCGAAGGCATCGTGCTGCCGGTGATCTACATGACCGGCCATGGCGACGTGCCGCTGGCGGTGCAGGCCATGCAGCGCGGCGCGGTCACCTTCCTCGAGAAGCCGTTCGAGGAAGCCGCGCTGGAGGCGGCGCTGGCACTGGCCTTCGCGCGCGGCCAGGAAGTGCAGCGGCGTGCAGTGCTGCAGTCCGGCGACGAGGAGAAGGTGCAGGCGTTCCGCCGTCGCATGGGCGCGCTCTCGCCGCGCGAGCGCGAGGTGCTTGCCGGCGTGATGGCGGGCAAGATCAACAAGTCGATCGCGCGCGAGCTCGGCCTGAGCGTGAAGACGGTGGACCTGCACCGCGCCAACCTGATGGACAAGATGCAGGCCACCTCGCTGGTGCATCTGGTGCGCATGGTCACCAGCGGCTGCGTGCACTGAAGGACGTCGCCGCATGACGCAGCTCGCTTCCGATTTCGATGCCCCGGCCAGCCTGGCCGCCGCCGTTCCCTTTCTCGCACCGACACGCCATGGCGCGCTGCGCCTGGCCTTGCGGCGCACGGCGGCACCGGCACCACGCGCCACTGCCAGTCTGATGGCCGCCGCGCTGCTGGCCGAGGCCGAGCCGCTGCTGCAGTGGCTGGAGGATTGGCTGGGCGAGCCGCTCGATCCGGCACCCTGCGAACCGCCGGCGCAGGCCGACGCGACCAGCGCGCGCCTGCACTGGCGCTGGGGCGAGCTGGTGGCGGCGGTGGACCTGCCCTGGCCGGCCCTGCTCGCCTGCCGGCCATCGCCCGAGCTGGCGGTGTTCTGGCGCGACGCGGTGCGCTGGGATGAACTCGGGCTGCAACTGGTGCTCGCCCACGAGGCCCTGGACGACGGCGAGTGGCAGGCGTTGCAGCAGGAGGGCGCGGGCTGGCTGCTGCGCGAATCCTTTACCGCCGACGGCCACTGGCCGTGCGAGCTGCGGCTGCAGCTCGGCGAACTCACCCAGCGCTGGCCGGCCGAGTGGCGCCCCGCCCGCAGGCGCCTGACGTGGAGCGACGCCGCGCCATTGCCGGCCGCTATCGCACCCGAGTGCGCCCAGGCGGTGCTCGCCAAGCCCCTGCGCCTGACGCCCCCGGCCCTGCTGGGCTGGCATGGCGACAACAGCTGCGACTGGGACTCCGGGCAAGGCATCTGCGTCCTGCCAGCGCCGCGCCACGGCCGTCGCGCCCTGGCAGCGCGCCTGGTGCCGATCGGCTTGCGCCTGCCCTGCGCCGAGGCCGACGAGCCGATCGCAGGCTCACCGCCAATGCATGCCGGCTACCTGCTGCGCATCGGATCGGACTGATTCCCCGGTCGCCTAGGTCGATTCCCAGCTGGTAACCGACCCAGCTTCCCGAGCACGACGTAAACCTCTTCAATAGCGCATCGGATTGCAAGGGGTGCAACCGGTATCGAGTTCAAACCAGCTCAGGGAGAAGAGACGATGACCACCATCACGGCCGCGCCGGCGACCACGGCGAACACCACGGCGTCAGGCAACCTGTTCCTGACCTCGCCGATCACGAATCCCAGCCACGCCAGCACGACGATGCAGAACGGCCAGGCGGTGTTCGAGAACGACGACTACAAGATCACCTGCGACGACAACAACACCGTCACCATCACGAACAAGCAGACCGGCGCCGTCTACCAGGCCTCGGGCGACCCGCACGTATCGGTCAACGGCCAGCACCAGTTCGACTTCTGGGGCACGACCACGTTCAACCTGGACGACGGCACCAAGGTCACGATCCAGACCACGCCGTGGGCCGCCAACCCGAACGCCGACCTGTCGTCCAAGGTGACCATCACCAACGGCAGCTACGGCGTGCAGATCACGGGCGTCGACAGCAACACGCACGGCGACCTGGCGATCAACGAGGCCGCCGGCTGGGGCCACACGCTGGACTGGGCCGTCGGTGACGGCAACCAGATCGACGAGAACGCCACCGGCAACGGCTTCGTCGCCATCGATGCTCAAGGCGGCACGCATGCGGTCGATCAGGCCTGGATCAACGCCACCGACGTGCTCAAGAACCCGTCGCTGGCGCAGTCCGGCCCGGGCACCGGCAGCCCGCAACACCAGATCGCCAACGCCTACAAGGAAGCATTCCGCATCCTCGACGGCCTGGTCAACATCGTCTTCCATGGCCAGTTCCAGGGCGGCGGCGCGGCCGGCGGCCATGCCCATCCCGACCATGGCGGCAACACCGTCCGGCCGATCCGCTTCGAGCCCTGGCTGGGTGGTGGCGTCTTCGCGCATGTGGACGTCAACATCAACGTCGACATCTCGCTGAAGCTGGGCCGGCTGTTCGCCTGAGCCCGAGCCTGACAGCCACGAATCGCCGCCGGCGCGGGCGCTTGCCCGAGTCCGGCGGCGCTTTCCTGTTCGCCAACGAAATGAGCGCGATGCTCTGGGAACTCGGCCGACGGCTCGGGGACCACCACTTGCAGCATCACCGATGACGCCGGCACGCCCACCCGATCGCGTGATCGGATCCGCCGAGGCGAGCCCCGTGCTGCGAGCGTTCCCTCAGTGCTTGTCGCAGCAGAAGGCGCTGCCGTCGTTGGCGATCCAGGGCGTCTTGCGTAGTCGCTGGACGGCCCGTCGTGGTGATGCTTGTAGATGATCGGATTGTCATGGTGCGACCAGCGCACGGCCTGCGATTCGCGGTGGGCGTGCCCGCGTCGGGTGACCTCGATCCGGGCCAGGGCTTGCGGCACGCCGTCCGGCGCGGCGGCGTCGTGCGGCTCAGCCGGTGTCTCGACGCTGGACTGAGCGCCCCCGGACGAGTTGGAAACAAGCATCGCGTTCTCCCTGTTGTCCAGTCCTGGCGCCATACACCAGCGGGTATGCACGCGCGACGCCCAGCGTAGGAAGCCCCGCGCGGCGCCACAAGCTGGGAGGCTTCCCAGCCTGTCCTCCCGGGTCACATCGCGGCTAGGTCGATTCCCACCTGGGAACCGACCCAGCTTACGAAACCCGGTCGCAACGCCTTTAATTCATTCCGTCGACCGAACCGATGCCCGCTGCATGCAGCGGCTCGGCCAGGGGGGCAAGCAAGGGTGGTGTCGGGGCGGGACTGCGGCAACGCAATCCCGAACCCGAGGCGACAGGGAGGAACCTGGAGCGCGCCGCTGAAACAGTCATGGAAACCGGTGTCGGGGATCGACGCCTAACTAGGAGATCGAAATGTCCGGAGCTTTGAGCAGTGTCTTGGGTGGCAGCGGTGGCGGCAGCATCCTGGGTGACATCGGCGGCCTCATCGGCGCCGAGTTCGGGCCCATCGGCTCGATGATCGGCGAGGCCGTCGGCAACATGCTGCAACAGGCCGTGGCCGGCGCCCTGAGCGACGCGGCCGACCAGCTGCAACAGCAGCATGGCATGCCGCCGTTCCTGACCAGCATGGTCAAGGACAAGGCCAATGAATTCGCCACCCAGAACCAGGCGAATGTGCCGGCCGACGTGCAGCAGTCCGCGCAGGACCAATACGGCGCCGAAGTGCAGGACCTGCAGGCGCAACTGGGCAGCTTCATCGCCAGCTCGGCTGCCGAGAAGCACAAGGCCAGCGGTGGCAGCACGCACGGCGGAAGCTGGCTCGAAGCGATTGCCGCAGCGATGGGCGAAGCACTCGGCAAGCAAGCGGATCGCATGGTCGCGCTGTCGGACAAGATGTCCGCCGAAATGCCGGCTGGCAACAGCGGCTCTTCAGGCACCGGTGGCGGCACCCCGAGCAACACGAGCTCCAGCTCGCCGACCAGCAACAACTCGCAGGCCAGCCAGTTCAACAAGGACATGACCGACTTCCAGGCCGTCAGCCAGCAATACAGCATTCTGCAGAACACTTTCTCGACGGCCCTCAAGGGCCTGGGCGAAGCGCTGCAAGGCATGGCTCGCAAGTCGTAAGAGCAACTTCGGTATGCGGCACTCGATGCCGCGTCTGGCGGGAGCCCGAAAGGTCTCCCGCCTGTTGGCCATTTGGAGCGAACAATGCGCAATGATCTGCGCGGGAAGAAGACCCCGCGAACGATATCCCCAGCCCTTTCGTTGAGCGTGGCGATGGCCTTCACGCTGGCCGCGTGCGGCGGCGGCGGCGGCACCAACCCGGCGGCTGCACCGACGCCTGCACCTGCACCTGCACCTGCACCTGGGCCCGCACCCGCACCTGGACAAGGCAGCAGCGCGTTCATGCAGGGCGTCCTGCTGGGCAGCCCCTTCATGCACGCGACCAGCTACGACTCGGCCGAGCTGGCGCTCGGGTCGGGCCAGCTCAGTGGTTTGCCACGCAGTGCCTGGTCCACTGCCAACCGCGCGGAGCCTGACCAGTGGGCCGTCAGCTCCGCAAAGGGTTCGACTGCCGACCTCGTTCGCCAGGATTGGGTGGGCGACATCGACTTGTTCGATCGCAAGACGCTCACGCGCACCGGCGGGTTCTCGATCGGCAATCTGCCCAACACCAACCAGCCGCGGTTCTACAGCATCGTCAAACCTTCGCCGGACGGCCAACACCTGCTCGCGTACTGGAAAAGCGACTACCGTGACGACCAGCCTGTCCTGGCGGTGTTCGATCGCGCCGGCAATGTCATCCAGCAAGGCGTCTCCATCGACTACGACGCGTCGCTGTACTGGAACGCATTCGACTGGCTGCCTGACGGGCGCTATGTGTTCCTCGCCGGCACGACACTGGCCATCGGAACGGTGGGCAGTGGTTCCATCGCGACGAGTCCGGTCATCCCACCGAATGGCGTCGGCACGGGAGGTGCCGAACTGAGCGTCAGCCCCGACGGTACGAAGATCGCCTGGAAGCTGGCGATCAACCTGCCCGACCAGAACGGCATCCAGGAAGGCCGGGGCGTGCTGTTCATCTCCGACGTGCAAGCCGGCACGTTCCGCCAGCTGACGACCCTGAGCGCGCGCGCCCAGGCCAGTGACGGTGAGATCGCCCATTCCAACCCGGTGTGGTCGCCCGATGGCCAGTACCTGGCGTTCTCGATTGCCTATCCGCAAAGCGGCTTGGCGATCCCGATCTCGGAGTGTCCCGCGCAGCTGGTGCTGCCCGTTTCGAGTCCGGTGGTCGCGATCGACGGATTGAACGATCCGGACGCGGAACACTTCCAGGCGGTCGACCCATCGACCGGCAAGACGACTGCAGTGCAGGCGTGCTTCCAGCAGGTCTCCTGGTTTGCGACACCCTGACACCGCCCGTTCAGTCGTGTCTCGCGGACATCTTGCAGGCAAAACCCAGCTCGGCGCGGCCCGCAGAAGATGCGGCGCGCAGCACAATGGTGGCGAACTCACTTGCACCAGACCCGACGTTCCATGACACAACGTTCCCGTCTCGCGGCCGGCTTCGGGCTGGCAGCGTTCTTGTTTGTCCAAGGCATGCCCATCGCAGCGGCGATGGATGCCCCGCGCATCGGCTCGATGCTGGTGGACATGCCGATGGGCCGCGAGAACGAGTGGCAGCTCGTCGACATGCGCACCGGCGCCCGGCGCGTCCTGCCCAGAAGTGAAGCCAACCCGCTGCGCGGTGAGGGATTCGACGTCTGGTCGGCCAGCGCCTCCAGGGCGCACGTGCTGATGCGAGCGAGCAGCACCGGCGTGATCGAATTCTTCGACGGGGCGACCTTGCGTCCGAGCGGCGGCTTCGCACTGTCCTCACTGCAGGCAACGCGTCGCCCGAAGTTCTTCGGCAATCCGCGGCTCTCGCCCGACGGCCGCTTCATCCTCGCCTACTGGAAGGCGGACATCCGCCAGGATGACTGCGAACTGGTGGTGCTGGATCGGCAAGGGCACATCGTCGAGCGCGGCTCGCCACTCGACTACGACACCTTCAACAGCCGCGAGGCGATCGCCTGGCTGCCGGACGGCCGCTACATCCACACCGCCGGCAATCGAATCGTCGTGCGCCAGATCGGCAACGCGAAGTACCTGGTCGCGCCCTTGCACTTGCCGCCGCGGGTCAACACGGGCAATGCGAACCTGGCGGTGAGCCCCGACGGCAAGCGTCTGGCGATCACGCTGAACGTTCCACTGCGCAACAACGCCGGCGTCGACATCGGCTACTCGCTGCTCTTTGTCGCCGCGCTCGATGGCAACGGCCTGCGTGCGCTGACCGTGCCCTCGCAGGTGTCGCTCGAACACGCGGTGAGCATGGCTCACGGCTTTCCCAGTTGGGCACCCGACAGCCGCTGGCTCGTCATCGCACCCAAGGGGCCGCACGCCATGGGCGCGATCAGCTACGGCAACAACTGCCTGTCGATCCTGGCGCTGCAGGCCGACGGCGCGAAGTCGGTCGTCGATGGACTGCGCGATCCCGCATCGATGCTCGTCGAGCCTGGCAAGGATGTGCTCAAGAGCTGCGACTACGTGCAATGGCTGGACTGGTGAGAGTGTGTCCAGGGCGAAGCACGGGGCCGGCGCGTGAGCCGATGATGCAGCGCTGGTACCAGCCGTGCGCACGTCGTTTTCTGGCAGTCGGTGCCGCGACTCGGGCCTTGATCCTGGCGCCAATCCAGACGCATCGAGGCATGTCGTTTCCACTCTCGCTTCTCACACTCAGTACCGCGTTCGTTGCGGCGCCCTCCGGGGCCGCGACATCGGGCGGGGCACTGCTGGCCGCTGTTCCACAGCATCATGGCAACGATTGGGCCATCATTGATTTGCCCTCCGGCACCGAACACCTGCTGCCGCGCAGCTTGTCCGCCCAGAGCGCCGGCTCAGCGGACACCTGGTCCGCCAGTGCGCCCGCGGCGCACACGCTGGTGCGCGTGAGCCGCACAGGCGCCGTCGAGTTCTTCGACAGCAACACGCTGCAGCCGGTCGGCGCTTTTCGGCTGGCGGATGTACCCGGCACCCACACGCCGCGCTTCGTCGGCGATCTCCACCTCTCTCCCGATGGCCAGCACGTCGTCGGCTACTGGAAGTCCGACTACCGCGCCGAGTGGCCGGAACTGGTGGTCTTCGACAGGCAGGGCCGCATCGCCGATTCCGGTTCTCCGGTGGATTACGACACCTTCG
>JBJMWF010000452.1:0-4844 GCA_045810265.1 Vitreoscilla sp. | reverse complement strand
GTGCGGGGCCTGAACATCCCCAAGCGGCCGGCGTGATCAGCGCGGCGGGCGCTGCAGCTGCCAGGTGCTGACGCCGCGTCGGAATCCCAGCGATTCGTAGACGTCGATCGCGACGTCGGCCGGGTCGGCCACCATCGCCAGCGTGCGCAGGTCCATCGCCTCGAAGCCGTGGCGGCAGGCGGCGTGCACGAGCGCCGTGCACAGGCCGCGCCGGCGCCAAGCCGGATGGGTCGACACGTACTGGAAGCGGCCCAGGCCGGCGCTGCTGGCGGGGTCCCGGAACAGGCCGCAGGAGGCCGCCAGCACCGGACGGCCGGCGACTTGGGCGACCAGGCCGAACCACTGTCCCAGTCCGGCCCGCTGCATCGCCGCGTAGCGTTGCATCTGGCGCTCGGCGAATACGCGGTAGCCGGCCAGCTCGTCGCGTGCCTGATCGACCGCCACCTGCTTGTCGACGACGGCCGCGCTGTCGCTCGCAAGATCCAGCACGCGGAACTCCATGTCGCCAGGCAGGGGCTTGCGCGGTGCGAGCAGTTGGTCGCGCGTCAGGGTCAGCACGGTCGCCTCGTTGAGCTCGAAGCCGGCGGCGGCGAACTCGGGCGGCAGCACGACGCGCCGCGGCACGTCGACGCCGAAGGCGCGATGGCGCGAGGCCGGCTGGCGCGACGCGACCTCCTCGTCGAACAGCGCCAGCCAGCGCTCGAGGTCACCCGGTTCGGGCGCGTGCTGGAACAGCAGGAAGTTGCCCCACCAGTAAGTCGGGTTGGTGGGCGTCAGGATGCACAGGTGGTTGCCACGATCGGCCACCTGGCCGTCGAAGCGCGCGAAGATCAGGTCCGTGCGCCAACCCAGCGACAGGCCGCCGTCGTCCGCCGGCGCGCTCATGGATCCAGCCGCGGCGTGGCGGTCATGTGGTTGCCATGCCTAGGGTGCGGGCGCGAAGCGCAGGTGCATCTGCAACTCGTCGCGCGACTCGCCGTGCAGGCGGGTCGCGTCGCTCTCGCGCGCGAACACGACGAAGCCCAGCGACTCGTACAGGGCGATCGCAGCCACGTTGGCCGCGTCGACGCTCAGGGTCACCTTGGCGATGCCCGGCGTCGCGCGCGCGTGCGCGAGCGCCGCCTCCATCAGCAGGCGCGCGACGCCATGGCCTCGCGCGACGGCGGCGACGTACATGCCCCAGACCTGGCTCTTGTGGGCCGCCTGCATCAAGGTCTCGCGAGCCAGGCCGGCGATGCCGACCAGGTCGTCGCCGTCGAAGGCGCCGAAGACCGCCTGGCCAGGCCGCTCGACCAGGCGCGATTCGAACGCCGCCAGCGGCAGGTCCATTTCCTCGACGTGGCTGGTCGCGAAGGCCTCGGGCGTGTCCAGCAGCGCGGCCAGGCGCAAGGCCCGGAAGGCGGGAGCGTCGGAAACGGACAGTGTGCGGATGTTCATGAGTTTGGTTTACCCTGCGCGCTCGGTCGTGGAGTCGTCGTCCAGGCGAGTCTAGCGGCCCTCCCGCCACGTCGCAGCACCCTGGAGAAATGCCATGAAGACCCGAGCAGCCGTTGCCTGGAAGGCCGGCGCCCCGCTGAGCATCGAGACCGTCGACCTCGAAGGGCCCAAGGCCGGCGAGGTGCTGGTCGAGGTCAAGGCCACCGGCATCTGCCACACCGACCAGTTCACGTTGTCGGGCGCCGATCCGGAAGGCCTGTTCCCCGCCATCCTGGGCCACGAGGGCGCGGGCGTGGTGGTGGACGTCGGCCCAGGCGTGACCACGCTGCGCCGCGACGATCACGTGATCCCGCTCTACACGCCCGAGTGCCGGCAGTGCAAGTTCTGCCTGTCGCGCAAGACCAACCTGTGCCAGCAGATCCGTTCGACGCAGGGTCGCGGCCTGATGCCGGATGCGACCAGCCGCTTCTCGCTGGACGGCCAGCCCATCCTGCACTACATGGGCACCTCCACGTTCAGCAACTACATCGTCGTGCCGGAGATCGCCCTGGCCAAGATCCGCCCGGACGCGCCCTTCGACAAGGTCTGCTACATCGGCTGCGGGGTCACGACCGGCGTCGGTGCGGTGCTGTTCACGGCCAAGGTGGAGGCCGGTGCCAACGTCGTGGTGTTCGGCCTGGGCGGCATCGGCCTGAACGTGATCCAGGGCGCGAAGATGGTGGGCGCCAACAAGATCATCGGCATCGACATCAACCCGGCGCGCGAGGAGATGGCGCGCCGCTTCGGGTTGACGCACTTCGTCAACCCGAAGGACGTGCCCAACGTGGTCGACGCGATCGTGCAGCTCACCGACGGCGGCGCCGACTACAGCTTCGAGTGCATCGGCAACACCACCACGATGCGGCAGGCGCTCGAGTGCTGCCACAAGGGTTGGGGACAGAGCGTGATCATCGGCGTGGCCGGTGCCGGCCAGGAGATCTCGACGCGCCCGTTCCAGCTGGTGACCGGCCGAGAATGGAAGGGCTCGGCCTTCGGCGGCGCGCGCGGCCGCACCGACGTGCCCAGGATCGTCGACTGGTACATGGACGGCAAGATCGCCATCGACCCGCTGATCACGCACACGCTGAAGCTGGAGGACATCAACCACGGCTTCGAGCTGATGGAGCGCGGCGAGTCGATCCGGTCGGTGGTCGTGTACTGAGATGGCCGACATCGAGACGCTATCCGAGCACGCGTGCTTCGGCGGCCTGCAGGGCTTCTACCGGCACCCGTCGGACACGATCGGGCTGCCGATGAGATTCGGCGTCTTCCTGCCGCCGCAGGCCATCGCCGGCGCGCCCGTGCCGGCGCTGATCTGGCTGGCCGGACTCACCTGCACCGAGGAGACCTTCGCGATCAAGGCCGGCGCCCAGCGCGCGGCCGCGCAACTGGGCCTGATGCTGGTGACACCGGACACCAGCCCGCGCGACACCGGCGTCGCCGGCGCCGACGCGAGCTGGGATTTCGGCCACGGCGCCGGCTTCTACCTCGACGCGACGCGGGCCCCGTGGGCCGAGCGCTGGCGCATGGAGAGCTACATCACGCGCGAGTTGCCCGGGCTGCTGGCCGCGCACTTTCCCTGGCGCCGTGAACGCCTGGGCCTGTTCGGACATTCGATGGGCGGCCATGGCGCTCTGACGCTGGCGCTGCGGCATCCAGGCGCGTACGCGAGCGTGTCGGCCTTCGCGCCGGTGGCCGCCCCCATGCAGTGCCCGTGGGGCGTCAAGGCCTTCACCAACTATCTGGGCGACGACCGCGCCACTTGGGCGGCGCATGACGCCACCGAGCTCGTGAAGGCTGGCGCCCGCGCGCCCGCGCTGCTCGTCGACCAGGGCCTGGCGGACAAGTTCCTCGACGAGCAGTTGCATGTCGACCGCTTCGAGGCGGCGTGTCGCCAGGCCGGGCAGTCGCTCACGCTGCGCCGCCATGCCGGCTACGACCACGGCTACTTCTTCATCGCCAGCTTCATCGAGGACCACCTGCGTTTCCACGCGGATGCGTTGAACGGGGAAGACGCGCGCTGAATGAGCGCCGCCAACGCCGGTCATCCTGCGCGGAGCGAAGCGGAGTCGCAGGATCCACCCCGGGAAACGCATCATCATGCGTGGATCCTGCGACTGCGCGCAGGATGACCAGGGGTCTCGCGCGTGCGCGTCAGGCGCTCATGCGCGCGGGCGCTGGCGCCAGCCGACGGCGATCCCGGCCAGCATGAAGGCAGCGGCCTCGGCGAACAGGCGCATGCCCCGCTCGTACGACGCCTGGGCGGAGGACTCCGCGGCCTTCTCGTCGCGCACGAACTTTTCGCGCGCACGCTCCTGGTCGTTGGCCGGCACGAACGGCGTGCGCGCGCCCTGGGCATCGATCACCGCGATGTGGTTGCCCTCGAACAGGTAGGCGACGGTAGCCGCCTGATAGCTCAGCGCCGTGCGTTCCTCCGGCGACGACGCGGCCTTCTCCCAGCCACCCGCCGGCTCGCGGCCGTGCAGCGCGACGGCCGCCATCTTTTCGGCCTGCAGCGAGCGCACGGACTTCGTCACGCTCAGGCTCAGCCACGCATCGGCGACGGGCGGGATCAGTCCGATCGCAACCATGAGGGCAGCACGGCTCGTCATGCCGTCGCGCGCAAGGCGGCGACAGCCTTCGAAGACGACCAGCAATGCCGCCACGAGCAGCGCTTGCTCCGCGATGAGTTCGAGCCAGCCAGTCCAGTGAGTCATCGGGGATGCCTGAAGTCGGAAACGGCGATTGTCGGTGGGAATCCCGACGACGCACGACCGGCGCTTACTCGTCCAGGAATTTCCAGGTGTCGGCGCCGTCGAACTTCCGCACCCGGACGGAGGCGATCAACGCGGGGTCGAAGTTGGCGAGATTGACCCCATGTCTCGTGCCAGTCTCCGCCGGGATGGGCTCCCAGTGAGTGACGGAACCGCAATGCCTGCAACGAATCGTGCTCAGCGTGCGGTCGCCTTGCACGTAGGCTTGGGTCGATTCAGGATGGCCCTCGATGGTCACCGTTCCGAATGGAAAGTAGACCCAGGGGCCGCCGATCCTGCGGCAGAGCGAACAGTTGCAATCGGTGGCGACGTCGGGCGTCGACGGCAGCGTGAGTCGGACGGCGCCGCAATGGCATGAGCCTTGGTGCATGGTCAGGAGCTCCGGTGTGGTTTGCAGCGTTGCCGTCCTCGACCCCGGCCGAGTCGGGCTCGAACGTGTCAAGGCGCGTCGTGACAGACGGCCTCGATGTTGTGGCCGTCCGGATCGAGCACATAGGCGCCGTAATAGTTCGCGTGGTACTGCGGCCGCAGGCCCGGCTTGCCGTTGTCCCGGCCGCCCGCGGCCAGCGCCGCCGCGTGGAACGCGTCCACCGC
>JBJMWF010000451.1:0-6414 GCA_045810265.1 Vitreoscilla sp. | reverse complement strand
CTCGAACAGCGGCGACATGCGCGTGACCATGAAGATGCCGGCCGTCACCATGGTGGCGGCGTGGATCAGCGCGGAGATCGGGGTCGGGCCTTCCATCGAGTCGGGCAGCCAGACGTGCAGCGGGAACTGCGCGCTCTTGCCCATCGCGCCGATGAACAGGCAGATGCAGGTGACCGTGACCAGCATCCAGTCGGTGCCCATGCCGAACGCCGTGGTCGCCAGGCCGCCGGCCTTGGTGAAGGCGTCGAAAGCCTCGCCGTAGTTCAGCGTGTGCGCGTAGGTGGCGATCAGGCCGATGCCCAGGATGAAGCCGAAGTCGCCGACGCGGTTGACCAGGAAGGCCTTCAGGTTGGCGAACACGGCCGAGGGCTTCTTGAACCAGAAGCCGATCAGCAGGTACGACACCAGGCCCACCGCTTCCCAGCCGAAGAACAGCTGCAGGAAGTTGTTGCTCATCACGAGCATCAGCATCGAGAACGTGAACAGCGAGATGTACGAGAAGAAGCGCTGGTAGCCCGGGTCCTCTTCCATGTAGCCGATGGTGTAGATGTGCACCATCAGCGACACGAAGGTGACGACGCACATCATCATCGCGGTCAGGCCGTCGATCAGGAAGCCGACCTCCATCTTCAGGCCGCCGGCGTTCATCCACTCGTAGACGGTGCCCGAGAAATGAAAGCCGTCGTTGACGACGGCGTTGAGCGTCAGCGCCGACAGCACGAACGAGATGAAGACGCCCAGGATCGTGATGCGGTGTGCGTTGGCACGGCCGATCTGCTTGCCGAACAGGCCGGCGACGATCGCGCCGACCAGCGGCGCCACCGGCACGAGGACGAGTTCGGTGAGGGAAATGTTGGCAGACATTTTTTCTTCTTAGCCCTTCAGCGCATCGAGTTCGTCGGCGGCGATGGTGGCGCGGTTGCGGAACAGCACCACCAGGATGGCCAGGCCGATCGCCGATTCGGCGGCGGCCACCGTCAGGATGAAGAACACGAACACCTGGCCGCCCATGTCGCCCAGATAGTGCGAGAAGGCGATGAAGTTCATGTTGACGGCCAGGAGCATCAGCTCGATGGCCATCAGCAGCACGATCAGGTTGCGGCGGTTCAGGAAGATGCCGATCACCGACAGGGCGAACAGGATGCCGCCCAGAGTCAGGTAGTGCGGCAGCGTGACGTCAGTGAAATTCATGCCTTGCCTCCGTCTTTGCCCAACGACACCGGCTCCGCCGAGGCCGGAGGCGGCGATGCGGCCTCGATCGTCGGCGCCATCTTCACGATGCGCAGGCGGTCGGCCTTGCGCGCGCGCAGCGCCAGATTCGGATCGATCGCCTTGCTGTCCTTGCGCTCGCGCAGCGTGAGCGCGATGGCGGCGATGATGGCCACCAGCAGCAGCACGGCCGCGATCTGCAGCGGGTACAGGTAGTTGGTGTAGACCTCGATGCCCAGCAGGCGCGTGTTGCCCATGCGCACGGCCGCGGCGTCGGCCACCGGCGCGGCGCCGTGACTGAAGCCGCCCATCAGCACCAGCGCCATCTCGAGCGCGATCAGCACGCCCACGAGGGCGGCCAGCGGGAACGCCTTCCAGAAGCCGACGCGCAGCTCCTCGGTGTTGATGTCCAGCATCATCACCACGAACAGGAACAGCACCATGACGGCGCCGACATAGACGAGGACCAGTGCGATGGCCAGGAACTCGGCCTTCAGCATCATCCACAGGCAGGCGGCGTTGAAGAACGCGAGCACCAGGAACAGCGCGGCGTGCACGGTCGAACGCGCGGTGATGACACCGAACGACGAGGCCAGCAGCACGGCCGAGAATATGTAGAACAGGGCGGATGTTGTTGTCATGGCAATGCTTGGCCAGTGACCACCAGGGCGCTTGCGGCGCCTCAGCGGTACTTGGCGTCGGCCTCCTTGGCGGCGGCGATTTCGCGTTCGTAGCGGTCGCCCACGGCGAGCAGCATGTCCTTGGTGAAATACAGGTCGCCCCGCTTCTCACCGTGGTACTCGAGGATCTGCGTCTCGACGATGGAGTCGACCGGGCAGCTCTCCTCGCAGAAGCCGCAGAAGATGCACTTGGTCAGGTCGATGTCGTAGCGCGTCGTGCGGCGGCTGCCGTCGGCGCGGACGTCCGATTCGATCGTGATCGCCAGCGCCGGGCACACGGCCTCGCACAGCTTGCACGCGATGCAGCGCTCTTCGCCGTTGTCGTAGCGGCGCAGCGCGTGCAGGCCGCGGAAGCGCGGGCTCATCGGCGTCTTCTCTTCGGGGAATTGCACCGTGATGGTCGGCGAGAAGAAGTACTTGCCGGTCAGGCGCATGCCGCGGAACAGCTCGACGAGCAGGAAGCTCGAGAAGAAGTCCTTGAAGGAGAACGATGGCTTGGACAGAGTGGTAGCAGACATGATTTTTCAGCCTCGCCTTATTTCCAGATCGACAGCGGCGACTGGATCCACAGGCCGACGACGACCAGCCAGACCAGCGTCACGGGGATGAAGATCTTCCAGCCCAGACGCATGATCTGGTCGTAGCGATAGCGCGGGAACGTCGAGCGCACCCACAGGAACATGGACACCACGCAGAACACCTTGGCGAACAGCCAGAAGAAGTGCGGGATGAACTCGAGGCCGCCGATCGGGGCCAGCCAGCCGCCCAGGAACATGATCACGCACAGCGTCGAGACCAGGATCATGTTGGCGTACTCGGCCAGGAAGAACATCGCGAACGCCATGCCCGAGTACTCGACCATGTGGCCGGCGACGATCTCCGACTCGCCTTCGACGACGTCGAACGGCGCGCGGTTGGTCTCCGCCAGGCCCGAGATGAAGTAGACGAAGAAGATCGGCAGCAGCGGCAGCCAGTTCCAGGACAGGAAGTTCAGGCCGTGCGAGGCCATCATGCCCTTGCCCTGCTGCATGACGATGTCGCCAAGATTCATCGTGCCCGAGACCATCAGCACGACGACCAGGCAGAAGCCCATCGCGATCTCGTAGCTGACCATCTGCGCCGAGGCGCGCAGCGCGCCCAGGAAGGCGTACTTGGAGTTGGACGCCCAGCCGGCGACGATCACGCCGTACACCTCGAGCGAGGTGATGGCCATCACGTACAGCAGGCCGGCATTGACGTCGGCCAGCACGATGCCCGGATCGAACGGCACCACGGCCCAGGCGGCCAGCGCCGGCATGATGGTCATCACCGGGGCGACGAAGAACAGGCCCTTGTTGGCGGCTGTCGGGCGGATGATCTCCTTGAAGATCAGCTTGACCGCATCGGCGATCGGCGTGAGCAGGCCCAGCGGACCGACGCGGTTCGGTCCCGGACGGATCTGCGACCAGGCGATGGCCTTGCGCTCCCACAGCGTCAGATAGGCCACCAGGCCCAGCAGCGGCAGGATCGTCACGACGATGCGCACCAGCGCCCACACCACGGGCCACAGCACGCCGCCCAGGTTGGCGACGCCCCATTGATTGAGTGAATCGAACATAAGGTTTTCTTCGCTCCGCTGCGGGTCAGGCCTTGGCCACCGAGATGGCGCCGAACGATGCGCCGAGCGCCGCGGTCAGCACATGGCCGGCCGGCACGCGCACGACGGTCGGGGCCAGCGTCTTGTCCAGGCGCGCCGAGAGCACGGCATCCGCCCCGCCCTGGCTCACGCGCACCTTGTCGCCGGCGGCCAGGCCGAGGTCGGCCCACAGCTGCGGCGGCAGCGACGCCTGCGGCGCACGGGCGTCGGCGGTCAGCTGCAGCGAGAGCGCGCGACGCACGAGGCTGTCGGTCGAGTAGAGGGGCACGTCGGCGATGCGCTCGAAGCCGGGGACGGCGTCGACAGGCAGCGACGCCGGCAGCGCGGCGTCGTTGTTCAGGCGCGAGGCCAGCGTCGTCGTGTCGCCCAGCGCCTCGGCCAGCACTTCGTCGGCGGACTGCTGGGCGAAGCCCGGCAGGCCCAGCATGTCGCCCAGCACGCGAAGCACCTTCCAGGCCGGACGCGTCTCGCCGAGCGGACGGGCCACGCCCTGGAACGACTGCACACGGCCTTCGGCGTTGACGAAGGTGCCGGCGGTCTCGGTGAAGGGCGAGATCGGCAGCAGCACGTCGGCGACGTCGGCCGCGGCGTTGCGGAACGGGGTCATCGCGACCACCAGGCCCGAACCGCCGAGGGCGGCGCGCGCGGCGGCGGCGTTGGCGGCGTCGAGCTCGGGCTCGATGTTGAGCAGGAACAGCGCCTTCATCGGCTGCGACAGCATCTGGCCGGCGTTCAGGCCGCCCGCGCCGGGCAGCGCGTTGACCAGCTGTGCGCCCACGTTGTTGCCGGCTTCGCCCAGGTAGCCACAGGTGGCGCCGGTGGCGTTGGCGATCCATTGCGCCAGCGCCAGCAGCGTCGACGCATGCGGGTGCTGCGCGGCGGCGTTGCCCAGCAGCACCGCCTTGGCGCTGCCACTGAGCAGCGAGGCGGCGATGGCCTCGGCTTGCGGCGTGCAGTTGCCGGCGAACGGCGCGGCGCCGCCCTGCGCCTTGGCGACGCAGTGGGCGATGTCGGCCAGCGCGCCCAGCCAGGCGCTCGGCGCGGCCGTCAGCTGCGTGGCGACGGGCATCAGCCAGTCATCGGCCAGCGCGTTGACGGCGTGGATCTCGGCGCCGCCCTGGCGCACGGCCTGGCGCAGGCGTTGCGCCAGCAGCGGGTGATCCTTGCGCAGGAACGAGCCGATGACCAGCGCGCGATCGAGCTTGCTGAGCGACGCGATCGTCGTGCCCAGCCAGCGCACGCCGCCGGTGTGCGTGAAGTCGGTGTGGCGGGTGCGGTGGTCGACGCTTTCGCTGCCCAGCGCACGCACCAGCTTGGCCAGCAGGTGCAGTTCCTCGACCGTCGAACCGGCGTGGCCCAGCGCGCCGATTCCCGCGACGCCGAACTCGCCCTTGACGCGCTTGACGCCGTCGACGACGTAGTTCAGGGCCGTCGGCCAATCGACCGTCTGCCACTGGCCGCCCTGCTTGATCATCGGGGCGGTCAGGCGGGCGTCGGAGTTCAGGGCCTCGTACGAGAAGCGGTCGCGGTCGGCGATCCAGCATTCGTTGATGTCCTCGTTCTCGTACGGGACGACGCGCAGCACCTGGTTGTTCTTGACCTGGACGACGATGTTGGCGCCGACCGAATCATGCGGGCTGACGCTGCGGCGGCGCGAGAGCTCCCAGCTGCGCGCCTGGTAGCGGAACGGCTTGGAGGTGATCGCGCCCACCGGGCAGATGTCGATCATGTTGCCGGACAGCTCGGAGTCGACCGAGCGGCCGACGAAGGTCTGGATCTCGGCGTGCTCGCCGCGATGCGCCATGCCCAGCTCCATCACGCCGGCCACTTCCTGGCCGAAGCGCACGCAGCGGGTGCAGTGGATGCAGCGGCTCATCTCTTCCATCGACAGCAGCGGGCCGGCCGGCTTGTGGAAGACGACGCGCTTTTCTTCGGTGTAGCGCGAGGCCGAGCCACCGTAGCCGACGGCCAGATCCTGCAGCTGGCATTCGCCGCCCTGGTCGCAGATCGGGCAGTCCAGCGGGTGGTTGATCAGCAGGAACTCCATCACGCTCTGCTGAGCCTTGATGGCCTTGTCGCTCTTGGTGCGCACGATCATGCCCTGCGTCACCGGCGTGGCGCAGGCGGGCATCGGCTTGGGCGCCTTCTCGATGTCGACCAGGCACATGCGGCAGTTGGCCGCGATCGAGAGCTTCTTGTGATAGCAGAAATGCGGGATGTAGGTGTCCGCCGCATCGGCCGCATGCATCACCATGCTGCCCGGGGGAACGGAGACCTTCTTGCCGTCGAGTTCGATTTCAATCATGAGTGTGGTCTCGTCCCGATCAGACCGCTGCCGGGACCTGGCAGGTCTTGTGTTCGATGTGGTGAACGAACTCGCTGCGGAAGTGCTTGATCATGGCGCGCACCGGCATCGCCGCGGCATCGCCCAGCGCGCAGATGGTGCGCCCCTGGATGTTGTCGGCCACCGAGTTGAGCAGTTCGATGTCTTCCATCTTGCCGTGGCCGTGCTCGATGCGATCGACCATGCGCCACAGCCAGCCGGTGCCCTCGCGGCACGGCGTGCACTGGCCGCAGGATTCGTGCTGGTAGAAGTACGACAGGCGCAGCAGGCTCTCGACCATGCAGCGCGAGTCGTCCATCACGATGACGGCGCCCGAGCCCAGCATGGAGCCGGCCTTGGCGATGGAGTCGTAGTCCATCGTGAGCTCCATCATGATCGACGCGGGCAGCACCGGCGCCGACGAGCCGCCCGGGATCACGGCCTTGAGCTTGCGGCCGGTGCGCACGCCGCCGGCGAGCTCCAGCAGCTTGGAGAACGGCGTGCCCATCGGGATCTCGTAGTTGCCCGGCTTGTTGACGTCGCCGACCACCGAGTAGATCTTGGTG
>JBJMWF010000450.1:0-15072 GCA_045810265.1 Vitreoscilla sp. | reverse complement strand
TTGCACCTGGAGGGCGCGATCGGAAGGGCTTTCAACGCCGGCGTGAAATATGACTTCTAGCTCGCGAGTCGAATGCCGGTGACCAACGGACAAGCGCCCCGGCGTGGCTGTCGGGCATGGGCCGCGCTCCTGCCGCCGATGGTCGTGGCATGGTGCAGCCTCGTGCCCGGCGATGCCCTGGCGCAGGAACCGGCCGCCGGCGACACCGGCATCTTTCAGCGCTACAACGTCAGCAACGGGTTGGCCAACAACGTCGCATTCGACGTGGCGGAAGACAAATACGGATTCGTGTGGACCACGACCCGCAACGGAATATCGAAGTTCGACGGCTCGGATTTCACGACCTACCGGCCGGTTCCGCCAGGCGTCCAGGGCCAGGTCGCGCAGTTCTACCAGACCATCTTCCCGGCCAGGGACGGCAACTTGTGGTTTTGCTCCTGGGGCAACGGCTTGCTCAAGCTCGACATCCAGACCGAGCGGTTCACGTTCTATCGGCATGACGCCGCCAACCCGGCCAGCATCGCGGGCGATGAGGTCTGGTTTGCTTTCGAGGACAAGGACGGGATGATGTGGATCTCGAGCCTGGGCGGGCTGAGCCGACTCGATCCCGCTACCGGCCAGGCCAAGGTCTACCGGCACGATCCGGCCAACCCCAACAGCCTTGGTCACAACCTGCCGACCCAGGTGGTGCAGGACAAGACGGGAGCCTTGTGGATCGGTACCTATGGCGGCGGCCTTGATCGCCTGGATACCGCGAGCCAGAGCTTCACGCACTATCGACATGACGACGCCGACGCCAACTCGCTCAGCAACGACTGGATAGAGGGCGTGTTCCTCGACCGGGACGGCACGCTGTGGATCGCGACGGACGGGGGGCTGAACCATTTCGACCCCCACGGGCCACCCAGGTTCAAGAGCTTCAAGCACGATCCGAACGATCCGTTCAGCCTCAGCAGCGACGTCGTGCTGCAGGTGAGTCGCGACAGCCGCGGACGGTTGTGGACCACCAATTGGGGTGGCGGCATCCATCGGTTCGACGAGGGCACCGGCCATTTCATCCCGTATTCCTATGACCCGGCCAATCCGCTGGGACCGAGCACGAACCTGTCCGAATATTTCAGGGAGGCGCACGACGGCACGCTGTGGTTCGCCAGTTTCAACGGGCTGAACCATTACGACGAAGCGGGAGCTCGCTTTCAATTGATATTGCAGCAGCACGGCTTGCCCGGCGTGCGCGGTGACATGGCGGTATCTGGGGCTCATCAGGATGGACAGGGAAGGCTCTGGGTCAGCAGCGACGACATGAGCCTGTTGCGGGTGGATCACGGCGGCGGAGGGGTTCGCCGATACCGACAGAAGGCCGGTGATCCGCGCAGTCTTTCCAACGACAGCGGAACCGCGGTCACCATGGATGCCGACGGCGCCATATGGGTCGGCACGCGGGGCGGCCTGAATCGCTATGACGCCGCTTCCGACACCTTCGAACGCTTCACCGTCGCAGCCAATGGTCCGCAAGGCATGGCGTCCGACAACATTTCCGACCTCTCGGCCGATCGGCATGGCAACCTCTGGCTGACGATGTACGGCGTCGGTTTGCAGAGGTTCGACCCGAGGCACAAGACCTTCACGTTGTTCCACCACGATGCGGGCGACCCTCACAGCCTGGCCAACGACCAGACCAATGCGGTGCGCGTCACCACCGACGGATCTGTCTGGGTCGGCAGCGACGCCGGACTGAGCCGGTTGGACCCGGCCAGCGGCAGGTTCACGAACTTTTCCGCGGAGCACGACGGCCTGACCAGCGTCATCGTCAACGCCATCGCCGAGGGGGCGCAGGGCAGGGTGCTCGTCGGCACGGATGTCGGCGTCAACGTGTTCGATCCGCGCACCGGGGCATTCACGTCCTACACGGTTCGCCAGGGGATGCCGAGCAACTACGTGATGGCGCTCGAGTCGGACCTGGCCGGCAACATCTGGGCGGCCACCGACAAGGGCCTCGTGCGGATCGATTCGAGCAGCGGCAAGGTTCGGGTGTACGACAGCAACGACGGCCTGCCCAGCAACCAGTTCTGGAATCACGCCGCCTACCGCGCCCCGGATGGCACGCTCTACTTCGGCAGCACCAACGGCCTGACGTCGTTCCAGCCCGCACGGCTGCACGACAGCCCCGAGCCCCCGCCTGTCTACATCACCGAGTTCTCGCTGTTCAAGCACAAGGTATCGCCAGGACCGGACTCGCCACTTCGCGTCGCCGTGCAGCTCACGCGCGCGATCACGCTGGACTACAGCCAATCGAGCCTGGGCTTCAGGTTCGCGGCGCTGAACTATCGCTGGTCCCTGAAGAACCGCTACGCGTACAAGCTCGAAGGCTTCGATGCGGACTGGGTGAGCGCGGACAGTTCCAGTCGGCAGGCGGTCTATACCAATCTCGCGCCTGGACACTACGTGTTCCGCGTCAAGGCCAGCAACAACGACGGTGTCTGGAACGAGGCCGGAGCGTCGCTGGCCATCACCATCACGCCGCCCTGGTGGCAGACATGGTGGTTTCGCCTGGTCGTCCTGCTGGCGTTCACGACCCTGGCCTATGCCGCCTATCGGGCGCGCGTCCAGCAGCTGCGCAAGCAGACGCACGCCCTGCAGCGCCTGGTGGCCGAGCGCACGCAGGACCTGTCGGCCGCCAAGGACGCCGCTGAAGTCGCCAACCAGGCGAAGAGCACCTTCCTTTCAAGCATGAGCCACGAACTGCGAACCCCGCTGAACGCGATCCTCGGCTACACGCAACTGCTGATCAAACAGGACAACCTGACGACGCGCCAGCGCGAGCAACTCGCGGTGATGGGCGCCAGCGGCGAACATCTGCTCACGCTGATCAGCGACATCCTCGACCTGAGCAAGATCGAGGCGCAGAAGCTGGAACTCGTGGAGGCCTCGTTCTGTCTGCCACGGCTGCTGGACCAGGTACTCGAGATCACCCGGATCAAGGCGGAACAAAAGGGGCTCGCGCTCGCGCACGATACGTTCGCGAACCTCCCGGAATGGGTTCGGGGCGACGAACGGCGAATCCGCCAGATCCTGCTCAACCTGCTGGCCAATGCCGTCAAGTTCACGCAGAGCGGCGCCGTGACCCTGCGCGCCGAATACGACGCGGCGCATGCCCTGCTTCAATGCGAGGTCGTCGATACGGGCATCGGTATCCGGGAGGACAAGCTGGACACCATCTTCGAGCCGTTTTCCCAGATCACGCCACTGGGCGAGGGGCGCGAAGGCGCCGGCCTGGGGCTGACCATCACGCGGCGGCTCGCGACCATGATGGGCGGCGAGGTGGACGTGAAGAGCCGGCCCGGCCACGGCAGCACGTTCCGCTTCAGCGTTCCCGTGCCTTCGGTGGTTGCGGGCGAACAGTTCGCCCGGCCCACGGGGCACGATATCCGTGGCTACACAGGGGAGCGCCGCCGCGTCCTCGTGGTGGACGACAACCCTGTCAACGCCACGTTGCTGGCCGACCTGCTGAACCCACTCGGCTTCCAGGTGCGGACGGCCGCGAGTGGAAGCCAGGCGCTGGCAATGGCCCTCGCCGAGCCGCCCCACCTGGTGCTGCAGGATCTGGTGATGCCCGAACACGACGGCCTGGACACCCTACGGGAGATGCGGCGCCACCGGCAACTCGACGCGACGCGCATCATCGGCGTGTCCGCCTCGATCACCGGCAGCGAGCGCAGGCATGCCTTCGTGGCCGAGTGCGACGGCTTCCTGAACAAGCCGGTGCAGGTGCCGGAGATGCTCCAGATGATCGGGCGCTCGCTGGGCATCGAGTGGGAACGAGATCCACCGGAGTCGGCGGGGCAGGCAGCCGGAAGCTCGGACCTGGGTCCGGCCGAGCTTCCGCCCTCGGACTTGCTCCATGAACTGCGGCGGATCGCCAATCGCGGCGCCTTCGGAGAATTGGAGCTGCTGCTGAAGCAGCATGCCCAGGACCCGGTCTACGCTGCCTTCTGCCGGAACGTTCGGCGGCTGGCTGTACGCTACGACGATGACGGCATCGTTGCCTATCTTGACCTTCTCGAAACGGCCCGGGCCGAAGGCCGGACGGGCTAGTCCGTCGAGCGACACGCCATGACGCCGGTGGTCCTGCCGACTTTCCTCATCTCGAGCCGTGCCAGAAAATGTCGATAGACCCTAGCCTCTGCACGATCCTGGTCGTGGACGACACGCCCGCTGCCATCGGCGTGCTGCAAGCTGCGCTGGAGGACGCGGGCTACCGCGTCGTGATCGCCACCAGCGGGGAGAAGGCCCTGCAGCGCGCTGCATTGGTGCTTCCCGATCTCATCCTGCTGGACGCCTTGATGCCGGGCCTGGACGGCTTCGAGACCTGCAGGCGCCTGAAGGCCCAGCAGACGACGTGCGAAATCCCCGTGATCTTCCTGTCTGCACTCACCGATACCTTCGACAAGGTCAAGGGTCTCGAACTCGGCGCCGTGGACTACCTGGTCAAGCCCTTCGCACCCGAAGAGTTGCTTGTCCGCGTGCGCACCCACGTGACCATCAATCGGCTCGAGCGGGAACTGCGGGAATCCAATCGCACTCTCGAGGAGCGCGTGGCGGCGCGCACCGACGACCTGGCCGCGGCCAACGACGCCTTGCGACGGCAGGTCGCCGAGCGCCATCGCGCGGAAGAGGAGGTCAAGGAGCTCAACCGCGAACTCGAACGCCGCGTGCGCGAGCGCACGGAGCAGCTGGAATCGGCCCAGCGTGCGGCGGAAGCCGCCACCCAGGCCAAGAGCGAGTTCCTGGCCAACATGAGCCACGAGATCCGCACGCCGATGAACGCGATCATGGGCATGTCCTGGCTGGCGCTGCAGAGCGAACTGGACAACCAGCAGCGCAACTATGTCGAGAAGGTGCACCATGCCGCGGAGTCCCTCCTGGGCGTCATCAACGACATCCTCGACTTCTCCAAGATCGAGGCCGGCCGACTCGAGATGGAGCACATCCCGTTCCGGTTGGGCGACGTCATCGACCAGTTCGCGAGCCTGGTCGGATTGCGCGCGGAAGAAAACGGGCTGGAGCTGCTGCTCGACGTCGCCCCGGGACTGCCGACGCACCTGGTCGGCGACCCTTCGCGGCTCGGCCAGGTGTTGTTGAACCTGGGCAACAACGCCGTCAAGTTCACCAGGCAGGGTGAGGTCCGCGTCACGGTGAAGGAACTGGCGCACGAGGGCAGCCAGGTGATGCTGCGCTTCGAGGTTCGCGACACCGGCATCGGGATCGACGACGGGCAGCGTGCGCGGCTGTTCCAGCCGTTCAGCCAGGCCGATGCCTCGACCAACCGGCGCTTCGGCGGCACCGGCCTCGGGCTGGCGATCTGCCGTCACCTGGTGGACATGCTGGGCGGCGCGATCGGCGTCGACAGCACGCCGGGGCAGGGCAGTTGCTTTCACTTCAGCGCGCGCTTCGGGGTGCAGCCGCAGTCCCCTGCGATTGCCTTGCCGCCGGAGGGCCTGCCGGGCATCAAGGCCGTGGCCGTCGATGACCATGCCGGGGCGCGGGCGTTGTTGTGCGCGTTGGGGGCGTCGCTGGGCATCGATGTCCAGGCCTTGCCCGACGCCATGCAGGCGCTCGAGGCCTTGCAGCGGGCTGACCGGGAGGGGCATCCCTACTCGCTTTTACTGTTCGACTGGAACATGCCCGGTGTCGACGGACTCGGCATGCTGGCGCAGCTTGCCGACATCCCGTTTGGCCAACGTCCTCGCACGGTGCTCATGGTGACCGCGATGGACGGCCAGGACGTCCGTCGGCAGCTGGCGACCCGTGATCTTTCCGTCGGCGCCTTCGTCTGCAAGCCGGTGACGGCCTCCGGGCTTCTCGAGGCTTGTGCCGAGGCGCTCGGCCGTGACACGGCGGGCCGCAATCGCAGGGAGCCGCAGCGCGAGGCCTTGCGGGTGCTGCACGAACGCGTCGCTGGCGCGCGCGTGCTGCTCGTGGAGGACAACAGCATCAACCAGGAGCTTGCGCGGGACCTGCTCGGACGTGCGGGCGTCGAGGTGGTTGTCGCGGCCGATGGCCAGGAGGCGCTCGACATCCTGGCGAGTGAACAGTTCGACGTGGTGCTCATGGACTGCCAGATGCCGGTGCTCGATGGCTACGCCGCGACGCGGGCGCTGCGCCAACGGCCCGCGCTGCGGGATCTGCCGGTCATCGCCATGACTGCCAACGCCATGGCGGGCGACCGCGACAAGGTGATCGAGGCAGGCATGAACGACCACATCGCCAAGCCCATACGCGTGGACGAACTGTTCGGTACGCTGGCGCGCTGGCTGCCCCACGCGCCAGGCGCTCGAATGCATTCGGCCGCTCTGCCGCAAGTCCCGGGGATCGACACCGGGGCCGGTGTGGCCGGCGTCATGGGAGACGTCGTGCTCTATCGCCGGCTGCTGGCCATGTTCTGTGAACGCGAGCGTGATTTCGCCGCGCGCTTCCGCGGCGCGCGCGAGTGCGGCGACGGCACGGCCTGCCTGCGCTACGCGCACGACCTCAAGAGCGTGTCGGGTGCCTTGGGCATGCACGACCTGCACCGCGCTGCCGCCGCGCTGGAGGCGATCTGCGCCCGCGACGGCGGCGCCGCACAAGCCGGTGCCGACTTGCTTTTGGAAGACGTCGTCCGTTTGAGCGAGCCGATCGTCGCCGCACTGGATCCGCCGCCCGGAAGGTGAGCGTCCGGCGCGAGAGATGCCAGGGCCCCAATGGCCGCAAAGCCGCGTCGGGAGCTCGGCACATGCCACGCTCAGTTCATCGCCAATGGCGCCTTGCGCACCGGTCGCGGAAATTGTCGCTCGATGGCCTCGAGTTCGGCGGGGCCCAGAATGAGCTCCGCGGCCGCAAGGTTTTCCTTCAGGTGCGCGGCGCCGGTCGCCTTCGGGATCGCGATCACGTCGGGCTGGGCGAGGACCGCCGCCAGTGCCACCTGCACGGGCGTCAGGCCGCGGGCCGACGCGATCTGGCCAAGCACCGGATCGCGCGCGGCGCGTCCCTGGTCGATCGGGCTGTAGGCCATCAGCGGCATGCCGCGCGCCCGCAGCCACGGCAACAGCGCGTATTCGGGATCGCGTTCCCCCAGCGAGTACCAGACCTGATTCGTCGCGCAATCGTCGCTGATGGCCGTCAGCTCCGCCATGTCGTCGACATCGAAGTTGCTGACGCCCCAGCGCCGGATGTGGCCGTCCGCGGCGAGCTGCTGCATGGCGTCGACGGTCTCGCGGAGCGGGTGCTCGCCGCGCCAATGCAGCAGATAGATGTCGATGGTGTCCAGGCCGAGGCGGCGCCGGCTGCGCTCGCAGGCCTGGCGCGTGCCGGCGCGGCTGGCGTTGTGCGGGTAGACCTTGCTCACGACGATCACCTCGTCGCGCCGCACATCGCCGGCGCGGATGGCGTCCTCCAGGGCGCGGCCGACGACTTCCTCGGCCCCGCCTTCACCGTACATCTCGGCGGTATCGATCAGGCGGTAGCCCAGGTCGAGCGCCGTGCGCACCGAGGCGATTTCGGCCTGGCGCGTGGAGCGCGACTCGCCCAAGCGCCAGGTGCCCAGGCCGAGCACCGGCAGTGACAGGGACGCGGTGCCTCGCGGCAATGGAACGTGGCGCACGGATCGGCTCCAGGAACAGCGATGCGCCGATTTTGCGCCGGGCCGAATGGCCGAGGTCAGAAGGACGACCCTGGCGTCTTCAGGAATTCGATCTCCTGCGGCGTCGATGCGCGGCCGAGCACCGCATTGCGATGCGGGTAGCGGCCGAAGCGGTCGATGATCGCCTTGTGGCGGCGCTCGGACTCCAGGTTCTCGCGCGCATGGTCGGCCGCGAACAGCTTGAGTGCCTGCTCGTGGATCAGGCGCGATTCGCTGTGCATGTAAGGCATGTGCAGGAACACGCGCCGGCGGGTGTCGAGCGCCCGGTCGAAGCCGAGCGCCACCGCGGTCTGGGCCAGGGCGAGCGCCAGCGGGTCGGCCGCGAAGGCGAGGGCCGAGCCGCGGTGCAGGTTGCGCGAGAACTGGTCGAGCACGATGACCTCGGCGAGACGGCCCTCGGGGCTGGCGCGCCATTCGAACAGCTCGCAGCGCACAGCCGCTTCGTGCAGGGGGCCGAAGCGGGCGGCGATCGTCGCGTCGAAGGCGTCCGAGCGCTTCCACCAGTTGGCCTCGGTCGCAGGGTCGAACCAGAACTCGAGGACGTCTTCATGTGTGGCCATCTGGCGATGATACGAAGCGCGCAGGCGCCTGGCTGGAATGGCGCCGGTTGGCGCGTCCGTCGCGTGGTTGCGGCCGGCCGCGACGCGCTGGTTCGGGGCGCCCACACGCATCACTTCGTAGGGGCCCCCAGGCGCGAAAGCGCTTCCACGCCTACACTCGCAGGATTGCCCGACCTCAGGCCCGCCGTTCGATGAACCAGACTCCCGCCCGCCGCAAGCGCTCTCCCAGCACCGCTTCCACGCCTTCCGGCACGGGCACGGTGACGCTCGGGATGGTGGCCAAGGCGGCCGGCGTCTCGCCCAGCACCGTCTCGCGCATCCTCAATGGCACGGCCACGGTGAGTCCCGAAAAGCGCGAGGCCATCGACGAGGCGATCCGCAGGCTGGGCTTCCGGCCCAACCCCGTCGCGCGCGGGCTGGCGGGCGGGCGCACGCTGAGCGTGGGCGTGCTGACGCAGACCATCAACAGCCCGTTCTACGGCGAGGCGTTGCGCGGTATCGAGGATCGTCTGGAGGTCGCCGGCTACATCCCGATCTTCGTCAGCGGCCACTGGCACGAGGCCGAGGAGCACAAGGCGATGGAGGCGCTGATGTCGCGCCGCGTCGACGGGTTGATCGTGCTGGCCGGGCGCATGTCCAACGAGGCGCTGAAGGGCTACTCGCAGCAGGTGCCGATGGTGGTGGTCGGGCGCGAGCTGCACACCGAGCGCATCTTCTCGATCGACTTCGACAACCACACCGGCGGCCTGCTCGCCACGCAGCACCTGATCGAGTGCGGCCATCGCCGCATCGCCTTCATCGCCGGCGATCCGCTGCACAAGGACGCGCTCGATCGCGAGGCGGGCTACCGCGCCGCGCTGGAGCGCGCGGGCATCGCGTTCGACCCGGCGCTGGTCCTCAAGGGCGACTTCACCGAGGCCGGCGGCCTGATGGCGGTCAACCGGCTGCTCGAAAGCGGCCTGGCATTCAGCGCGATCTTCGCGGCCAACGACCAGACCGCCATCGGCGCTGCGCTGGGCCTGTACCGGCGCAACGTGCGCGTGCCCGACGACGTCTCGCTGGTCGGCTTCGACGACCTCGCGCCGGCGAAATTCTCCGTGCCGCCGCTGACCACGATCCGCCAGTCGGTCTACGAGATCGGCTCGGAGGCGGCTGGCGCGATGCTGGCCATGCTCAAGGGCGCGGAGCCGGCGGCCGACCTGCCGCCGCCGGAGCTCGTGGCGCGCGAGTCGACGAGACGAGTCGCACGCTGAGGGCCGCACTCCGGGCGGTTCGCCGTCCGCGGGGGCGGGATTCGCCGGGAACGTGACGACCTGCGCAACTCGCGCGGATGCAGCCTGACGCCGGAGTCTTCGCAGCGAGGAAAATGCGCCGCCACTGTCGAGGAAGCGGTGGCGCATCTCCACCACCACGAAGTCTCATTCATGAACGATCGCTCCCTGTTCTCGCGCGCCACCACCGCCGGCGCGCTCGCTGCCTCCCTGCTGCTGGCGGCGTGCGCCAATGCGCCTGTCGCGATAGGCGACAACGTGCGCGCCAGCGTGCATACCGTCAGCGTCGACCCGGCCGTCACCCTTCCGGCCGACATGTACTACCAGGGTCCGGGCCAGACCGGCATGATGATGCTCGGTGTCTTTGGGGCGCTCGCCGCGCAGGGCACCGCCGCGACGCCGAAGGCGCGGCTCCAGGCCGCGATGGATGCCAACAGCATTTCGGTGCAGCAGATCGTCGCCGCCGAATTCGCCAAGCAGGCCAGCGCAGCCTCGCCCATGAAGTTCGTCGTCGGCAACGACCCTGCCGATGCCCGCGTCAAGCTGGTCGTCAACATGTACGGCATCGCGCAATCGCAAGGCTTCGGCACCACGCTGTATCCGACGTTCAACGTCACGGCGACGATGACCAAGGCAGACGGCACCGTCCTGTGGAAAGACACCGACTTCGTCACCGCCCTCAACGGCGACAACAAGGAAGGCCACACCATCGAGGACTACCTGAAGGACCCGGAACTGATCCGCAAGTCCTTCACCAGCGGCAGCGATCTCGTCGGGCGCATGCTGGCAGCCAACCTGGCAGGCACGACGAAATAATCCGGGGCGCCCGGCCCGGCAAGTGGTCCGGCGCGGGGGGCGTGCCTCGCAGCGGGCCGCGATCCGCTTCACGCGGCCCGGTGCCTGACCGCAGCGCGTGACGCGCTGGCGGAGTTGGCCTACCACGACGAGTTGATCGTCGCATGCTGGTCGCCCGGGTCGACCGCCACGAGCCGGCTTGATGGCCCCGATCTCGTCGGACGACATCCACGAAAGCGCCTGCATCGTCGGCGCCTTGTCGAGGCCCCGGGCAGGGTCGGATATGAAAGCGCTTCCAAGGCGCGACCCGGTCTATTGGGAACGCGGGGACCGGCGCCCTGCCAGCAGTCCCTGAACTCGGGTTTACGCTGTAACGTCTGGAGAGCCGTTCGCCAGACAATGATGAAAGCGCTTTCAAGAAATCCAGGCGCCTTCCCAGGCCGACAAGAGAACAGCAAGAGACAACCCATGCAGACGACGCCCGCCCCGCACGCCCGCGTTTGCGCCTGCCGCCGCGTGCCGGCCCGATGACCTTGTCGTCCGACACGATGCACGGCCCGCGCACGTTCGCGACCACCCGCCGCACGCTGCTGGCCGCGAGCCTGGCTGCGGCCGTGGCGCCCGGCGTGCGCGCCGCGCCGGCGCGCACGCTGACGGTGGCGGCGTTTCCACTGGTGGACCAGATCGTCAAGGATGCCGCGCCGCAGTGGGCGCAGCGCCATCCGGATGTCGCGATCGACGTCGTGATGCGCCAGTACGACGACCACCACACCGCGATGACGACCGCGCTCTCGACTTCGGTCTACTTGCCCGACGTGATGGCGCTGGAGTCGTCCTACGTCGGCAAGTTCTCCAACGGCGGCGGGCTGTCCGACCTGCTGCAGCCACGCTACGACATCGGGCGCTACCGTGCGCGCTTCGTCGCCTACGCGTACGACCAGGCGATCAACCGCAAGGGCCAGGTGGTGGCGGCGCCGACCGATATCGGCCCGGGGACGATGCTTTGCCGCCGGGATCTGCTGGAGCGCGCCGGCCTGGTGGAAAGCGACCTGCAGCCGTCCTGGGACGCCTACGTGGACGCCGGGATCCGGATCAGGAAGGCCACGGGCGCCACCCTGATCGGCAACGTCAAGACGCTCAAGGACATCATGATCCGCAGCGGCCTGAAGAAGGGCGAGGGCATCTACTTCGACAACGATTCGAACGTGCTGGTGGACACGCCGCGCTTCCACCGCGCCTTCGAACTCGCGCTGCGCGTGCGCCGCAACCAGCTCGAAGGCCGCCTCAAGACCTGGAGCAACGAGTGGGCCGAGGCCTTCCGTCGCGGCGCCACGGCCACCGAGCTGGGCGGCTCGTGGATGGTGGGGCAGATGGCCAACTGGGTGGCGCCGGGCACCAAGGGCCTGTGGCGCGCCGTGCAACTGCCCGAGGGCACCTGGGTGTCGTACGGTGGCACCTATTACGCCATCCCGCGCGACTCGGATCCGGACAAGAAGGCGCTGGCCTGGGAGCTGATCGAGATGATGACGCTCGATCGCGCACGCCAGCTCGCAGCCTTGAAGACGCAGGACGCGTTCCCCGCCTTGCTGGCCGCGCAGGACGATCCCTTCATCGAGCAACCGCAACCCTTTCTCGGCGGCGAGCGAGCGCGCGTGCTGTGGCGCGAGGCCGCCCGACACATCACGGCGACGGCGGTGCACAAGCAGAGCAACTTTGCCGAGGACGCGGTCAACGCGGAGCTGGACAACGTGCTCGATGACGGCAAGGACATCCGCCAGGCGCTGGCCGACGCCGCGAGCCTGCTCGAACTGCGGGCGCGTCGTTGACATGAAGACCCGCCTGCCCCCCTTCCTCCGCCTGTCGCCCAAGTGGGCGCCGTACGTCTTCATCAGCCCGTTCCTGATCCTGTTCGGCGTGTTCGGCATCTTTCCGCTGTGCTTCTCGCTGTACCTGGCGTTCCAGTCGTGGGAGCCGACCGGGGGCCTGAAGGCGATGGAATACGTGGGCCTGGCCAACTTCACGTTCGCGCTGAAGGACGCCTGGTTCTGGATGTCGCTGCGCAACACGCTGTGGCTGGCGATCGCGGCGGGCGTGCCGCAGCACCTGGTGGCGCTTCCGCTCGCTGCCTTCATCCATACCTCGTTCAAGCGCCTGCGCGACGGCGTGATCGCGGTGTATTTCCTGCCCTACATCACGTCGACGGTGGCCATCGCGATCATGTTCAACTCGTTGTTCTCGCAGGACTACGGGATGATCAACGCGGCGCTGGCACAGTGGTTCGGCCTGCCGCACACCGACTGGCTCACCAGCGCGGCGCACATCAAGCCCGCGATCGCCTTCATCGTGTTCTGGCGCTACGTCGGCTTCAACACGGTGCTGTACCTGGCGGCGATGCAGACCATCCCGGGCGAGCTCTATGAAGCCGCCACGCTGGACGGCGCGAGCCGCCTGCGGCAGTTCCTGCACATCACGCTGCCCAGCATCAAGCCGATGATCTTCTTCGGCGTCACGCTGAGCGTCATCGGCGGCCTGCAGCTGTTCGAGGAGCCGTTCATCCTGACCGGTGGCAAGGGCGGTCCGCAGCAGGCCGCGATGACCTCGGCGGTCTACCTGTTCCGTGAGGCCTTCGACTTCAACGACTTCGGCGGCGCGAGCGCGATGTCCTGGCTGCTGTTCGTCGTGGTGGCCCTGCTCACGTGGATCACCAATCTGGCATTCCGCACGCGAAAGGGCACGGCATGACCGCCGTGGCCAACCCCGCCCCGGCGATCGGCCGCGAAGGCGCCGGCGCGCGCAGCGCGCGCTGGATCGCCTACCTTCTGGTCGCCATCGGCGCGCTGTTCATGCTGGCGCCGTTCTGGTTCATGTTCGTCTTCGCCACGCATTCGCGCAGCGAGATCTACAACCTGCCGCCGCCGCTGTGGTTCGGCGACGACCTGGCGGCCAACTTCAAGCTGCTCACCGAGCGCCTTCCGTTCTGGCGCAACCTGGGCTGGAGCCTGTACGTGGCGCTGATGTCGACCGGGCTGACGCTGCTGTTCTGCTCGATGGCCGGCTACGCGTTCGGGCTGATGGAGTTCCGCTTCAAGAAGGCGCTGTTCGGGCTGGTGATGGCGACGATGCTGCTGCCCTCGTTCATGAACATGATCCCGATGTTCATGATCATGGACGCCCTCGGCTGGATCGACCAGCAGCGCGCGCTGTACGTGCCGACGGCCGCCAGCGCGTTCGGAATCTTCCTGATGCGCCAGTTCGCGGCCTCGGCGGTGCCCCGGGAACTGGTCGAGTCGGCCCGCATGGACGGCTGCGGCGAGTTCGCCATCTATTGGCGCATCGTGCTGCCGCTGATGAAGCCGGCGCTCGGCACGCTCGCGCTGATCACGTTCATCACGTCGTGGAACAACTTCATCAACCCGCTGATCGTGATGCGCAGCGTGCCCAACTACACGCTGCCGCTCGCGCTGCGCAGCCTGCAATCGACGCTCAACACCGAGTGGGGCGCGCTGATGTGCGGCTCCGCCATCGCCACCATCCCGCTCATCGTCCTCTTTGCGATCACGTCGCGCCAACTCATCGCCGGCCTGACCGCCGGCGCGGTGAAGTAAGACAAGACGCTTCCGCCATGCACAACACCAACGACCTCGCTACCCAGTTCCCGCCTGACTTCGTCTGGGGCGTGGCCACCAGCGCCTTCCAGATCGAAGGCGCCGCCTTCGAGGACGGCAAGGGCGAATCGATCTGGGATCGTTTCTGCCGCGTGCCCGGCGTGATCGCGGACGCCAGCAACGGCGACGTCGCCTGCGACCACTATCACCGGCTCGATGCCGACCTCGACCTGGTCGCCGGCCTGGGCGTCGACCTGTACCGCTTCTCGGTGTCGTGGCCGCGCGTGCAGCCGCTGGGCGAGAGCGCATGGAACGAGAAGGGCCTGGCTTTCTACGACCGGCTCGTGGACGGCCTGCTGGCGCGTGGGCTGGCGCCGCACCTGACGCTGAACCACTGGGACCTGCCGCAGGCGCTGCAGGACAAGGGCGGCTGGGAATCGCGCGACACGGTGCACCGCTTCGTCGACTATGCGCTGGGCATCCAGCGCCGCCTCGGTGACCGCCTGGCCGCGATCACGACGCACAACGAGCCCTGGGTCGTGGCGGTGCTGGGCAACCAGGAAGGCACGTTCGCACCCGGCATCAAGTCGCGCCGCGTCGCCGTGCAGGTGGCGCACCACCTGCTGCTGAGCCACGGCCTCGCACTGCGGGCACTGCGTGCCGAGGGCGCCACGGCCAAGCTGGGCATCGTGCTGAACATGGCGCACCAGATGCCGCTGACGGATTCGGCGGCCGACCAGGCCAAGGCCAGGCTGGACGACGCGCGCGGCCGCCGCTGGTACGCCGACCCGCTGTTCAAGGGCGAATACCCGGCAGAGGTATGGGCCGAGCTCGGCGCCGACGCGCCGGTGGTCGAGGCGGACGACATGCGCATCATCGCCACGCCCATGGACTACGTCGGCATCAACTACTACTCGCGCGCGTTGTCCAGCGCCGCGGGCCCGGTCGAAGCCAAGGACAAGCCCTATCCCAAGACGGACATGGGCTGGGAGATCTATCCCGAAGGCCTGTACCAGCTGCTGCTGACGCTGCATCGCGAGTACGAGCTGCCACCGACCTACATCACCGAGAACGGCGGCGCCTTCCCCGACGCCACCGCGGACGGCCGCGTGCACGATGCCGACCGCATCGACTACCTGGCCACCCACATCGAGGCGGTGGGC
>JBJMWF010000449.1:0-8519 GCA_045810265.1 Vitreoscilla sp. | reverse complement strand
CGTTCTCCAGCAGCACGACGCTGCCGGGCTTGACGTCGACGCCGTCGACCCAATTGGCCACCAGCGGCACCTCGCGGCCCAGCAGTTCGCCCAGACGCCTGGCGACCGGCGCGAGCGAATCCTCGGGCTTGAACTCGCCCTCGGTCGGACGGCCCAGGTGGCTGGTCACCATCACGGCCGCGCCGGCGTCCAGCGCCATGCGGATGCACGGCACCGAGGCGCGCACGCGGGTGTCCTCGGTGATGTTGCCGGCATCGTCCTGCGGCACGTTGAGGTCGGCGCGGATGAACACGCGCTTGCCGGACACCTGGCCGGAGGCGACGAGGTCGGAGAAACGGATCACTTTCATGGCATTCACGCAGTCGCAAAAAGAGGTCAAGGATGCGAGCCCGGCAAATCACCAGCCCAGGCCCAGCCGCAGCGCCAGCAGCACGGCCGACCCCGCGAGTATCGTCGCGAGCAGGTGGCGCGTGGTGCAGAACACGAGGATGCCGGCGGCGGTCGCGTAGATGCGGGCGTCCTTCCAGGTGGCGATCAAGTGGTCACCGGTCATCGCGATGTCGGGCACCAGCACGGCCACCAGCGCGGCCAGCGGGGCGTAACGCAGCGCTTCGCGCAGCCACGGCGGGATCGGCACCTCGCGCTCGGGCAGCATGAAGAAGCCGCGCGTCAGGATGCTGACCACTGTCAGGCCGGCGATGGCCAATGCGATCTCCCAGTGGCTCATGCCTGATCTCCCGCGGGCATGGTCTTGGTCGGCGGCGCCACATGGTCGATCAGCACCCCAACCGCCATCGCCGCCGCGATGGCGACCACGATGTTGAGGTGGAACGGCAACGCGAACGCCGCGAACGCCGCGCAGGCAGCCACCGCCGCCGCGATCCAGGTGGCGCGGTCGACCAGCAGCGTGGCGGTGATGCCCAGCAGCGCCAGCGAACCGGCGAAGCCCAGCCCCCAGCGCGTGGGGATGACATCGGCCAGCACGACGCCGGCGATGGTCATCACCTGCCACGCGATCCAGCTCACGGCGGCGTTGCCCCCGATGTAGGCCAGTTGGTCTGACATGGCGGCCGGTTTCGGGAACCGGCGCATGAACGTGACGTAGGTGAAGTCGACCGTGAAATAGGTGACCAGCAGCCGCCGCGGACGTGACAGCGGCTCCAGGTAGGGCCGCCAGCCGGCGCTAAAGATCACGAAGCGCAGGTTGACGCACAAGGCCGTGGCCCAGACGACCCACAGCGGCGCGCCCTGCGCGATCAGCGGCAACGCGGCCAGTTGTGCACTGCCGGCGAACACGCACAGCGACATGGCGATGGCCAAGCCCGCGCCGAGCCCGGCCTTGACCATCGCGATGCCGGTGACCAGGCCCCAGGCGCCGATGCCCAGCGCGACGCCGCTCATGTCGCGCGCGCCGCGTGCAAATTCAGGATGGCGCCACGGGGCTTGCGATGCGGTCATCGCGCCATTGTCTTATGGCCGCGGTGGACGCACGGGCCCAAGGGCAAGCGCAAGGCGTCGTGGGCTTTGCAAGGCGCGAAGCGAGGTTCAGTGCTCGGCGGGTTTGTCGGCGGCCGGCTTGTCGGCCTTGGCCAGCTTCTCGGCCTTCGGCGACGCGGCCTTGGCGGTCGGCTTGTCCGTCTCGGCCGGCCCGGAGGCGGCGTCGTCGGCATCGGCCGTCTTCCTGGCGGCGCCCGGGCCCAGCGTGGGGACGACGGCCTCGAGCTTGTTCTCGCGCATGTAGTCGTCCATCTCGCGCCAGCCGGCGTAGATGGCGGCCTTGTCGACGCGCTTGTTGAGCGTGAAGCAGTCCTCGATCGCGCGTCCGCCGTGGCGGCAGGCGGCGCCCACCGCCTTGCCGTCGGCTTCGACGCGGGCGGCAGTCACCGACGCCGACTCCAGCCCGAGCTGGTCGCAACCGGCGAGCGTGGACAGGACAGCAAGAAGGAGGAGGGATCGACGCAGCATGGCAAGGACGGGTCTATGCGTCGTTATCGGCCTCCGCCTGCCCGCCTTTAGCCCTGGAACCGCGGAACTGGCCGGCCATTGGCGGCCATTCGCGAGCCTCGGTTCTCAGCCGAGGACGTCGCCGCGCGCCAGCGGCTGGCCCTGCAGCCACTGACCGACGGCGACACGCTTGCCGCCGGGGCGCTGCACGTCCAGCAAGGACAGTGCCCCGTCGCCGCACGCCACCACCAGTTGCTGGCCGCCCACCGCGATCACGGTGCCGGGCGCGGCCGCGACGTCCAGCCGCTCGACCTGCGCCCGCCACAGCTTGACCGTCTCGCCGTGCGCCTGGAAGCTGGCGCCGGGAAACGGATCGAAGGCACGGACGCGCCGCTCGAGCACCTCGGCCGGCAGCGTCCAGTCGACCGCGGCCTCGGCCTTGGCGATCTTGTGCGCGTAAGTGACGCCTTCCTGCGGTTGCCGCACCGGCCGCAACGCCCCCGCCGCGGCATCTGCCAGCGCCTGCACGATCAGGCGGGCGCCGAGCGCGGCCAGGCGGTCGTGCAACAGCCCGGTGGTGTCGTCGAACGCGATCGGCTCGCGCTCGACCAGCAGCATGTCCCCAGTGTCCAGGCCGGCATCCATCTGCATGATGGTGATGCCGGTCTCGGTGTCGCCCGCCTCGATCGCGCGGTGGATGGGCGCCGCCCCACGCCAGCGCGGCAGCAGCGAGCCGTGGATGTTCAGGCAGCCCAGCCGCGGCAGCGACAGCACCCACTGCGGCAGGATCAGGCCGTAGGCGGCCACGACGAGCACGTCCGGCCGCGCCGCCTCGAGCGCGGCGCGGCCGGCCTGCGCTTCGTCGGGGAACTTGCCGTCCAGCCGCAGGCTGCGCGGCTGCGCCACCGGCATCCCCAGATCCAGCGCGAGTTGCTTGACCGGCGACGGCGTCAGCTTCAGGCCGCGGCCCGCCGGCCGGTCGGGCTGGGTCAGCACCAGCGGCACCGCATGGCCGGCCGCGTGGATCGCGGCGAGCGCGGTCGATGCGAATTCCGGCGTGCCCGCGAAGGCGACGCGCAGCGCGGTGCCGGCCATCAGCGCTTGTGCTCGTCGCGCGTCTTCTTGAGCATCTTGGTCTTGATGCGATCGCGCTTGAGCGGGCTCAGGTAGTCGACGAACACCTTGCCCATCAGGTGATCCATCTCGTGCTGGACGCAGACGGCCGTGAGGCCTTCGGCGTCGAACTCGTAGGGCTGGCCGTCGCGGTCGAGCGCGCGCACGCGCACGCGGGCATGGCGCTCCACCTTCTCGTAGACCAGCGGCACCGACAGGCAGCCTTCCTCGCCCAGGATCCAGTCGTCGGAACCGGCCACCAGCTCGGGGTTGATCAGCACCCGCGGCTGGTCATGCGTCTCGGAGGTGTCCATGACGATCAGCCGGATGTGGCGATCGACCTGGGTCGCCGCCAGGCCGACGCCGTCGGAGGCGTACATCAGCTCGATCATCTCGTCGGCGAGTGCGCGGATCTGGTCATCGACTTGGGCGACGGGCTTGGCGACGGTGTACAAGCGCGGATCCGGGTAACGGAGAATCTGGAGTTGGGACATGGAAAGTCAGTTCCTGGAAATCTGCCACGAAAATCGCCGTTAATGCAGCCAGCGCCCTTGCAGCGACGGTGCAGAATGTGCCAGGGTCGCGACGATCGGGCTCAGGGTGAATGGGCATCTCCGTCGTAACGGAGTGTCCGATTCATTGCGACCTCAGGGGTTTGCGGGCAGAATCTGCGGCAAATTTGCTAGTTTTTTGACAGGCTGGATACTCCAGCCGATTCGGAATTGTCGCAGCCTGCGCGGATTCCGTCTCACTTGCGTCCCAATTGCCTTCAACGGCCCGGGAGTTTTCTGGACATGACCTTTCGATTCCGACGTTCCGCCATCACGCAGCCCGCTGCAGCCTTGAACTGCGCCGCGCTCGCGCTGGCCGTCCTGGCCGCCACGCCCTCCGTGACGCAGGCGTTCCCCATCACGCCGGAGCAGCGCAATACCGCGCAACAGGTCGCCTCCAAGGGCGTGCCGCTGTCCGAGCTGGCCGAAAACGCGCCCGACACGTATACGGTCAAGCGCGGCGATACGCTCTGGCACATTTCCGGCATGTTCCTCAAAAGCCCGTGGCGCTGGCCCGAGCTGTGGGGAATGAATCTCGAGCAGATTCACAACCCCCACCTGATCTACCCGGGGCAGTTGCTGGTGCTCGAGAAAATCGACGGCATGGCGCGGTTGAAACTCGGAACCACGGTCGGAGGCGTCGGCGACACCGTCAAACTCTCGCCGTCGATTCGCAGCGAATCGTCCGAATCGGCCGCCATCGCGTCGATCCCGATGAATCTGATCTCGCCGTTCCTCACCGACGCGATGATCTTCGACTCCAACCAGATGGCCACCGCCCCGCGCATCGTCGCGGTGCAGGAAAACCGCATGCTGCTGCAGCGTGGCGACACCGCCTACGTCAGCGGCGATCTTGGCAACACGCGCAGCTGGCAGATCTTCCGCGCGCCCAAGGCGCTGGTCGACCCGGACACCAAGGAGATCCTGGGCTACGAAGCGCGCTACGTCGGCTCGGCCGACCGCAAGCAGGACGGCGAGATCCGCCCGGGCGCCGAGACCGGCGGCCTGAACGTGCCGTCGAGCTTCACGATCACGAGCAACAAGGAAGACGTCGCCACCGGCGACCGTCTGGCGCCCGCCACGGTGCGCGACTTCGCGCCCTTCGTGCCACACCCGCCGGCCAATCCCGTCAACGGCAAGATCGTTTCGCTCTACGGTGACGCCATGTCGGCCGGCACGAACCAGATCGTGTCTCTCAACCGCGGCGCGCGCGACGGCCTCGAGCGCGGCACGGTGCTGGCGCTGTGGCACGAAGGCGCGGTCACGCATGACAAGTCCGTCGAGCATGGCAACCTGATCAAGCTGCCCGACGAGCGCATCGGTGTCGTGTTCGTTTTCCGCGTGTTCGACCGCATGGCCTACGGCCTGGTGCTCCAGACGACCGAGCCGTCGCTGCCGGGCGACCGCGTCACGCAGCCCTGAGCGGAAAGCGGCGACCGGCTCTCCTGCGAGGCGTCTGTCGTCGATCCTGCCTGGCCCTGCCCCTGCCGCCGACCCGCTGACCCGCACGACCGGTGTGCCCATCTTGTCACCCGACGAACTCGGCGCCTGGCTGCGGCTGGGCACCAGCCCGGGCATCGGCCGCGCTACCGCGCGCAAGCTGCTGGCGGCGCTCGGCTCCCCCGAACGCGTGCTGGCCGCTGACGAACCGACGCTGCTGTCATTGACCGGCCGCGACGTCGTCCAGGCCCTGAAACGACAGGACGCCCGCGCTGACGCCAACCTGGCTGCCACCCGCCGCTGGCTCGACGGCGCGGCCACCGACGTCCCGCGCGACGTCGTCACGCTCGACGACCCGCGCTATCCGGCCCTGCTGCTCGAGACCGCCGACCCGCCACTGCTGCTGTTCACGCTGGGACGCGTCGAGTTGCTGTCGTCGCCCGGCATCGCCATCGTGGGCAGTCGCAACGCCACGCCGCAGGGCATGGACAACGCACGCCAGTTCGCCCGCGTCCTGAGCAGGTGCCCGCTCACGGTGGTTTCCGGCCTGGCCATGGGCATCGACACCGCGGCTCACGAAGGCGGACTCGACGGTCCGGGCAGCACGGTGGCGTTCGTCGGCACGGGGCTCGATCGCGTCTACCCGGCCGGCAACGCCGCCCTGATGCGGCGCATCAGCCAGCAGGGCCTGGTCGCCAGCGAATATCCGCTGGGCACGCCGCCGGTGGGCGACAACTTCCCGCGCCGCAACCGGCTGATCGCGGGCATCACGCAGGGCACGCTGGTGGTCGAGGCCGCCCTCGAGTCGGGTTCGCTGATCACGGCCCGGCTGGCGGTCGAGAACGGGCGCGACGTCTTCGCCATCCCGGGCTCCATCCACTCACAGCACTCGCGCGGTTGCCATCGGCTGATCCAGGAAGGCGCCAAGCTGGTGCAAGGCGCCGACGACGTGCTGCGAGAGCTGCGCTTCGGGGCCCAGGGCGAGACCAGCCGGGCGACCTTGTCGGTGCCGCAGCCTTCGTTGTTCGCGCTGACCAGTAGCGAGGACGGCAAGGAACCCGAGAGCGGCTTGCGCGCGGCGCTGGGCCACGACCCGGTCACCTTCGACGTGCTGGCGGCACGCACCGGCCTGCCGTCCGATCAGCTGGCGGCGCGCCTGCTCGAGCTCGAACTGTCGGGCGTCGTGGAGCGCCTTCCCGGCGGCTTACTGCAGCGGCGGGCGCGGGCCTGAGATCCACGGTCAACTCGACAGCGATCGCGTCGAGCGAGCTTTCCATGGTCGCACGCGCAAGGCCCCCGATGAGTGCCTGCCAGATGTAAATCCGGCCCTTGCAGCGACGATTTCACAAAGGTCCAACAGCGTCTTTCCGGCCCGCCAACTCCCGCTTGCCGGCGCCGGTCGCTGCGGTATAGTCGGTTCATGTTTGACGTCCTTGTCTACCTGTACGAGAACTACTGGCGACCGGACGCCTGTCCGGATCACGACCAGCTGTCGCGCAAGCTGACCGCCGTCGGATTCGAAACGGACGAGATCCAGGAAGCGCTGCATTGGCTGGACGGCCTGGCCGACACCTCGCAAGGCTACACCGGCGTGCAATCCGAAGACGCCATCCGTCTGTACTCCGATCGCGAGATCGAATCGCTGGGCGAAACCTCCGTCGGCTTCGTCACCTTCCTCGAATCGGCCGGCGTCCTGCCGCCGCCGATGCGCGAGATGGTGATCGACCGCGCGATGGCCGCCGGCGGCAATCCGCTCGATCTGGACGACATGAAGATCATCATCCTGATGGTGTTCTGGAGCCTGGGCGAGGAACCCGACGCGCTGATCCTGGACGAGCTGTTCGTCGCGCCTGAAGAGCGGCTCATCCACTGAACCGGCCTGGGGCCGCTGCGCCATGAACAACGGCTCCCGCGGGAGCCGTTGTCGTTTTCGCGCCTGGCCATAACCGGCCTCGTGTGGACTACCTCAGGCGATCCGGATCCGCGTTGATCTTTTCGATCGCGCTGCGCGTGGCCGCGATGGTGAGCGATTCGTCCTGCGCCGGCACCAGCAGCTGGGCCTGCAGGAAGGCGGCCAGGCGGCGGCGCTGGAACAGCACGCAGCGGCCGCTGGACGAGACGAACAGCGACAACTGCTTGCGCATGCCCTGCCATGCCAGTTGCACGGCCTCCTGGCGCTCGCGATAGTCGAGCATGTACCAGGCGCCGACCAGCATCTCGTCGGCCGCCGCCAGCGCGCCGGCCGACGGGCTCGCGCCACCTTCGGCCACGATCTCGAGCTCGTCCGACTCATGGCCGGACAGGTCGAGCGCGAACGAATCGTCGATCTCGAAATCGGCGTCCGGCAGGATCTCGTCGAGCGCCTCCAGGCGTTGCTTCAGGCGGGCGAACTGATCCGGATCGATCGTCGCCGTGCGCGCCGCGAAGGCCGCCGTCAACGCGACGTTCAGCGCACGCAGCGTCGTCTCCTGGCGCTCGGGCGGCAGGCCGCCGGCGAGCATGCCCTGGCGCAGCGCCGCCAGCAACGGGCCGAGACGGCGGATGACTTCGGCGCGCTCCTCACGCGTGGTCTTGGCGCTGGCGATCCACACCAGCTCCAGCGCGGCCTCGCGCACCTCGCGCGTCTGCGCACTCTGCAGGCCATGGCGCATCGCGGTGGTGGCCAGCACGTCGGCCCAGACCTGGAACAGGAACTCGCGCACGCCGTCCTGCACCGGCACGCCGTCCAGCAGCTTGCGCAGTTCGATCGTGTACTGGATGGCCAGCGTCTCGCGCTGCTCCACCTGGCTGGCCAGCGACACGCCCTTCTTGGTCGTCTCGTTCTGGTCGCGGAAGAACCTTTCGATGAAGCGCTCGAACTCGACCAGCACCGTCTGGAACACCTTGCGGCCGGTTTCGGGGAAGGCCTCGACCACCTGTACCACCCGCGCCACCTCGCCTTCGAGCTCGGGCCCGGCGCCCTGCGGCGCGGCGTCGAAGCCCATCACGCAGGCGCCCATGCGGTCGATCAGGCGGCGCGCGGGATGCTGCGCCGACGAGAAGAAATCGGGCTCGGCCATCGCCACGCGCAGCGTGGGCATCTGCAGGCGCGCGAACCAGACCCGCACGGCGCTCGGGATCCGATCCTCGGTGAGGATGCTCTGGAACAGCAGCGCGACGACCTCGATCGTGGCGCGCTCCTCCTGCGTGTTGGCCGTGCTCTTGAGTTCCTGCTTCTGCTGTCGCAGGGCCTCGATCATCTCGGTCGGGGCCAGGTTGCTGCCTTCGTTGCGGCGGGCCTCGACGTGCTGGACGAACACCTGCTGCGCGGCGGCGATCGCCCCGGTCATCTCGCCCGAGGGCATCGAGACGCGCTGGGTGTTCATGAAGCCCTGGACGTGGCGCTCCATCGTGCGGCCGAAACGCCTCAGCGTGGCGTCGACCTGCACCTGTTGCGGCGACACGAACTGGCCGCCGCCGCCGCCGCCGCCG
>JBJMWF010000448.1:0-7210 GCA_045810265.1 Vitreoscilla sp. | reverse complement strand
GTCAACATCGCGGGCATCGCCCCGGGCAGGCTGGTGCTGGACGCCTTCGCGATCAGTGCCATCTATCGCGGCGAGATCGTCAACTGGCGCGACCCGGCGATCGCCAGGCTCAATCCCGGACTCGCGTTGCCCGACGCGCGCATCACCGTCGTGCATCGCGCGGACACCTCAGGCTCGACCTGGCTGTGGACCCGCTGGCTGTCCGAGTCGGATCCGTTCTGGCAGCGATCGATCGGCGTCGGGACGACGGTCGCATGGCCGGTCGGCAGCGAAGGCCTGGGCAACGAGGGCGTGGCCTCGCTGGTGCAGCGCACGCGGGCTGCGATCGGCTACGTCGCCTACGCCTATGCGCGGCAGCATCACCTCAGTGACGTGGCGCTGCCCTCGCACGACGGGCCCGTCGTTCGGGCGGACCGGCGCGCGTTCGAGTCCGCCTTGGCCGGCGCGCATTGGCATTCTGTCGACGATCTCGTCGGCGGGCTGACCAACGAGCCGGGCGCGCGCAGCTGGCCGATCATCGGGGCCAGCTATGTGCTGGTTCACCGGAGTGGCCCGGAGCTCGCACGCGTGGATGCGTTCTTCGACTGGGCGTTGACGTCGGGTTCCGGCGTCGCCAACGACCTGGGTTATGTGGCGTTGCCGGCCGATGTCGTCGCGCTCGTCAGGCAGGCGATGCATTGAGCATGGCGGCGATCAAGCCGTCGCCGCGCGCTGCAAGCGCAACTCCTCGATCATCCGCTCGCGCATCACGAACTTCTGCGCCTTGCCCGTGACGGTCATCGGCAGCTCGTCGACGAAGCGCACGTAGCGCGGTACCTTGTAGTGCGCGATCTGGTCGCGGCAGAAATCCTTGATCTCGTCCTCGACGCAGGCCTCGCCCGGCTTGAGCACGATCCACGCGCAGACCTCCTCGCCGTACTTCGCGTCGGGCACGCCGAACACCTGCGCCGACTGCACCTTGGGATGGCGGAACAGGAACTCCTCGATCTCGCGCGGATAGACGTTCTCGCCGCCGCGGATCAGCATGTCCTTGACGCGGCCGACGATGTTGCAATAGCCTTCCTCGTCGATGGTGGCCAGGTCGCCGGTGTGCATCCAGCCGTCGACCACGGCCTGGCGCGTGCGTTCCTCGTCGCCCCAGTAGCCGGTCATCACCGAGTAGCCCTTGGTGCACAGCTCGCCCTTCTCGCCCACCGGCACGATGTTGCCGTCGAGGTCCACCACCTTGCATTCGAGGTGCGGCTGCACGCGGCCGACGGTGGTGGTGCGGCGGTCGAGCGGATCGGAGGTCGAGCTCTGGAACGACACGGGCGACGTCTCCGTCATGCCGTAGGCGATCGTCACCTCGCCCATGTGCATGCGCGAGACGACCTGCTTCATCGTCTCGATCGGGCACGGCGAGCCGGCCATGATGCCGGTACGCAGCGACGACAGGTCGAACTCGTCGAAGCGCGGATGGCCGAGCTCGGCGATGAACATCGTCGGCACGCCGTGCAGCGCGGTGCAGCGCTCCCGCGCGACCGCGGCGAGGGCAGCGGCCGGATCGAAAGCCTCGCCTGGAAACACCATCGTCGCGCCGGTCGACACCGAGGCCAGCACCGCCAGCACCATGCCGAAGCAGTGGTACAGCGGTACGGGGATGCACAGCGAATCCTGCTCGGAGAAGTCCATCGCCATCGCGATGAACCGGCCGTTGTTGACGACGTTGTGATGCGTCAGCGTCGCGCCCTTGGGATTGCCGGTGGTGCCGCTGGTGAACTGGATGTTGATCGGCTCGTGCGCCAGGCAATCGGCGAACGGCACCGGCTCGACGCGGCCGCGCTCGAGGACGTCGCCGTAGTTGAGCATGCCGGGCGTCCTGTCGTCGCCCATGCGGATGATGAACTCGAGCGCCGGCAGCTCGGGCCGGACCTTCTGCAGCATCTCCAGGTACATCGAGGTCTTCAGGCGCTCGGCCGAGACGACGGCGCGGCAGCCCGACACCTGCAGCGCGTACGTCAGCTCGGACAAGCGGTACGCCGGGTTGATGTTGACCAGGATCAGCCCCATGCGCGCGGTAGCGAATTGCGTCACCAGCCATTCGACGCGGTTGGGCGACCAGATGCCGACGCGGTCACCCTTGGCCAGGCCCAGGGCGGCCAGCCCGGCGCCGAAGGCGTCGACCTCGGCCACGAACTCACGCCATGTCCAGCGGATGCCCTGCTCGCAGAACACGACGGCGGGCCGTTCCGGATAGCATTTCGCGATGTCGGCCAGCAGGCCGTAGATCGTCGCGTCCGACAGTGGAATGTCGGTCCAGCCCACCACGTGCGAGAGGCCGTTGATCGGAAGCGTCGGGGCGACGTCGTTGCTTGCTGCGTTCATCGCGGGTCTCCATCTCGTTGCGCGGCAACGCCGAGCTGCAGCCGGGCGTGCAAAACGAGAATAAACCAGCTTGGTGAACTGCAGGCTGCTCGCTTACGACGAGGCGTTTCTAGAACCAGTGCATGTAACGCAGCTGGAACCAGTTCTCGCCCGGGTTGGGGTTGCGGTAGCCGCCGTTGGAATAGTGCTCGGCGCGCAGCTCGATCTCGTCACGCCCCTCGTCGCCGAACTTGCGACCCAGGCCGATGTGGTCGCCGAAGTTGAACTCGGTGGAGAAACGCCGCTGGTCCGTCTTCCAGGCCGGCGCGATGACGTCCGCGCCAATGCCCAGCTCCATGTACCAGTGCGCCCAGGCCTCGGGCGCATAGCGCACCACCGGAGTGACGCCGAACTGCACGGAGCAGGCATGGTATTGCTCACCGCCATGGCGATGGCAGGCCCATTCCCCGATCGAGGTCTCGAGGTAGCCGCTGGCATGGCCCGCGCCCCACTTCGAGGGCTGGACCCATGTCCAGGCAACGCCGCCGACCAGCGAGCGCGAATCGTCCGAGATGCCGCCCTCGACGAAGACGCCATAGGGCGAGGTCAATTCCTTGGCTCGTGCCGCCGGCGGCGCGAGCGCGGCGGTGGCGGCAAACATCAGACCGAGTGCGACACGTGCGCGCACGTTGCTGCAAGACTGCCCCAAGATGGCACCTCTGGTCGTGCTCCCGCGCGGAGCACGCAGGTTTTCGAGGCCCGCGCGAGCAAGCCATGGTCCTGCAACGACGTTCAGCGCCGCGCCATGCCTCAAGGCAGCCTGAACAGCCGCTTGCTGTTGGCGCTCGTCCAGGCGCAGAGCTCCGTCACGTCCATCCCCTTGGCCTCGGCGACCGCCCTGGCGACGAAGGGCAGCAGCGCGGGCTCGTTGTAGGGGCGCGTCTTGCCGGCGTTCTTCGGGCGCAGGTAGGGTGCGTCCGTCTCCAGGTGCAGGCGCTCGGCCGGGATCACGCGCAAGGCTTCGCGCAACTCGGCGCCGCGGGCCGGATCGGTGACCCAGCCGGTGATGCCGACGTCGAAGCCGAGCGCGAGACAGGCCTCGGCTTCGGCCGCCCCACCAGTGAAGCAGTGCACGACGCCGTGCGCACCCGCGGTGGCCGCGTCGCGCAGCATCGCCTCGAAGTCGTCGAACGCATCGCGGCAGTGCAGGAACAGGGGCTTGGACGTGCGCAGCGCGGCGGCGATCTGCGCCTCGAAGGCCTGGCGCTGCGCCTCGCGCGGCGAGAACATGCGGTTGTAGTCCAGGCCGCATTCGCCGACCGCCACGACGAGCTCGTCGGCCCACATCGTCTCCAGCCGCGCGGCGCATTGCGCGTCCCAGTGCTTGGCGTCGTGCGGGTGCACGCCCGCGGTCGCGCGCACGAGAACCTCCGGCGCACGCCCTTCGGACCCACGTGCGGACTCCTGCGCGCGCGCGAACGCCAGCGCGAGCTCGCTGGCCTGCAACGAGGTGCCGGTGGCCAGCACATGCGTGACGCCCGCGCCGGCAGCACGGGACAGCAGCTCGGTGGCCAGGCCCTTGAGCTGCGACGAGTGGAAGTTGACGCCGATGTCGATCATCGCGCGATTGTCTCAGCGCGACGCGGCGTCGCGCCCGGTCGCCATGACGGCCCCGCCCATCCCGGGCGGGGTCGCGCGGATCAGACGCCGAGGATCGAGACCGCCTTGGTCACGAGGTAGGGCTCCAGCGCCTCGGGGCCGCCTTCGGTGCCGTAGCCCGAATCCTTGACGCCGCCGAACGGCATCTCGGGCGACGGCGTGGCCGGCTGGTTGACCCACAGCATGCCCAGCTCCAGGCGCTGGCCCAGGATGTGCGCGGTCTTGATGGACTTGGTGAAGGCATAACCGGCCAGTCCGTAGGGCAGGCGGTTGGCTTCGGTGATCGCCTCGTCCAGCGTGTCGAACGCGCGGATGGCGGCGACCGGGCCGAAGGGCTCGTTGTTGAACACGTCGGCGTCCAGCGGCACATCGGTCAGCACCGTCGGCGCGAAGAAGTTGCCGGTGCTGCCCACGCGCTCGCCGCCGGTGGCGATGCGGGCGCCCTTGGCGCGGGCGTCGTCCATCACCTTGGCCATCGCGGTGACGCGGCGGCTGTTGGCCAGGGGGCCGAGGTTGGTGCCGGCTTCCAGGCCGTCGCCAAGCTTCAGGCCCTGTGCGTGCTTGACCAGCGCCGCGGCGAACTCGTCGCGCAGGCTGCTGTGCACCAAAAAGCGCGTCGGCGAGATGCAGACCTGGCCGGCATTGCGGAACTTGGCCGCACCGGCGGCCTTGACGGCCAGCACGACGTCGGCGTCCTCGGCGACGATCACCGGCGCGTGGCCGCCCAGTTCCATCGTCACGCGCTTCATGTGCTGGCCCGCGAGTGCGGCCAATTGCTTGCCGACCGGGGTCGAGCCGGTGAACGTCACCTTGCGGATCACCGGGCTGCTGATCAGGTAGTGCGAGATCTCGGCCGGGTCGCCGAAGACCAGGCCCACGGTGCCGGCGGGCACGCCTGCGTCGACGAAGGCCTGCAGCAGCGCGGCCGGCGACGCCGGGGTCTCCTCCGGCGCCTTGACCAGGAACGAGCAGCCGGTGGCCAGCGCCGCGCCCAGCTTGCGCACCACCTGGTTGATCGGGAAGTTCCACGGCGTGAAGGCGGCGACCGGGCCGACCGGCTCCTTCAGCACGAGTTGCTGCGCGGCCAGGTTGCGCGACGGCACGACGCGGCCGTAGACGCGCATGCCCTCGTCGGCGAACCACTCGATGATGCCCGCGCCGGCCAGCACCTCGACACGCGCTTCGGCCAGCGGCTTGCCCTGCTCCTGCGTCATCATGCGGGCGATCGCGTCGGCCCGCTCGCGCAGCAGGCCGGCGGCCTTGCGCATCATCGTGGCGCGGTCGGCGGCCGGCGTGTTGCGCCAGGCCTCGAAGCCCTTGTGCGCGGCGGCGAGCGCGGCGTCGAGGTCGGCGATGCTGGCGTGCGCGACATGGCCGATGGTCTGCCCGGTCGCCGGGTTGGCGACGGCGATCTTCTTGCCGCCGCTGGCATCGCGCCACTCGCCGGCGATCAGCAGGCGGGTGTCGGGGTAGGAGGAGGTGGTGGTCTCGGTCATGGAATCGGTCCTGCTGAGGGGCAATGGGGATCCCGCAAGGTTACCTTCCCGTCAATGTCCTTGCCGGGGCGGGCCTTGCGCGAAGCGCTTGGCGGCACAAAGAAAAACAGCCCGGAAACCTGCGTTTCCGAGCTGTGTTTCTAGAACCGAAATTCTGGTGCGGCTGGCAGGAATCGAACCCACGACCCCTTGGTTCGTAGCCAAGTACTCTATCCAGCTGAGCTACAGCCGCGAAGCCTTGCATCATAGCAAGCGCCGGCGGAACTGATCAACCAATCCCGAGCGCGGCGGCTGGTCAATCGATGACGGAGGCCTGGCGTTCGTATTCGCCGCCGCGCGCCTCGTCGCCCTCGAGGCGGGCGATGAAGGCCAGTCGGCGCAAGGCCTGGCGGCGCACGCGTCCGGGCAGCGTGGCGGTGTGCGCGGTCTGCTCCAGCGGGCGGCGCGCCTTGCCCCACAGCTGGCGCTCGGCGAACACCATGCCGGCTGCGGCGACGATCGCGGCTTCGTTGCCGTGCGATGCCACCGCGGCCTCGACGCGCGGCAGCCACTCGCTGCCCAGGCCCTCGATGCAGTCGATCAGCGCGATGGCCAGCGCGCCGCGCTCGTCGGCGTCCATGCGTGCCAGGTCGCTCCAGTGCGGCGCGAGGTAGTCGCGACCCAGGTCGGCCCGTCCGAGGTCGCGCGCGCGCACCGCGGCGCGTGCGCCCACGATCACGTCGCGGCGATCCGCGGCGTCGAGCGACTGCCAGGCGCGCAGCAGTTGCTCCTCGTCGTGCGCCGCACAGACGACGTCGATGGCCAGCGAGCGCAGCAGCGACTGCGCGGCGACCTGCGAGAAGCCCTGGTGCTTGGCGAGAAGGCGCGCGGTCTGCAGCGCCTCGACCGGCTTGCGCGCCATGCGCGCGGCCTGCAGCCGCAGGCGCAGCGCCTGCGTGCGGCGGGCGACGCCCGGCGGCAGCGCGCGCAAGGCCTCGAGGCCGCGCTCGGCGTCGCGGTCGTCGAGCGCCCACTCCGCCATCAGCAGGTGCGCGCCATCGAGCACCACCGATCCCGAGAGCACGCCCGACGTCAGCTCGACGACCCGGTTCGCCCGCTCGTCGCGGCCGCGCCTGTCCTGCACGCGATGCAGCGAGGCGGCGGCGATCAGGTGCGCCAGGCCGGCGAACTCCCGGTCGTTGCGAAGGACGTCCACGTCCTGCTGCAGTTCCAGCGCCTGGCGCGCCGACTTGCTGGCGCGGTTGAAGCGCGCGGCCAGGTATTCGGCATGCGCGTCGCGCAGCGCGGCGTGCGCGGCGCGCTCGCGCTTGAGCTCACGCCACTCGTGCGCGCGGCGCGGCATGCCGAGCAGGCCGTTGATCGCCTTGAGCGCCACGTACAGCACGATGACGAACAGCACCAGCGCGACGACCGCCACGTTGAGCGAGGTGTCGACGCGATAGCCCGAATAGAAGATCGAGACCAGGCCGTCGTTCTGGCTCAACACGGCGGCCGAAACGACGGCGGCCACGAACAGCAGGATCACCCAGATGACGGTGCGCATCGGCGACTCAGTGCCCGGCCACCGCGGCGGAGATCGCCGCGAGCGTGTCGTCGGGGCGCGGAAAGCTCACCTGCCGGGCCTGCGAGCCGACCTGGCGCAGCAGGTCGGACACCGCGACGACGCGGCGCGAGTTGTGGTCGAAGTAGCGATCGAGCGCCGTCTGGGCCTG
>JBJMWF010000447.1:0-7983 GCA_045810265.1 Vitreoscilla sp. | reverse complement strand
GCCCAGAGCCAGTGACAGCAGCAGCGCATACAGCAGCAACTCGTAGTACTGCACGGCACGCCGGCGCAGGCGCAGGAGTAAGCGGGCGAAGGGGGTCATGCAGCGGCTCCGGGAGCAGCGCTGATCATCGAGCGGCCTGGCTGTCCACTCAGTGAACAAGCGCACGGCTTGTTCGAGCAACTTCTGCGTTGACCTGACCGATTCAGCGCGACGCCGGCGTCGCGCCCTGGGCGTCAGACGTTGAACAGGAAGTTCATCACGTCGCCATCCTTGACGACGTATTCCTTGCCTTCGCTGCGCATCTTGCCCGCGTCCTTCGCGCCCTGCTCGCCCTTCAGCGCGACGAAGTCGTCGAAGGCGATGGTCTGGGCGCGGATGAAGCCGCGCTCGAAGTCGGTGTGGATCACGCCCGCGGCCTGCGGCGCGGTGGCGCCGATGGCCACCGTCCAGGCGCGCACTTCCTTGACGCCCGCGGTGAAGTAGGTCTGCAGGCCCAGCAGCGTGAACGCGGCGCGGATCAGGCGGTTCAGGCCCGGCTCGGTCTGGCCCATCTCGGCCAGGAACATCTGGGCATCCTCGGGCGCCATGTCGGCCAGCTCGGCCTCGGTCTTGGCGCAGATGGCGACGACCGGGGCCTTCTGCCTGGCCGCGAACTCGCGAAGGCGATCCAGGTACGGGTTGTTCTCGAAGCCGTTGTCCGACACGTTGCCCACGAACATCGCCGGCTTGGCGGTGATCAGGAACAGCGACTTGACGATGACCTGCTCGTCCTTCGTGAACTCCAGGCTGCGCACCGGCTGGGCCTGGTCGAGCGCGGCGCGGCAGCGTTCGAGGATCGCGCTGAGCTTGACGGCTTCCTTGTCGCCCGCGCGCCCGAGCTTGTTGGTGCGGTGGATCTGCTTTTCGACGCTGGCCAGGTCGGCCAGGCACAGCTCGGTCTGGATCACCTCGATGTCGGAGATCGGGTCGACCTTGCCGTTGACGTGGATGACGTTGTCGTCCTCGAAGCAGCGCACGACGTTGACGATGGCGTCGGTCTCGCGGATGTGCGAGAGGAACTGGTTGCCCAGGCCTTCGCCCTTGGACGCGCCGGCCACCAGGCCCGCGATGTCGACGAATTCGACGATGGCCGGCACGATCTTCTGCGCCGAGACGATGTCCGACAGCACCTGCAGGCGGGCGTCTGGCAGCTCGACGATGCCCACGTTGGGCTCGATCGTGCAGAAGGGATAGTTCTCGGCAGCGATGCCGGCCTTGGTCAGGGCATTGAACAGGGTGGACTTGCCGACGTTGGGCAGGCCGACGATGCCGCACTTGAGGCTCATTCGCTTCTTTCTTTGCCGCGCGGCGCCGGGAGGGCGACCGGAAACCGGCGTTCGGGGGAAAACCCCGGATTTTAGACGGTCCCCCGCGCCCGACGCGGGTTCACATCCGTCTCCCTACAATGCGGAATGTCCAAGATCGACGTACGAATCCACGGCAGCGGCATCGTCGGCCGCGCGCTGGCCCTGAAGCTGGCCCGCCAGGGGCTTGCCGTGGGCATCGATGCCAGGCCCGCCGTCGCCCCCGGTGGCGAGCTGCGCGCCGATGTCCGCGCCTATGCGCTCAACGCGGCCTCGGTCGACCTGCTGCGCGAGCTGAAGGTCTGGGATGGCATGGCGCCGGACGCGCGCACCGCCGTCTACGACATGCGCATCGCCGGCGACGCCCAGGGCGCACTCGCCTTCTCGGCCTGGCAGCAGACGGTGCCGGCGCTGGCCTGGATCGTCGACGCCGCCGAGCTCGAGCACGTGCTCGAGACCGCGATCCGCTTCGCGCCGGCGGTCTCTACCGTCTCGGCCGATGCGAAGGCCGCGCTGACGGTGATCGCCGAGGGCAAGGCCGCGGCGGCGCGCGACAAGCTGGGCGTCGCCTTCGAGCGCCACTCCTACGGCCACAGCGCGCTGGCGGCGCGCGTGATCTCCGACGCGGCGCACGCCGGCGTCGCGCGCCAGTGGTTCCGCGCGCCCGACGTGCTGGCCTTGCTGCCGTTCGACCGGCCACAGCCGGAATGCTCGTACGGCATCGTCTGGTCGATGCCGCAGGCCGAGGCCGAGCGGCTCGCGCAGGCGAGCGACGCCGACTTCGACGATGCGCTGAATGCCGCGACGAACGGCGCCGCCGGCACGCTTCGCGTGCAGGGCCCGCGTGCCAGCTGGCCGCTGATGCAGGCCAGCGCCGGCGAGATCGTCGGGCCGGGCTGGGCGCTGGTGGGCGATGCCGCCCACGTCATCCACCCGCTGGCGGGCCAGGGCCTCAACCTCGGCCTGGCCGACGTCGCCGCGCTCGCCCGGGTGATCGCCGAACGCGAGCCCTGGCGCGCGCTGGGCGACGAGGCGCTGCTGCGCCGCTACGCGCGGGCACGGCTGTGGCCGGTGCGCGCGATGGCCGGCGCGGTCGACGGCCTGTGGCAGCTGTTCTCGGCGCCGGTGCCCGGCTTGCGCGAGCTGCGCAACCAGGGCCTGTCGCTGGTCGACCGGCTCAGCCCCCTCAAACGATTCCTCGTCTCGCGCGCCCTCGGCTCGTGAGCGCCCACCCCGAGAGCTCCATGAACACGTTTCTTCGGCCACTGCGCCTACTTCTGGCCGGCTTGCTGGCCGCCGCCTGCGCGGCCGGCTGGGCCGACGAGGCCGCCATCCGCAAGACCTGGACCCAGCAGCACCCCAACGGCCCGGCGATCGACGAGATCGCCAGGACGCCCATCGCCGGCCTGTATGAGCTGCGGATCGGCAAGGACATCATCTATTCGGACGAGCAGGGCGTCTACCAGATCTATCCGTCGCACGAGCGGGTCGACGGCCACATCGTCGACGCCAACAAGAAGGTCGACCTGACCGACGAGCGGCTCGCCAGGATCCTGGCGGCCGACCTGCCCAAGCTGCCGTACAAGGACGCGCTGTTGTTCAAGCAGGGCAACGGCGCGCGCCACATGATCGTGTTCGAGGATCCGAACTGCCACTACTGCAAGGACGCCGAGAAGAACTTCGCGGCCTTGAAGAACGTGACGATCCATACGTTCCTGATCCCGATCCTGGGCGAGGACTCGGTGGTCAAGGCGCGCGCGATCTGGTGCTCCAGCAACAACGCGCAGGTCTGGCGCACCTGGATGCTGCAGGGCGAGATGCCGCCGCGTCCGATGGGCTCGTGTGACGTGAAGGCGCTGGATCGCAATCTCGACCTCGCCGAGCGCTACCACCTGAACTACACGCCGGCCATCATCTTCGACGACGGCTCCAAGTTCGCGGGCAGTGCCGATCTGGAGCGCCTGACCAAGCGTCTGGACGAAGTGGCTGCCGCCAAGAAGGGCTGAGCCGCCTTCGCGCTGCGGTCACAATCGGCCGCAGCTCCCGTACCCCACCGCCGGCCCCGACCGGCCTCCTCGCAGAATGATCCATTACCGAATCGAGATCGCCGATGCGGCGGCCCATCAGTTCAAGATCACGCTGACGATTGCCGATCCGGCACCCAAACAGCAGTTGAGCCTGCCGGTGTGGATTCCGGGCAGCTACATGGTGCGCGAGTTCTCGCGCCATCTGAGCCTGCTGCAGGCGCGCCAGGGCACGCAGCCGCGGCCGCTGGTGCAGCTGGCCAAGGATCGCTGGAGCGTCGCCACCTCCGGGCGCAGCGCACTGGTCGTCACCTACTTCGCCTATGCCTTCGACGCCTCGGTGCGCACGGCCTGGCTGAGCGACGATCGCGGCTTTTTCAACACCACCAGCCTGTGCCTGGCGGTCGAAGGGCGCACCGCCGAAGCGCATCGCATCGAGTTGTACCGGCTGCCGGCAGGCTGGGACGTCGCGACGGCCATGACGCGCGTCGACGCGCCCGCCAAGGCGGCCAAGGGCGCCAAGGCCGCGCCGGCCCGCACGCAGGTCTTCGAGTCCACCGACTACGACGAGCTGGCCGACCATCCGTTCGAGCTGGGCCCGTTCTGGCGTGGCTCGTTCACTGCGGGCGGCGTGCCGCACGAGTTCATCGTCAGCGGCGCCTGGCCGCAGTTCGATGGCGCGCGCCTGCTGGCCGACGCCAAGCGCATCTGCGACGAGGAGATCCGCTTCTGGCACGGCAGCGACAAGCCGCCGTTCGCGCGCTACGTGTTCATGCTCTACGCGACCGAGGACGGCTACGGCGGCCTGGAGCACCGCGCCAGCACCGCGCTCATCGCCTCGCGCAAGGATCTGCCGCGCCTGGGCGTGGCCGGCACCAGCGACGGCTACGTGACGCTGCTGGGCCTGATCAGCCACGAGTACTTCCATACCTGGAACGTCAAGCGCCTGAAGCCGGCCGAATTCCTGCCCTACGACTTCACGCAGGAGAACTACACCGAGCTGTTGTGGTTCTTCGAAGGCTTCACCTCGTACTACGACGACCTGTTCCTCCTGCGCTCGGGCCTGATCGACCCGGCCCGCTACGTCAAGCTGGTGGGCCGTGCGCTGAACGGCGTGCGCCAGTCGCCGGGCCAGCACGTGCAGAGCGTGGCCGAGGCGAGCTTCGATGCCTGGGTCAAGTACTACCGCGCCGACGAGAACACGCCCAACTCCACCATCAGCTACTACACCAAGGGCTCGCTGGTGGCGCTGCGCCTGGATCTGGCGCTGCGCGCCGGCGGGAAGGCCACGCTGGATGACGTGATGCGCGCGCTGTGGCGCGACGCCCCGGGCGGCGGCGTCACCGAGGAACTGATTCTCAAGACGGTGGCCCGCCTGGGCGGCAAGGCCCTGGCCGCCGAACTGCGCGACTGGGTGCACCAGCGCGGCGAGCTCGACGTGCTGCCGGCACTTGCGCGTGTCGGCGTCGAGCCCGAGCTGGAGCCGCTGAACCTGGCCACCGAGCTGGGCATCCGCGTGTCCGAGGGGCCGGTCACCGGCGTGCAGGTGAAGGCCGTGTTGACGGGCGGCGCCGGGGCAGCCGCGGGGCTGTCGGCCGGCGACGAGATCCTGGCCGTCGACGGTTGGCGCGTGCGCCGGCTCGACGATGCGCTCTCGTGGATCCGCACCGGCGCGGCGTTCGACCTGCTCGTCGTGCGCCAGCAGCGCGTGCGCACGTTGCGCGTGGCCGACCGGCTGTCCGAGCGTCGCGACGAGGCCGCGTCGCGCAGCCTCAGGCTGAGCGCATCGCCCAACGCGGCGACCCTGGCCCGGCGCAACGGCTGGTTGGGCAAGTAGGGTGCGTTCTCCCTGGCGCGAGTCCAGGCGGCGCCGCGCTGCCTGGTTCGCGCTGATCCTGGCCGTGCTGGCCGCCCACACGCTGTTCGGCCAACGGCTGCTCTCCGGCGTCATCGGCTGGAACGGCGGGCCCCGGCCGAAGCAGATCCAGGTCACGTTCTCCAAGCGCGTCGTGCCGACGGCGCCCCCGCCGGCAACCGCGCCCGCGCCGCCGCCACCGCCTGCACGTCCACACGTGTCGCGCTTGGCGCGCGCAGGTTCGGCGCCCGCTCCGGCGAGCGCGCCCGAGCGCGAGCGGGCGGCCGAAGAGGTGGCATCTGGAAGGCACGCCCAGCTGGAGAACCAGGCACTGGCGATCGCCGCCGAGCTCGAGCGCAACGAGCAGGCAAAGGCGCAGGCAGAGGCGGCGTGGGCCGAGCGTGCGCGCGCCGCCGAGACCGCGCTGGCCGCGTCTTCGGCGGCGAGCCGAGCCACCGCGGCCGTCGCCGGGCCGCCGCGCCCGCCCTTCGAGTGGCCGCCGGCCACACGCCTGACCTACACGCTGACCGGCGAGCACGGCCTGGGCCGGCACATCTACGGCAAGTCGACGGTCGAATGGCGCCGCGAGGGCTCGCGCTACCAGGTCCAGTTCGACGTCCACGTCTCGCCGCTGATCGACCAGCACATGGCCAGCGACGGCACGCTGGGCCCCGATGGCCTCAGCCCGCGGCACTACGACGAGTCGTTCAGCTTCCTGTTCGCGACGCCGCGAGCGCGCAGGATCGAGTTCGGCGACGACGAGGTCACCCTCGACAACGGCCGGCGCGTGATCAAGCTGCCGCAGACGCAGGACGGTGCCAGCCAGTTCGTGCAGTTCGTCTGGATGTTCTACAACCATCCGGACTGGCTCGAGCCGGGCCATGTCGTGCAGATCCCGCTGGCACTGCCCAACAACCTGCGGCGCTGGAACTACCAGGTGCTCGGCACGGAGCTCCTGACCCTGCCGTTCGGGACGCTGGCCGCGGTGCATCTGAAACCCCTGCTCGACGGCCCGCGGCGGCCGAACGAATATCCTTTCGACATCTGGACGGCGCCCTCGCTGCAATACCTGCCCGTGCAGATCCTCGTCAAGGTCGACGAACATAGCTGGGCGCTGCTGGCGCTCGACGACCTGCCGATGCAGGCGGCCGGCGAGCGGCCCGAGCCGCCGCCGCCCAAAGTGCAGGCCTTCCCGCCACCGCCGCCCGTGGGCGAGCGCTGAAATCCCGAATCCCCAAGGAGACCACCATGACCTACGAGACCATCCTGACCGAGACCGTCGGCAGCGGCCCGCTGAAGACCGGCGTGATCCGCCTGAACCGGCCCAAGCAGATGAACGCGCTGAGCGACCAGCTGATGGACGAGCTTGGCGCCGCGCTGCTCGCCTTCGACGCCGACGACGCCATCGGCGCGATCGTGCTCACCGGCAACGAGCGCGCGTTCGCCGCCGGCGCGGACATCTCCATCATGGCCTCGTACGACTACATGGACGCGTTCAAGAAGGGCCACATCTCGCGCAACTGGGAGACCATGCGCCAGGTGCGCAAGCCGGTGATCGCGGCGGTGGCCGGCTTCGCGCTGGGCGGCGGCTGCGAGGTGGCGATGATGTGCGACATGCTGATCGCCGCCGACACCGCCAGGTTCGGCCAGCCCGAGATCAAGCTGGGCATCGTGCCCGGTGCCGGCGGCACCCAGCGCCTGCCGCGCGCCATCGGCAAGGCCAAGGCGATGGACATGGTGCTCACCGGCCGCATGATGGACGCGGCCGAGGCCGAGCGCTCCGGCCTGGTCTCGCGCGTGGTGCCTGCGGACGCGCTGATGACGGAGGCACTGGCGGTGGCCGAGCAACTGTGCGGGCTGGGCATGCCCAGCGTGATGATGGCCAAGGATGCCGTCAACCGCTCGTTCGAGACGGGCCTGACCGACGGCATCGCCTACGAACGCCGCCTGTTCCACTCGTTGTTCGGCACCCAGGACCAGCGCGAGGGCATGGGCGCCTTCCTCGAGAAGCGCAAGCCGGAATTCAAGAACCGCTGATCAGGGCGTGAAGTCGCGCCGCGTCTCGGCATCCAGCTTCGCAGGATCGAACGCGAAGCCGGCCAGCGTGATGGGGGGCCGCACGGCGATCTTGCTGGCACGTTCGACGCGGTTGCGATGGCCGTGCACCACGTCCTCGATCACGTCGAGCTTGTCGCCGGTGACCAGGTTGGCGGTGTTGACGTAGCGGTGGCTGTCGCCCGAGCTGTCGCGGCTGGCCAGCACCGTGCGCACGCCCACCAGGCGCATCGCGCCGGCCCGGCCCGCGGCCACGAACTGGTAGCCGGTGACGTGCGTGCCGAAGGTGTCGGTGGCCGTCGTCTGCACGACCAGTGCCTTGTGCGAGATCTGCACCTGCACGTCGCAGCCGCGGCAGTTGCGCGTCAACGGGCCGCTGGCCGCGCCCATGCGCAGGCTGCCGTCCGCCTGGGCGAGCAGCAGCGCCAGCATGGGGTCGCCTTCGGTGCCAGGGGCCGGCGCGAGCACGACCGCGATGTCGCGCCCGCCCTCCGCACGCAAGCTGCCCACGCTGTGCGCCAGGACGATGGTGCCGGGGAAACGCGTGTGCAGCAGCGCGCTGGCCGAGGACGGCAGCGAATCGGCCTGCTCGAACGCGGAGACGGGCTGGCGCCGCAGCTCCGGGCCCAGGGCCTGCGGCGTGAAGGCGAACGTGTCGAACGACAGCGCCGGCCGCAGCGACACGGTGGAGCGCAGCTCGCGCCGG
>JBJMWF010000446.1:0-3003 GCA_045810265.1 Vitreoscilla sp. | reverse complement strand
GGGCCGGCGTCAGCGGGGCCGGCGTCAGGCGCGCTCCCCGGATCGCGATCAACGTCGCGCTCTCGGGCAACAGCCTGGCGCGATCCGGGGAGATGCCAGACACCTCCGGCCCTGGCTCGGCGTACGCAGGCGAAGGCAGGCGAAGGCAGTCGCCTTGCCCGTCAGTCCGGCCTTCTCGCGGGACTGGCGGCCGATGGAACACCTTGTTGCATCGGACGCCCCGATCCTCGACGCACCGGCTGGACGGCTGTTCCCTACGCAGATCCGAAAGACTCGTGGACAATCGACCAGCACGCATCGGAGGGGGTTCGATGGAGTTCCTGGACTGGCTGCTCGGCGCGCCGACGCTGGACAAACTCGCGCGCGACGTCACGCGCGAGCTGCACGAGCTTGGCGCCCAGGAACTGCGAGTCGACCTCGTGTTGCGCGAGATGACATTCCGGCTGCATGGCGGCCAGATGAAGCTGTATCTGGGCAACGTGCTGCAGGACCTTCGGTGCAGCCGCCGGGCCGCACGCCCGGCGCTGCTCAAGCGCTTCCTGGACGGCATGCTCTCGCCCGAGGACAGCCTGCCGGCCACGTACGAGGACGTGCGGCCGCGGCTGATGCCGGTGGTGCGGCGGCGCGACGACATGGGCATCGTCGCCCTGGCCGCGCTCGGCGCGACGGACGATCCGGCCAGGCGCTTCCAGCCGGCCACCAAGCCGCTCGCGGGCGATCTGGTCATCGCGCTCGTGCGCGACCAGCCGACGTCCATGGCCTATGTCAACGAACGCGAGCTCCCTGCCTGGCATGTGACTTTCGACCAGGCGCTGGACGACGCGCTGGACAACCTGCGCGGCCTGCCCGAGCACGGTGGCTGGCAGCAGATCGGCCCGGGCGTGTGGTCGGGCGAATGGGGAGATTCCTACGACAGCTCGCGCATCCTGCTGCCGGACCTGATCCATCGCGTCGGCGTGCGCGATCCGGTCGCGGCCGTGCCCTTCCGCAACGCGCTGATGCTCACCAGCGCCGGCAACGAGGCCGGCATCGCGCTGATGGCGCGGGTCATCGAGGAGCACGTGGACGACAGGCAGCGCTGGTTGTCGTTCCAGTTGCTGCGCCTGGACAACACGCAGTGGCGGGTGCATGCGCCACTGGTGGCGGTCGACGCCTGGCACCTGCTGAACCTGCGCAATGCCGCCGCCGTCAACGAGAGCCAGAAGGAACTGCTGGACACGCTGCATGCGCGGAGGGGGCTCGACCTGTTCGTCGCCTCCTATCAGATGATGGCGCGCGACGACCTCGGTGCCCTGAGCTTCTCGGTCTGGGCCGAACAGGTGGACACGCTGCTGCCGCACACCGAGTTCATCGTCTTCCACCAGTGCGACCGCGATGCCGCCGGCCCGCTGCTGGTGCCGTGGGCCGAGGCGAGCGCGGTGGTCGGCGAGCTGATGGAGGCGACCGAGCATGCGCCCGAGCGCTTTCGCGTGCGGCGCTTTCCCGACGCGGCGCAACTGGCGCGCCTGGAAGAACTGGCCATCGCCCCGTGACTCGCCGCGACGCGCCTACTTGACGCGCTCGCCGCCCTTGATCACCGCCGCCGGATGCTCCAGCAGCCGGATGTCGCGCAGAGGATCGCCGCGCACCGCGACGAAGTCGCCGTAGCGGCCGACCTCGATCGCACCGACGTCGCGTTCGCGCGCCAGCGCCTGCGCCGCATTGCGCGTGGCCGCGCGGATCGCCTCCAGCGCCGGCATACCCCACTCCACCATCTTGGCGAACTGCAGCGCGTTCTGGCCGGCCGGGAACACGGCGCCGTTGTCGGTGCCGAAGATCATCTTGACTCCGGCGTTGTAGGCGGCGCGAAAGGTCTGGCGCTGCTTCAGGCCGATCGCGCGCTCCTTGGCGAGGGATTCCTCGAACATGCCGTTCTTCGGGCCTTCGGCCAGGATGTAGTCGTCGTCGTAGATGTCCATCGAGAACCAGGCGCCGTGCTCTTTCGCAAGTCGGAACGACTCCTCGTCTGCCAGGCTGGCATGTTCGATGGTGTCGACGCCGGCGCGCAGCGAGTCGTTGATGCCGGACAAGCCGTGCGCGTGCGCCGCCACCTTCAGGCCGAGGCGGTGCGCCTCGTCGACGACGGCCTTGATCTCGTCGTAGCTCATCTGCTGCGCGCCCGCCACGTCGCTGCGCGAAAGCACGCCGCCGGTGGCGCAGATCTTGATCAGCTCGGCGCCGTACTTGTGCACCTTGCGCACCAGCAGCCGGAAGCCCTCGGGACCGTCGGCCACGGACGGCGTCGCCACCGGCGCGAAGCTCGGTGGCCGGCCCTCGGTGCCGTCGCAGTGGCCACCGGTGGCGCCCAGGGCGAAGGTCGCCGGCACGATGCGCGGCCCCGGGATGTAGCCGCCCTCGACGGCCTGCTTCAGGCCCACGTCGGCATAGCCGTCGGAGCCGACGTCGCGCACGGTGGTGAAGCCGGCCTCGAGCATCGCCTTGGCGTTGGCGACGCCGACGGCCACCCAGAAGCTGTCCGTGTAGTCCAGGCCGTGATAGCCCGTGATGCGGGCGTCCGAGGCCAGGTGCACGTGCATGTCGATCAGGCCCGGCAACAGCGTCTGGCCGGGCAGGTCGATGTGCGCCGCCTCCGGCGGGATCGCCGCGTCGCCCTGCGTCAGCACGGCCTTGATGCGGCCGTCGACGACGACGATGGCAGGCTTGTCGACCATCCTGCCGGCCAGCACGTCCAGCATGCGGTCGGCGGTCACGACGGTGGTGGCGGCGGTCGCCGCGGTGGCCGCGGTGGCCGCCAATGCGGCCAGCGTGGCCAGCAGGAATCTCGTCGTGGCCGTGGCCTTGCGCATCGTGTCTGCTCCTTGTGGAGCGGACACTTTAACCGCGCAGGCTCAGAACGATTCCCAGTCGTCGGCGCCGGCTGCCACCGCCAGCGCGGCCGGCTCGGCCGCTGCCCGAGGGGACGCGGCGAGCGCCGGACGCACGACCGGTACCGGCTTGCGCGCC
>JBJMWF010000445.1:0-7466 GCA_045810265.1 Vitreoscilla sp. | reverse complement strand
GAGTCGCTTGCCGATGAAGCCGGTGGCGCCGGTCACGAAATACTGCATTCGGTGTCTCCTCTGATTTTGCAATGACGTCTCGCGCCGATTGTGGGACATGGTCGCGCAGCGGCGCACGCGTGTTTGTCCGATGCAACGCGCGGCGCCGGCCGCGCTTGACGCGGATAGAGCGGCGCCCCTACGCAATTAGGTTTCGCCCTCCAGGCACCGCCTCTATATTCCAGGCTCGACCACGAGTGGTGGTCACGCTCTGTCCAGAGCCCACACAAACCCCCTCCAGGCAACAAACAGGATCACGTCATGGTCAAGAAGCTCTCCAAGATCGCCGCCAAGAAGGCCGCCTCCCCCGCCGGCCTGCTCGACAGCCAGCTCGCCAGCTCCGTCAAGGATTCCGCCCAGCAGATCTGGCTGGCCGGCATGGGCGCGTTCGCCAAGGCCCAGGCCGAAGGCGGCAAGGTGTTCGAGGCGCTGGTCAAGGAAGGCGTCAGCCTGCAGCGCAAGACGCAGGCCGTCGCCGAAGAAAAGCTGGGCGACGTCACCGGCAAGATGAGCTCGATGGCCTCGGAAGTCTCCAGCAAGGCGGGCGCGTCCTGGGACAAGCTCGAGAACATCTTCGAGGAGCGCACCGCCAAGGCGCTGGGCAAGCTGGGCGTGCCCACCGCCAAGGACGTGGCCGACCTGTCGGCCCGCGTGGAAGCGCTGACCGCCGCGGTGGCCAGGCTGTCGAAGACGCCGAAGGCCGAGCCGGTCAAGGGCGCTGCCAAGGCGCCGGCGAAGAAGGCCGCTGCCAAGGCGCCCGTCAAGAAGGCTGCCGCCAAGCGCGCGCCGGCCAGGAAGGCCACTGCAGCCGCCTGATCCCGCCGGATCACCGGCCCGAAGGGCGCCAGCTTCACGGCTGGCGCCTTTTTCATTTGTGGGAGGAGCGGCGCGCTTTCGGCCCGGGCGCGACGGCCCGCAGCCCGGGCGGCAGGTCGGACGGCATCTGGTGCAGTTCCGGCGTGGCGCGGAAATGCGCCAGCAGGGCCTCCGCCACCACGCGCACCCGCGGCGCGAGGAACTGCCGGTGCGGATAGACCAGCACGAACTCGCGCGTGCCCGGCTCGTGCAGGTCGGCCAGCACCATCTTCAGGCGGCCGGCCTGCAGGTCGGGCAGCGCCTGGTACAGGCCACACTGCGCGATGCCGCCGCCCGACAATGCCAGCCCGACGACGGCATCGCTGTCGCTGGCCACCAGGGCCGCGCGGGGGTTGACGGAGACGCGGCGGCCGTTGACGCGGAACGGCCAGGGAGCGAGCGTGCCGTCTGCAAAGCGCAGCTGGATGCAGCGATGGTGTTCCAGGTCGCCGGGCGAAAGCGGCACGCCGGCCCGCGCCAGGTAGGCCGGACTGGCCACCAGCACCAGCGGCAGCCGGCACACGCGGCGGGTGACGTAGTCGGCGTCCGGCACCGAGCCGCCGCGAACGGCGATATCGATGCCGCTGGCCACCATGTCCACCGGGGTGTTGTCGAGCTCGACGTCGATTGACAGCTCGGGAAAGCGCTCGACCAACGCGGGCAGCGCGGGCAGCACCCACATGCGGCCGAACGCGACGCCCGTCGACAGGCGCACCACGCCGGATGGCTTGTCGGCGGCCAGAGAGACCTCGGCCACCGCGTCATCGAGCAGGCGCAGCGCGTCGCGCGCCTTGTCGATGAAGCGCGCGCCTTCGTCGGTGATGCGCGAGTTGCGCGTGCTGCGCTGGACCAGGCGCACGCCGAGTTGCTGCTCGAGCCGGCCCAGGCTCTTGCTCACCGCCGCAGGCGTGATGCCCAGGCGCCGCGCGGCGCCGGCCAGGCTGCCGGCGGCCGACACCTCGATGAGGGCGAGCAGCCCTTGCAGTTGCTTCATGGCCGGATTCTCAACCGAAAGTCACCACGGCATCAACCCGCGATGACTTTCCAGACATGGCGCCGTTGCCTAGAGTCCATCCATGCCCGCGATGTCGCGGGCGCAACCCAGGAGTTCAATCATGAAGATCGGCATCATCGGCTCAGGCACGGTCGCGCAGACACTTGCGGCCGGATTCATCAAGCACGGCCACGAGGTGACGCTCGGCACGCGCGATCCGGCCAAGCTGGCGGACTACGTGGCCAGCACGCCCGGCGTGCGCGTCGGCAGCAGCGCGCAGGCCGCGGCCTTCGGCGAACTGGTGGTGCTCGCGGTCAAGGGCGGCGCCGCGCTGCAGGCCGCGCGCGATGCCGGCGCCGGCCTGGACGGCAAGCCCGTGCTCGACACCACCAACCCGATCGCGGACGGCGCCCCCGTCGACGGCGTGCTGCCCTACTTCACCGCTCCGAACGACTCGTTGATGGAGCAGTTGCAACGCGAGTTCCCGAAGGCCCATTTCGTCAAGGCCTTCAACTCGGTGGGCGCCGCCCGCATGATCGACCCGGCGTTCACGAGCGGGCTGCCCACCATGTTCATCGCCGGCAACGACGCCGAGGCCAAGGCCGCGGCGACGCGCCTGCTCGCCGAAGTCGGCTGGGACGTGGCCGACATGGGCACGGCGGTCGCGGCCCGCGCCATCGAGCCGCTGGCGATGCTGTGGTGCATCCCCGGGTTCCGCGAGAACTCCTGGACGCATGCGTTCAAGCTGCTGCGCTGAGGGCCGAACGCGCGATTCATGCCGCCGCCCGCTCGAGAGGCGCGGCGGCTGGTCAGGACTGGCGGTGCAGCACCAGCTTGAACATCGTCGTCCAACCGGTCGGCGTCTGCGCTTCGCTCCAGGCCTCGTAGGCGTCGTCGCCGATGCGCGTCCAGCGGACGCGGTAGGTCATGGCCTCGCCTTCCGCGACATATTCGGTCGCGGGAAACACGAGGCCGTCATCGGCACTCTCGACCGAGCCCTGGCTGACGCCGCCCAGGTTCTCGATGTAGAGGTAGCGCACGGCCTTGGTGGCCGGGTTGGTGTAGTAGGTCGTCTCGCCGACGTAGTCAGGCTTGCCCGGTGTGCGCACCACGTGCGTGTCGCGCAGCGCGCGTCCGCCGTACATCCAGGCGAAGCAGTGTTCGTCGGTCTGCTGGCCGCCGGGGAAGCTGCCCTTCCAGCAGTGGCCGGCCAGGAAGCCCATCGGCTTGAGGTCGCTCATCGGCGCGGCGTGGGCCGCCGTGGCCAGGAGAATCAGGGCTGGCGCAATGACGGTTCTCATGTTCGCTCCTCGGGTTGGGGGTCGTCGGTTTCGATGACGTCGCGCAGGACGCCGTGGTTCTTCTCGAGGCGGCTACCGGCGCGTGCGGCGTCGTGCGGCGAGGGCCGGCGGGCGGGCCGCGGGCGCCGGCGCGGTGCGGCCGTTACCGGCGTGCGCGGCAGCCGCCGCGTCGCCGAGCAGTTCGAAGTAATTGCGCAGTTGCTGCACGGTGCGATCGAAGAAGCCGACGTCGCGATGCGTGCGGGCCTGCATCACGCCGCCCTCCATCGTGGTGAGCACGAACTCGGCGAGCGCCTTGCGGTCCAGCGTTGGCGGCAGGTGGTCGCCAGCGTCGAGCAGGCAGCCGAGGACGGCGGTCGTCCATCCTTCGAAGTTGCGGGCGAGCGCGGCGCGCACCGGCGGATCGGGCTCGTGGATCTCGAGCGCGATCGAGCCGATCGGACAGCCGTAGGTGCACTCGGTGCTGACGATGCTCTGGCGGTAGCGCCCCAGCAGCGCGAACACGCGTTCGACCGGATCGTCCACGCGCGCCCAGGCCGGCTCGAGCAGCATCTCGTGCATGCCGGTCTCGTACAGATCGAGCACGGCCAGCAGAAGATCCTGCTTGCCGGGAAAGAAGTGGTACAGGCTGCCGCTGTTCACGCCGGCGCCCTGCAGCACGTCGGCGATGCTGGTCGAGCCGTAGCCCTTTTCCCAGAAGAGTTGCATGGCGGTCAGCACGATGCGCTGTCGGGTGTCGTTGGCCACGGGACTTGATTGAATGTTCAACTCAATCTAAGGCAAAGCCGGAGGCGCGTCAAGCGCTATCCGGCGACGGGCCGCGGACGCCAAAGGCTGGCGATCACGAAAGCACGACAGGGCTGCAAAACGCGTTGCTCGTCCTGCCTTGCGCCTTCGCCAACCGATCAGACCACCATCACCTCCACGCCACGATCGCGGATCGCGTCGACGACGGCCGGATCGGCGTGCACGTCGGTGATGAGCATGTCCAGGCAGTCGAGCCCTGCGATCACCGACAGGTTGCGGCGCTGCAGCTTGGACGAGTCGGCCACGGCGATCACTTCTCGCGCCACGCGAATCATGCGGGCGTTGAGCTGGGCCTCCATCAGGTGCGGCGTCATCAAGCCGCGCTCCGGGTCGAGGCTGTCCACGCCCAGGAACAGCCGGTCGGCCGACAGCGTGGCCAGGGCGGCCTCCGACTGGGGCCCCGACAGCGTGAACGAGTTGGCGCGCAGCGCGCCGCCCAGCATCACCAGCTGCACGTGGCGCGCATGCGCCAGCGACATCGCCACGTTCAGGGCATTGGTGACGACGTTGACGCTGGCGAACGGCTTTAGCGCGAGCTGCTTGGCCAGCTCGTGGGTGGTCGAGCCCGAATCGAGCAGGATGGTCTCGCCGTCCCGGATCAGGCTCACGGCGGCCCGCGCGATGCGAACCTTCTCCAGGTGATGATGACCGGCGCGGATGGCCAGCGGCACTTCGTCGCCCTCGCGGTGGGACACGGCGCCGCCATGCGTGCGCAGCAGCGCGCCGCTCGCGGCCAGGGCGCGCAGGTCGGAGCGGATGGTGACGGCCGATGTGCGGAACCGCAGCGCCAGCTCATCGCTGCCGACGCGGCCCGCCGCCTTGACGAGCGCGCAGATCTGGCGCCGGCGCTCGTCCATCGAGATCGCGTCGTCCCTGTCCGAGCGGTCCGCCAGCGTTGCTCGTTGGTCGTCCAACAAGGCCATGCGAATGCCTCCCGACGGCGTCAGCCGAGCCCGCTGCGCGCGAGCGTGGCGACGGCTTCGGCCGCCAGCTCGCGGCCCGCGGTACGGGCCGCCAGCGTCACGGCACCGAGCACGGGCGCCATCAGGGGCGCGCGCAGTTCCACGCGCGATCCCCCGCTGCCGTCCGCCGCGAGAAGGCGCCGCAGCTCGGACAGCACCAGCCCGTCTTCGCCCAGCACGCTGCCCGAGGTGGACGCCAGGATGGTGGCGCCGGCCGGCACGCCGAGGATTCGGCGCGTCGCGCGCACCAGGTGCGCCAGCTCGCGTGCGGCGCTGCTGAGGATCTCGCGTGCGTCGACGTCGCCCGCCATGGCCGCCTCGTGCACGGCCGTCGCATAGGCCGCCACGCCGCTGCGCGCCGCGTCGCTGACGACCAGACCCGACAGGTCAAGATCGACGGACAACCCCGCCCGAAGCCGGATCACGTCATGCAGGATGCCCCGCTCCACGCGTCCGTCGCTCATGCGAGAGAACAAGGCCAGTCCTTCGCGGGCGATCCAGTAGGCCGAACCTTCGTCGCCGAACACCTCGCCCCAGCCTCCGCAGCGGACCGAGCGGCCCTGCCACGTGCCCCAGGTCATCGATCCGGTGCCGGCCACCAGCGAGATGCCGTCGGCGCCGCCCAGCGCACCGGCATGGCTGCATTCGAGGTCGTTGCCGCGACCGACGGCGACGCCGGGAAAGGCCTGGGCCGGCAAGGCCTCGAGGCGCGCCTGCACGCGGCTGTCCTCGCCGAACGCCGGCAGGCCGACCCACACCCCCGCGAACGCGTCGGGCGCGATGCCGGCCGAGCGCGCCACCTGGGCGGCGCCGCGGCGCAAGGTCGAGACCACGCCCTCCAGGCCGACCTCCGGGTGGTACAGCGAGCCCTCCTGGTGAGCGGCCAGTACGCGGCCCGACTCGTCGGCCAGCACGAACGCGGTCTTGGTGCCGCCCCCATCGACGCCCAGGTACATCTCAGTTTCCTGCCGCAAGGCCGTGGATGACGACGCCCTGCACCACGCGGTTGACGGTGCCCGAGCGCGAAGGCTGGTCGGGCGTCAGCCCCAACGAGCCGGAGCGGCGCAGCGCCAGCAGCTGCGCCACGGTGACGAAGGGCGCGATGGTACCGAACTCGTCCTTGTCCTCCAGTCCGTCGATCACCAGGTCGACGCCCGCGCCGCTGTCGATCGCCTTGCCGCCGATTGCGAACACGCGCCGGGCCCGGCCATCGGTGCGCAGCTCCCGCAGAAGGTCGAGATCATAGGCACGCACCAGCGGGTCGTTGGAGATGAACATCACCACCAGCGTCGCGTCGTTGACGATGGTCTTGGGGCCATGGCGAAAGCCCAGCGGCGTCTCGTGCGCGGCCACCACCTGGCCGTCGGTGAGCTCCAGCATCTTGAGCGCGGCCTCGCGCGCCAGACCGCGCAGCCCGTTTCCCCCCAGGTAGACGATGCGGTCGAACCCGGCGTCGACGAGTTCGCGGGCCACGCCCGCGCCGCGCCGGATGGCGTCGGCGCCCGAGGCCGCCGGCGCGGCTTCGACCACGCCGAACACGCGCGCGGCCACCAGCAGCATGGTGGTGAAGCTGGAGGTCATCGCGAAGGCGCGGTCGTTGGTGCAGGCCGGCAGGACCAACAGGCGCGCATTCGAACGCCTGGCAGCGGCCGCCGCGAGCGCACCCTCCGCATTGCAGGTGATGACCAGGTGACGGCAGTGCGGCAGCAAGGCGTCGGCGATGTCGACGGCGGCCACGCTCTCGGGACTGTTGCCCGAGCGCGCGAACGAGACCAGCAGCGTGGGCACGTCGGCCGGAAACACGAAGCGCGGCGCGGCCACGAGGTCGGTGGTGGGCACCGCCTCCACCGTGCGGCCCCAGCGGCGCGAAACCACGGGCGCCAGGCTGTCGCCGATGTAGGCCGAGGTCCCGGCACCGGTGAACACCACACGGGTGCCTGGGTCGCCCAGCGCGTCGCCGATCCAGGTGGCGACATCGCCGACCGCCCCCTCGGCCAGGGCCTGCTCCCACACCGCGGGCTGCTGGGCGATCTCGCGCGCCGTCCACTCGCCGCCGTCGACGAGGAACGCGGACGGATCGATCTCGAGACTCTTCATGCCGATTCCTTGGAGGTTTCCAGGGCCGCGCCACCTTGCGGCGCGCCCGATTGATTGCAGGCTTGCGCGTAGTCGCGCAGCACATGGGCCACGCCCTCGCGCAGCAGCGAACGCACGTCGTTGCGCACATCGCCGGAGCGCACGCCGTCGTAAAGACGAGGCAGGTACTGGCTCAGCAGCGTGAGCGGCACCGGCTGCGCGCGCGATTCGAGGTTGGCCAGCAAGCGCTCGCAGGCCTGGGCCACCGCGGGGCTCGTCCAGTAGTAGCGGATGCGGTCGCTGAGGCTGAACTGCAGGTCGAGCGACAGCCGCGCCGGCTCGGCGTAGTACTTCTGCCAGTAGCCGGGGTGCTGGCGCATGGTGTCGAGCACCTGTTGCTTCAGGCCGCTGTCGCCGCCCTCGCCCAGCCAT
>JBJMWF010000444.1:0-3996 GCA_045810265.1 Vitreoscilla sp. | reverse complement strand
GTCGTTGACGCGCCGCCCATGCATCTGGATGTCGCCTTCGCTGGCGTCCTCGAGCCCGGCGATCAGGCGCAGCAGCGTCGACTTGCCGCAGCCCGACGGGCCGACGAAGACGCAGAACTCGCCCGGTTCGATGCGCAGGTCGATGCCGGCCAGCACGCCGACCGTGCCGTAGCGCTTGTTGACTCCGCGCAGTTCGATGGCGCTGGGTTGGCTCATGACGGATTCCTCGTCGGATGCGGGTCGGCGCGCAGGCGGCCGAAGAAGACGCCGTTGGGCGGCAGGACGCAATCGAGCGTCACGCCGTCCGGCGAAGGCTCGAGGGCGCTCGCAAAGCCGTGCCCGTCCAGCGGCTCGGCCTGCAGGCTCCCGAGCGCGTAACGCGCGGGGCGCGGCGACAGGTTGAACACGCAGACGATCGCATCGGCGCCCTGCCCGCGCGTCCAGGCGACGACGTCGTCATGGGCGGGCAGCAAGGCCATCGCGCCGTCGACCAGCGCGCGTTGCGTGCGGCGAAACGCGAGGAAGCGGCGGCAGCGCGCGAAGATGGAATCGGGGTCGGCCACCTGCACGCCGGCTGCCAGCGCGCGGTGCTCCTCGGCGAAAGGCAGCCAGGGCCGGGCATCGCTGAACTCGGCATACGGACCATGCGTGGACCAAGGCAAGGGAGTGCGGCAGCCGTCGCGTCCCTTGAAGCGCGGCCACATCTCCTTGCCGTAGGGATCCTGCAGGTCGGCCAGGCCGATGTCGGCCTCGGTGAGGCCCAGTTCCTCGCCCTGGTAGAAACAGACCGAGCCGCGCAGCGAGCCCATGAACGCGGCCAGTTGCGGTGCCAGCTGGTCCGGCTCGCCCAGCGCGCGCCAGCGCGTGGCCACGCGCACGACGTCGTGGTTGCTCAGCGCCCAGCAGGCCCAGGCGTGGGTGGTCTCGCGCAGGAATTCATCGAGCACGCCGTGGATGAAGCGCGGCGTGCAGTCGTGCCCCATCAGGTTGAAGGTGTAGGCCATGTGCAGCCGGCCCTCGCGCGTGTATTCGCCCAGCGTGTGGTACTGCTCGTCGTCGCCGATCTCGCCGATCGTCGTCGTTCCCGGCACGGTGTCCATCACGGCGCGCAGCTCGTGCAGGAAGTCCAGGTTCTCGGGCCGCGTCTTGTCGTACAGGTGGCGCTGGAAGGCGTAGGGATTGCTCAAGGGGACAGCGGCAGCGAAGCGTCCCAGCGGCTGCGGCGGATTCGAGCGCAGCTCGACGTCGTGATGGTAGAAGTTGACGACGTCGAGCCGGAAGCCGTCGATGCCGCGCGCGAGCCAGAAGCGCACCACGTCCAGCGCAGCGGCGCGGACTTCGGGCTGGTGGAAGTTGAGGTCGGGCTGCGAGGTCAGGAAGTTGTGCAGGTAGTACTGGCAGCGCTCGGTGTCCCATTGCCAGGCGCTGCCGCCGAAGATGGACAGCCAGTTGTTCGGCGGCGTGCCGTCGGCCTTCGCATTGGCCCAGACGTACCAGTCGGCCTTGGCGTTGTCGCGGCTGGAGCGGCTCTCGGTGAACCAGGGATGGTCGGAGGACGTGTGGCTCAGGACGAGATCGATCAGCACCTTCAGGCCCAGCCCGTGCGCAGTGGCCACCAGCGCATCGAGGTCGGCCAGCGTGCCGAAGCGGGGGTCGACGCCACAGTAGTCGGTGATGTCGTAGCCGAAGTCGCGCATCGGCGAGGGAAAGAACGGCGAGATCCAGATCGCGTCGGCACCGAGCGCGGCGATGTAGGGCAGGCGACGCACGATGCCGGGCAGGTCGCCGATGCCGTCGCCGTTGCTGTCCTGGAAACTGCGCGGGTAGATCTGGTAGATCACGGCGCCGCGCCACCAGTGGGGGTCGGCTTGCGCGCGAAGAGGCTGCGGATTCATCGTGTGGGAAAGCGGTGGAGGGTCATGCAGTGAGTGGAAGGCGGCTCATCCCTTGACGGCGCCCTGCGTCAGCCCGGAGACGATGTGGCGCTGCAGCATCAGCACCAACCCCACCAGCGGCAGCGTCACCACCACGGAGGCGGCCATGATGGCGCCCCAGGGCAGCTCGAAGGCGGACGAGGCGCTGATCAGGGCGATGGCGACGGGCACGGTGCGCGTCTCCGGCGAGAGCGTGAACGTCAGCGCGAAGAGAAATTCGTTCCAGGCGGCGATGAAGGCGAGCAGCCCTGTGGCCACCAGCGCGGGCCACAGCAGCGGCAGGAAGATGCGGAACACGAGCGTGAGCGGCCCCAGCCCGTCCATCGCCGCGGCCTCCTCCAGCTCGCGCGGCAGCTGGCGCATGAAGGTCACCAGCACCCACACGGTGAAGGGCAGCGTGAGCATCAGGTCGGACAGCATCAGCGCGCCCAGGCTGTCGTACAGGCCCAGCGTGCGCACCAGCTCGAACATCCCGGAAAGCACCGCGACCTGCGGAAACATCGATGCCGCGAGGATGGCCATCAGAAGCGCGGTGCGGCCGCGGAAATCGACCCGCCCGAGCGACCAGGCCGCCATCAGGCTCAGCACCAGGCTCAGCGCCACCACGCTGCCCGAAACGAGAAGCGAGTTCAGCAGGTTGCGTCCGAACGGATGCTCGTGGAACAGGTGGCGGTAGTTCTCGAGCGTCGGGGCCGCCGGCCACAGCGCCGGATCGAACAGGCCGTCGCCGGTCTTGAGCGAACTCGAGACGGCCACCAGCAACGGAAACACCGAGACCGCCATGACGGCGACGGAGGCCACGGCGATGGCCGCCCGTGCGCCCAGGTTCGAAGTGCGCGAGGTCATGGGCGATCCTGCGGCGAGGCCCGCATCGCGCGCATCATGGCGAGCGTGCACAGCGCGATGGTGAGGAACAGCACGGTGGCCGCGGCGGAGCCGTAGCCGACCTGCTGGAAGTCGATCAGCTGCTCGCGCACGAAGACGGACATGCTGCGCGTCGAACGGCTGTTGGAAGTCATGACATAGATCAGGTCGAACACGCGCAGTGCGTCCAGCAGGCGGAACACGACCGCCACCGCGATGCCCGGGGCGATCAGCGGCAGCGTGATGCGGCGGAAGACGGCCCACGGCGGCACGCCGTCGACCGCCGCCGCCTCGTAGCAGTCGGCCGGCACGGTCTGCATCGCAGCCAGGATCAGCAGCGCCATGAACGGCGTCGTCTTCCAGACGTCCACCGCCACGACCGACAGCAGGGACAGCACCGGATCCGCGGTCCAGGCGACCGGCTGGTGCAGCAACCCCAGCGCCAGCAAGTAGTGGTTCACGACGCCGAACTGGTCATGCAGCATCCAGCCCCACATCTTGGCCGACACCACCGTGGGGATCGCCCAGGGCACCAGCACGCAGGCGCGCAGCAACGTGCGCAGCGGCGACGGATGGTTCAGCAGCAGGGCCACGCCCAGGCCCAGCAGCGTCTCCAGCGACACCGAGACCGCCGCGAAGGCCAGCGTGTTGAAGGCCGCGCCCCACCAGCCCGGATCGCGCAGCAGCCCGTAGCGGCCGAGGTAGTTGTCGAGGCCGACGAAGCGCGCCGCCGCCGGATCGGACAGCTGCATGTCCGTCAGGCTGATCCAGATCGTGCGCAGCAGCGGCCAGCCGGCCACGCCGGCCAGCAGCAGCAGCAGCGGCGCGAGCATCCACAGCGCGCGCCGCACGCGCAGCGCTCCCAGGCCGCTGGCTCTCATCGCCGTCCTTTCGTCGCGAGCGGGCTCATGGCCGCACTCAGTTCCACTTGCCGCCGCGGCTGACGCGGTCGAGCGTGGTGGCCAGCTGCGCCAGCGCTTCCTCGGGCTTGGCCCGTCCCGACAGCACATCGTGCGTGGTATTCCACAGCTCGTTGCTGACCTGGTTGTAGCGCGTGCCCGCGATCACCGTCGGCCTTGCGACGGCATGCGTGAACACGCCGTACAGCTCGCCCATGAACGGGTTGGCCCGCACGACGTCCGGATCGCGGTACAGCGACAGCAGGCTGGGATTGAACGACGCGGCGATGGCGCGCTGC
>JBJMWF010000443.1:0-13888 GCA_045810265.1 Vitreoscilla sp. | reverse complement strand
GGCCCACACGTCACTGGGCACTGTGCTTGACGCGAACTTCGGATCGCGGTGCCGGCGCTCCTTCTCGTGATGGACGATGCGCAGCGCTTCGCGCTGCGCTGCGGGAAACTCGCTGCTGCCGGCCAATGCCCTGGAGGTCGAAAGTCTGGGCCAGACCACGGGGCCAGACCCCGGCGCCAGACCCCGGGTCTGACCCCAGCATCGGAGTGCCGGCTTTGCGCGACGCCGAAGGCGTCGCGACGTCGTCCATCACAACAAGGAACGCTGGCGCGCTGGCTCGTCGTTCGCGTCAAGCCCGGTGCCCGGCCAAACCGGTTGGCCGCGGGCATCGACGCGGCCTCGATGGCCCGTCGATGCCAAAACACCTTTAAAAATTGGTGATTGTTTTTCTCCACCCGCCCAGGTGCCGCTGCGGCAGGGTGGGCTGGGGCTTGGAGCGCAGCGAACCGGGACGTAGCGGGCGGACGCCCCCGGTCCGCCAACCACGGTTCCGAGTGCGGCCAAGATGGCGAGCGCGCGGAACAAGTCGAAGCCACAGAGCCCGCCGAATCCGGCCGTCCAGGCCGGATTCAGGCGCACGTGAGCGGAGAGCCAAGACCCAGACCAGCCTGTCGCTCGCGAAGCAGCCGCCAGCGAAGCAGACAGCCGCCAGCGAAGCAGACAGCCGCCGGCAAAGCAGACAGCACCCAACCAAGCAGCAGCCACAGCGAGCAGCAGCAGCCGCGAGCGAGCAGACGGCATCCACCGAAGCTCAGAGCGCTTTGAGCTGCGTGATGACCGGCGTCAGATGGCGCGCGACATCGCTCACCAGCGCGTCAACCTCCGGATCGCCGGCGCCCTTGGTGCAGGCGGACTCGAGCTCGCTGGCCGCCTGGTGCACCGCCGGCATGGCCAGCGATCCGCTCACGCTCTTGAGGTCATGGGCCATTCGCAGCGCCGTCGTCGCGCCGCCGCGTGCGCGCATGGCCTGGAACCGCTCGGGAAAATCCATCTCGCGATCGCGGAACATCTTCAGCAGCCGCACGTACAGGGCGTCGTCTCCCATCATGGCTGCAATCCCCGTGCGGCAGTCGATCCCCACCAGACCCGACAAGGGGTCGCGCGTCCCCATCTCGCCAGCGACCGCGGGCGCACCGGCCACTTGCGGCAGCGGCCGGATCCAGCGGGCCAGCGTGGCGAACATCTGTTCGACGTTGATGGGCTTGGCGATGTGATCGTTCATGCCGGCGGCGAGCGCCTTGTCGCGGTCGCCCACCATGGCGTTCGCCGTCATGGCGATCACCGGCAGGTTGCGCCAGCGCGGTTGCTGGCGCAGTGCCCGTGTCGCCGTGTAGCCGTCCATCACCGGCATCTGGCAATCCATCAGCACGCCATCGAAGTCCTGCTTCTGCAGCATGTCCAGCGCCTCCTGGCCATCGTGCGCCACGCTGACCTCGATGCTCGCCTTGCCCAGCAGCGTCAATGCCACCTCGCGGTTGATCGGGTTGTCCTCGGCCAGCAGCAGGTGCACCCCGCGCAGCCGGGCCTGATGCGCCAGCAGGCTCTCTTCCCGCTTCGTGGCGCGGGTGGCCGGCGGCGTCGCCAGGCCGAGGACGGCGCAGCAGACGTCGAACAAGGTCGATGGCGTGACCGGCTTGATCAGCAAGGCGCCGACGGTGACGTTGCGCTCGGCCAGCCGTCGCAGCACGTCGTCCCGGCTGAATGCAGTGAGCATCAGCACCGCTGGTGTTGGATGGCGGCCCTTTTCGCGCTGTGCCAGCAGATGCGCGCAATCGACGCCGTCCAGGCCGGGCATGCGCCAGTCGAGCAGCAGCGCCCGGTAGGGTTGGTCGCCGGCGTCGGCCAGTTCCACCATGCGCAGCGCGTCCTCGCCGCGGGAGGCGGTGTCGGCCTGCAGGCCGAGTGCAGCGCTCATTCCTGCCAGCACTTCGCGGGCGGTGGCGTTGTCGTCGACGATCAGGATGCGGTTGCCCCGCGCATCGTTCAGTTGCAGCGCCTGCTGTTCCTGCGCTTGCGTCTGCACCTCGAAACGCAGGTCGAAGTGGAAGCGGCTGCCCGCGCCCGGTGTGCTCTCGACCTCGATCTCACCGCCCATCAGGCGCACCAGCTGCCGGCTGATGGCCAGGCCCAGGCCGGTGCCGCCGTAGCGCCGGCTGGTGGAGGCGTCCGCCTGCGAGAACGGCTGGAACAGGCGGCGCTGCTCCTCCTGGCTCATGCCGATGCCCGTGTCGCGCACCTCGAAGCGCAGCCGCACGGCAGCGGCCTCTCGCTCGAGGACCTCGATGGCCACCACCACCTCGCCGTGTTCGGTGAACTTGACGGCGTTGTAGCCGAGGTTGAGCAGCACTTGCCGCAGGCGCGCCGGATCTCCCACCAGCGCCGCCGGCAACCGCGGCGGCTCCGCGAAGATCAGTTCCAGCCCCTTCTGCTCGGCGCTCACGCCCACCAGGTTGCCCAGGCCCTCCATGACGTCGCCGAGATTGAACGCGATCGATTCGATGTCGAGCTTGCCGGCCTCGATCTTGGAGAAATCCAGGATGTCGTTGATGATGCCCAGCAGCGATTCGGCGGCGCCGTGCACCTTCTGCACGTAGTTCAGCTGCTGGGGATCGAGGCCGCTCTGCAGCGCGAGGTACGACATGCCGAGGATGGCGTTCATCGGCGTACGGATCTCGTGGCTCATGTTGGCCAGGAATTCGCTCTTGGCCTGGTTGGCCGCATCCGCGAGTTCCTTGGCCACCACCAGCTGCGCCGTGCGCTCCTGGATCATGTCTTCCAGATGCTCGCGATGGCGCTGCAGTTCGTCGTCCACCGCCTTCTGCTCGGTGATGTCGCGCGAGATGCCGAGCAGGAACCGCGGCTCGCCATGCACGTCGAGGATGGGCATCTTCATGGTGTGCATCAGGCGCGTTCCGCGGCGCGTGTGGACCGGTTCCTCGGGGATGTCGACCATCCGGCGCGACTCGAGCACCGCACGATCCTTTTCGGTGAAGAACGCCGCCTCGTGCGGCGGGAACAGGTCGTGGACGTTCTTGCCTATCAGCTCTTCGCGCAGGTAGCCCAGCATTTGCTCGCCAGCGCGATTCAGGCGCACGAAGCGCAGGCTCGCGGCGTCCTTGACGAAGATCATGTCGGGCAGGTTCTCGACGATGCTGTGCAGGAAATGCTCGCTGGCGCGCACAGCCTCCTCGGCGTGCTGGCGGTCGGCGATCTCCCGCGTGCGGCCTTCCAGGGCGGTGCTCAGTTCGGCGGTGCGCTGCAGGACGCGCTGCTCGAGATCGGCATTGAGCTGCTGCAGCGCGTCTTCGGCCTGGCGACGCTGGCGCCGGTCCTCCAGGAACTGCTCGACGGCCCGCGCCATGTCGGCGATCTCGTCGCGGCCATGTACCGAGACCTGCGCCGGGGCGTCGCTGACCTGCCCGTGGCGAAGCGACAGGCTGACCTGGCGCAGCCTGGCGACCAGGCGCCGGCCCAGCAGCTCGCGCACGATGAGCCAGGCCAGCAGCAGGCTGGCCGCGACCTCGCCGACGATCCATCGGCGGGTGCGGTCGGACTGGTCGGCCAGCCGCTGCACCGCTTCGCGGTAGTCGCGCGTGAAATAGTCGGACTGCTTGCGCGCGGCCGCGGCCAGCGCGTCGGCCTGGCCGCGCAGGTCATCGTCGAGGCTGGCCAGCGACATGCCGGCGGGCGGCGTTGGCGCCGGCGTCGGCGCGCTTGCCGCCGCCAGCGCGCTCTCGCGCATCTGCGCGGTAATGTTGACCGTGTTGCGAAAGTGCTGGCTGGACCGATGCAAGGCCAGCACGTCGACGTCATCGCTGCCTGGCGCGGTGGCCAGGCCCTCGACCAGGCGGTCGAAGGAAGCCAGCTGCTCGATGACCTGCGCGTGCTTCTCGCGCAGGCCGTCGACCGTCGACACGGTCGACAGCTGCAGCGCCATCCGCTCGATGCTCACGGTGTTCTGCAGCAGGTCCTGCGCCTGCTGCAGCCGCGCCAGCCGTTGCTCCGCCAACTGGTGCACGGCCTGGGCGGAGCCCAGCAGCGAGTAGATGGTGGTGGCGCCGACCACACCGACCAGCGCGACCAGGCAGGACACCACCAGCGCGAATTGCGCCGCCAGCGATTGGGGAAACGGCAGTTTCACGGGCGCTGCCAGATGCGACGATAGAGGTCGCGGTAGCCGTTGGCGGGGTCGTAGTGCAGGCGGTCGCCGCCGTCGAGCGTGACGTTGTCGGAAGTCACGAGATGCACCGGGAAGACGTACCCGGTGACGTGTTCACCGGCGAACAGCCGGTTCATCTCGTCGACCAGCTGCCACCCGTGCAGGTTCAGCGGCTCGGCCACGCTGCCGGTCTGGAAGGTGCCGGCGCGGATGCGCAGGAAGGCCGATTCGCTGCCGTCACCGGCCGACAGCATGCTCAAGGCGGTGTTGGGCAGCCCGGCCTGGGTCAACACCGGCGCGGCGTAGTCGAAATAGATGTCGTTGATGGCCAGCGCATGCGTCCAGCGCTTGCCGAAGCGCGCCAGCAGCCCGCGCGTGGCCGCTGGCATCAGTTCGGCATTGCGCGAGATCGCCACGTCCTGCATGTCCAGCAGCGTGCAGCCGGCGCACTCGCGCACGACAGCGGCCATCGCGTCGGCCTTGGCCTTGGGTAGGCTGTAATTCGTGTCGGTGAAGATCACGATGCCCGCGCGACCGCCGGACTGCACGATGGCGGCCAGCGCGGTCACCCGTGCGACCTCGAGCGGATCCGTGGACACGTTCATGGCGATCGGCGTGCCAGCCACCGGCCCCGCCTTGGGCGCGACATGCCAGCCCAGGATCGGGATGCCGCGATCGGCGAACGGCTGCAGCAACGGCGACAGGGAGCGGGCGTCGCCGCCGATCTCGATCAGTCCGTCCGGATGGCTCTGCAAGGCATCGGCCAGCATCTTCCTGCGGCCTTCCGGCGTTCCGCCGGAATCGAACACCTTCACGCTCCAGCCGATCACCTTGGCCGCTTCGAGGATGCCGTCATTGACACTGAGGATGCCGCCATTGCGCAGGTCCTCGTTGACCAGTGCCAGACGCTTGCCGGGTTGCGCTGGCGGGCCGGTGCGCGGCCCCGTCCATTCCGGCGCCGGACGCGCCGCGGCATCGACCACGCGTTTCGCGTCGGCCAGGTATTTGGCCAGCGCCGCGGCCGGCACCGCCGACGACGGACTGGGCTCGGACGCCTTGGCGCCAGCCTGCCCGAGGACGGCCGATGGCGCGCAGATCAAGGCCCATGCCAGAAGCAAGCCCCTCATGCTGTTCTCCAGCGGCCCTCCGGAGCCATTGCGCGTAGTTGAAGACGGCGTCGCACGCCACCCGCGCGTGCTTCGTCGCTTGAAATACTAGCCCAATGGCGCGCCGCTGGCGATAGGGTTGCGCTGGGGTTCTTTCAGCCAGTCGCGCCACAGGCCCGATGGCCGGCGGCCGAGGGGCCCATGGCCCTCAACCCCATTGCATCTCGCCCTTGGCCACCTTGGCGCCGAACTGAAGGGCGGCGGCCAGGCCCGCGTCCGGATAGCGGCGGCTCATGGCGTCGATCAGGGCTGCGCTGTCCTTGCTGCGCGACACTTCCACGTCGAAGGCCCGCAGATAGTCGCGGGTGTAGCTCAGCGCCGAGGCGTCGAGCGCGCCGTTGACCGCCATGTGGCCGGGCACCACGATGGCCGGCTTGCGTGCGGCGATTGCCTCGAGGTTCCTGACCCAGGCGGCGCGGGCTTCGGCCGTCGGCGTATCGGCGGTCCAGACGTGCAGGCCGGAGAACACCAGCACGCCGCCGAACACGGCCTGCAGCGAGGGCACCCACAGGGTACGACGGTTGGCCAGGCCCTCGGCCGGGACGATCTCGATGGCGTGGCCTTCCAGCTGCAGTGACGGACCGTCGAAGGGCTGGGGCATGACGATGTCGGCCAGCGTCCGCGGGCCGTTCTCCTTGAGCTGCGGGCCCCAGGTGTCGAGCTTCTTCTGCACGCTGGCCTTGATTGCCGCGATGGTGTCCGAGGCCGCGATGAACCTGGCGTCCGGGAATGCCGCCCGGATCGGCTCCAGGCTGAAGTAGTAGTCGGGGTCGCTCTGGCTGATGTAGACGGTGGTCAGCGTCTTGCCCGAGGCCTTGATGTCGGCGGCCACCGCACGGCCGTCCGGCAGCGAGAAGCCGCCATCGATCAGGATCGCCTCCTTGGCGCCGGACAACAGCACCGGGGCGCGGAAGAAGCCGTGCTCGCCGGCGGGATAGTGCTTCCATTGCAAGGGCGCCGAGGCGGCCTGCGCACCGGCGGTAGCCGTGGCGACGCTGGCGGCGGCAGCGCCCTGGAGGATCTGGCGGCGGGTCATCATGGTCTTCCTTCATTGAGGTTGGCGAGGTCTGCCGACGCAAGGGCCCCGGTGATGGGCGCTTGATCGACCAAGCCATCGTAGGCGCCGGGCATTGACAGATAAACCGGGGCAGCGATGATGGTCCGTATGGAAAAAGCAAACAATGAGGCCGAGCCGGCCTCCAACCACTTCGCCAGCCTCAAGCGCCTGGCCTACTTCGCGGCGGTCGTGGAGTGCGGCAGCTTCACCGCAGCGGCCGAGCGGCTCGGCATCACCAAGGCAGTGGTCAGCCAGCAGGTGGCCAGGCTGGAGCGCGATTTCCGCACGACCCTGCTCACGCGTACCACGCGCAAGGTGCTGCCCACGGCCGCGGGCACGGCCTTCTACCAGCGCTGCGCCGTGGTGCTGCGCGATGCGGGCGAGGCCTTCGACGAGTTGGCGGAGGTGTCGACCGAACCCTCCGGCACGCTGCGGCTGACCGCACCACTGGACTACGGCATTGCCGCGGTGGTGCCGGTCATCTCGGAATTCATCCGGCGCTATCCCAAGTGCAAGGTCGACGCGGTCTTCAGCGACCAGGCGCTCGACCTCGCATCCGCGCAGGTGGAACTGGCGATCCGGGTCGGCTGGCTGACGAAGCTGAACCTGCAGGCGCGCAAGATCGGCACCTTCCGCCAGGTGCTCGTGGCCGCCGGCACCTGGCGCCGGCGGCTCGCGCGGCTGCGCGAGCCGGAAGACATCGCCTCACTGCCCTTCATCGCCAACTCCGCCTTGCGCGATCCCACGCATTGGACCTTCACGCGCGCCGACGATCGGCGTCGGGTGGCCGTGCAGTCGTCGGTGTCGATCGACACCACGCTGGCCGTCTGCGCGGCCGTCCTGCGCGGCGCCGGTCTGTCGGTGCTGCCGGACTACGCGATCACCGAGCACCTGGCCCGCGGCGACCTGATCCGCGTGCTGCCCGATTGGAGCCTGCCGTCGGGGGGCATACACGCCGTGTTTCCCGCAGCGCGATTCCGGCCTGCTAAGGTGCGCGCGTTCGTCGAGCTGATGGCGGGTGAGTCCGAGTGAGCGCGCTCTGCCGGGACGCCCGATGAACCAGGAGCCGCTGTCGCCCTGCCTATCGGTGCGCGGTGGCGGCGTGCTGCTGCAACTGAGCGTCATGCCCAACGCCAAGCGCACGGGCGTCGACGGCCTGCACGACGGCGCCTTGCGCGTACGGCTGGCCGCGCCGCCGATCGAAGGCCGGGCCAACGACGCGCTGGTGGCGTGGCTCGCCAGGTCGCTGGGCCTGCGCCGACGTGACGTCGAAGTCCTGCGTGGCGAGTCCAGCCGCCGCAAGCAGGTGTCGATAGCCGCGCCGTACGACGTCGTCGCCGGCTGGCTCGCCCAAGTGCTGAAAACCTGAGGTCGGTTCGTCGGCGGGATCAGACGCCCAGCGCCGCCTTGTCCACCGGATGGTTCTGCCCGCCGCGATACGCGATCTTGACGGCGCCGATCCGGTTGCCCAGCCGGGCGCATTCGACCAGCGGCCAGCCGCGCTCGAGACCGTACAGCAGCGCGCCGCGAAAGGCGTCGCCACAGCCGGTCGGATCGAGCACCTGGGCGGCGGCCACGCCAGGCACATGCGTGCGCAGGCCCTGTTCCCACACCTCGCAGCCCTGGTCGCCGAGCGTGACGATCACGCCCTTCAGGTGCGAGGACGACAGCTCGGCCAGGCTCAGGCCGGTGCGGTCGGTGAGCATCTTGGCTTCGTAGTCGTTGACGGTGACCCAGGTGGCCTGGGCGATGAACGCCCGCAGGTCGGCGCCGTCGAACATCGGCAGACCCTGGCCCGGGTCGAACACGAACGGAATGTTCGCGGCGGCCAGGTCGGCGGCACGGCGCATCATGGCGTCGCGGCCGTCGGGGCCGATGATGGCCAGCTTGATGTCGCTGCGCGCGGGCAGGCCGGCCTCGTGCGCCTGCATCATCGCGCCCGGATGGAACGCGGTGATCTGGTTGTTGGCCGCATCGGTGATGATGATGGCCTGGGCGGTGTAGTTGTCCTGCGCCACATGCACGCTTCCGGTGGACACGCCCAGCGTCTTCAGGTGCTCCAGATAGCTCGCGCCGTCGTTGCCCAGCGCTGCCAGCACCACGGGCTCGCCGCCCAGCAGCTTGAGCGTGTAGGCGATGTTGCCGGCGCAGCCGCCGAATTCGCGCCGCAGCGTCGGCACCAGGAACGACACGTTCAGGATGTGCAACTGCTCGGGCAGGATCTGATCGGCGAACCTGCCCGGGAAGACGGTGATCGTGTCAAAGGCGAGGGAACCGCAGACGAGGCTGGCCATGGGTGCTTTCGGATGTCGAGGAAAGAGTGGAATCAGGGATAGAACAGGTCGGCCTGGAAGCCGCTGGCCGGCAGCGAGCCGACCTGCAGCCGCGCGTGGACGTGCAGCTCGCCTTCGGCCGGCAGCGCCGCCTGGTGGATGCCGATCTGCTCGGGCGTCAGCACCTTGCGCGCGACGATCTCGCCGTTGAGGTCCATGAAGGTCACGTCGAACGACGGCACGCGCACCTCGTGGTCGGCGCGATTGTGCAGGTCGGCGGAAAACAGCAGCACGTGTTCGGTGTCGGTGCGGGTCAGCGAGCTGCCGTCCAGCGCGAGACTGGCGATCGCGCGCGGCGCCTCGATGCGGCAGTCGGCCTGCTGGCACAGCCAATCCCAGGCCGGACGCGTGACGGGCCAGCGCGCGGCGAGCGTATCGCGCATCGGCCAGGCCACCTGGCCCACGGCGGCGACGATCAACAGCAGCAAGGCGACGCCCAGCACGGCGCGTACCCAGGGCCTGCGCCAGCGCGCCCCGCTGCGGGCCTCGCGCAGGAATCGGGGATCCTTGGTGCGGTCGACGAGCGCGAGCTCGGTCGACGTCGACGGGGACGTCGGCTCGGCCACGCGCTTCTTGCGCCTCGGCGGCCATTCGCCGGCGTCCTCGGGCAGCATCGACGCCAGGGTCGGCGGACCGGCGCGCGGATCGTCTTCTTCGGGCTCGGCGACCGGCCGGCTGGGCGGCGTCGCTGCGCCGATCGGTGCGGGCTCGGGCGTCGCCGCCGGAACCGGCGTGGCGGGCGCCGCCGGCGCAGCCGCGAATTCCGCGGCCAGTTGCGCCGCGCTCGGGGCGGGCGGCGGCACGGCGATCGGCGTGACGAGGGGCGTTTCCACCGGCGCGGCAGCGGGCTCGGGCACGAACACGGGCGCCGCCGGCATGGGAGCAGCCGCGCTGGTCACCGGCGCCGGTGCCGGCGGCTGCACCCGTGCGGACTCCTCGGCCAGCCGTGCCGCGAAGCGCGGCGCAATCGTCCCTCGCGTCGCGATGGGCGGGATCGGACTGCGCTCTGGGGAAGCCGGCGGAACGGGTGCCGCGGGCGGCGTCATTGGCCGTGTCGCGGGCGTGAAACCGGTGTAGCCAGGCCGGATCGGCGGCGGCGTTGGCGGAAAACTGGGCGAGCCGAAGGCCGAAGGCGTCGCCGGCACGGACGGCGGCGGGGCACTGACTGGCGCCGGTGGCCGCGCGGGAATCGCGATCGGGGATGGCGCGGGTGCCGGCGGCGCCTGGGCGGGCGTCGGCATGGGAATTGGCGCACTTGCACGCTGCTCGGCGAACACGCGCGTGGGCGGCGGCGCGGCCGGCGGGCGCGGGGCGGCGCGGCGGCCCGCCAGCGCAGGATCGCTATCCAGGTCGAACAGCGCCTCGATGCCGTGGAAGACCTCGTGGCACTGCCCGCAGCGCACCCAGCCTTCGGAGACCTTGAGCTGGTCCTGCACGACACGGAAGATCGTGCCGCAGGTGGGGCAGCGGGTGGCGAGGCTCATCCTCGAATCATACGATGCGAGGAGGGCGATTCCGGACTGCCGGCATCGTGATTCGATACCCGGCGGGGTACCCGGGTCATCGTCGGCGCAACGACAGGGTCAACCCGGCTTGCGCCCGGTCATCAGGATCCAGCCGTCGACCGTGTTGGCCACCTGCAGCGCGATCCATGGCGCGTAGGCGGCCTTGAGCTCGTCGGCCTGGCGGTCGAGGATGCCGGCCAGCACCAGGTGGCCGCCGGGGGCGACATGGCCGCAAAGCAGCGGTGCCAGCATCTTCAGCGGCGTCGCGAGGATGTTGGCCAGCACCAGTGGGTACTCGCCCGCCGCCATGTCCGGCGCGCCGGAACGAAGCGTCACGCCGTTGTCGACGGCGTTGCGGGCGGTGGTGGTGATCGCGGCGGGATCGATGTCGACGGCGTCGATGGGCGCGCCGCCGTGCAGCGCAGCGCCGATCGCCAGGATGCCGGAGCCGCAGCCGTAGTCGAGCACGCGGCGGCCGGCGATATCGGCCTCGTGCGCGGCGATCCAGCCCAGGCACATGCGCGTGGTCGGATGCGTGCCGGTGCCGAAGGCCATGCCCGGGTCCAGGCGGATCAGGCGCGTCGCCGCCGCCGGCGGTTCGTGCCAGGTCGGCACGATCCAGAACGTGGGCGTGATCTCGACCGGATCGAACTGCGACTGCGTCAGCCGCACCCAGTCCTGCTCGGCCACCTCGTGCAGCGCCGTCATGCTCACGCTCGAACCGGGCACCGTGGCCCAGTCCTGCGCCAGCAGCAGCGTGGCCGCCTCGCTCGCGGCGGCCTCCGTCTCGAACAGCGCCTTCAGGGTCGAGCGTTGCCAACCCGCGCTGGGCGGCGGCATGCCCGGCTCCCCGAACAAGGCATGCTCCGCCTCGGTGTCGGCGTCGGAATCCTCAACGGACACCGACAGCGCGTCGAGCTCTTCCATCAACGCGTCGGACACCGGCTCCACGAGGGACTCCGGCGCCTGGAGCACCAGCTCGAACATCAGCGTGTGTGCTGGGCGAGCCAGCCTTCGAGATAGTGGATGCTGGTGCCGCCTTCGATGAACTTGGCGTCGACCATCAGCTCGCGGTGCAGCGGGATGTTGGTCTGGATGCCTTCGACCACGGTCTCGGACAGCGCCACGCGCATGCGCGCGAGCGCCTGGTCGCGCGTGTCGCCGTGCACGATGATCTTGCCGATCATCGAGTCGTAGTTCGGCGGCACGTAGTAGTTCGTGTAGATGTGCGAGTCGACGCGCACGCCCGGGCCGCCCGGCGGGTGCCACATCGTGATGCGGCCCGGCGACGGCACGAACTTGTACGGATCCTCGGCGTTGATGCGGCACTCGATGGAGTGGCCGCGCATCTGGATCTGGCGCTGCGTGAAGGGCAGGGTCTCGTTGGCCGCGACCTTGATCTGCATCTGCACGATGTCGATGCCGGTGACGAGCTCGGTGACCGGATGCTCCACCTGCACGCGCGTGTTCATCTCGATGAAGTAGAACTCGCCGTCTTCATAGAGGAACTCGAAGGTACCCGCGCCCCGGTAGCCGATGCGCTTGCAGGCGGCGGCGCAGCGCTCGCCGATCTTCTCGATCACGCGGCGCGGGATGCCCGGCGCCGGCGCTTCCTCGATGATCTTCTGGTGGCGGCGCTGCATGGAGCAGTCGCGCTCGCCCAGCCACACCGCGTTCTTGTGCTGGTCGGCCAGGATCTGGATCTCGATGTGCCTCGGATGCTCGAGGAACTTCTCCATGTAGACGGCGGGATTGTTGAACGCCGCGCCGGCCTCGGAGCGGGTCATCTGCACCGCGTTGACCAGGGCCGCCTCGGTGTGGACGACGCGCATGCCGCGCCCGCCACCGCCACCGGCCGCCTTGATGATCACCGGATAGCCGACCGCGCGCGCGATGCGGATCAATTCCTTGGGATCGTCGGGCAGCACGCCTTCCGAGCCCGGCACGCACGGCACGCCGGCCTTGATCATCGCCTGCTTGGCCGACACCTTGTCGCCCATGATGCGGATCGATTCAGGCGTCGGGCCGATGAAGGTGAAGCCGCTCTTCTCGACGCGCTCGGCGAAGTCGGCGTTCTCGGACAGGAAACCGTAGCCCGGGTGGATCGCCTCGGCATCGGTCACCTCGGCCGTCGAGATGATGGCCGGCATGTTGAGGTAGCTGAGCATGGACGACGCCGGGCCGATGCACACGGCCTCGTCGGCCAGCTTGACATACTTGGCGTCGCGGTCGGCCTCGGAATAGACGACGACCGACTGGATGCCCATCTCGCGACAGGCTCGCTGGATGCGGAGCGCGATCTCGCCCCGGTTGGCGATCAGGATCTTCTTGAACATACGCCTTCGCTTACTCGACGATGAACAGCGGCTGGCCGAACTCGACGGCCTGGCCGTTCTCGACCAGGATCTTGCTGACCGTGCCGGACATGTCGGCCTCGATCTCGTTCATGATCTTCATCGCCTCGACGATGCAGATCGGATCGCCTTCCTTGATGGGCGAGCCGATCTCGACGAAGGGCTTGGAGCCGGGGCTGGCCGAGCGGTAGAAGGTGCCCACCATCGGCGACTTGACCACGTGGCCCGTGGGCGCCGCCGGCGCTTCGACCGCCGCGGGCGCGGACGCGGCGTCAGGCGCCGGAGCCTGCGCCTGGGGCGCCGGCTGCATCATCATCTGCCCTGCGGGCTGCATCATCATCGTCGTCGGGACGCCGTAGCCGGCCTTGACGATGCGGACCTTGCCTTCGGCTTCGGTAATTTCGAGTTCGGAGATGTTGGACTCCGAAACGAGGTCGACCAAGGTCTTGAGCTTGCGCATGTCCATGATGGAACGGTCTCCTGATAGAAAGCTTGTTGGCGGCGCTCGTGGCGCCGGGCCGAATCGGCGAGCTAGCTGCGCGCGGGCACGCGAGCCAGCGCGAACTTGAGCGCCAGGAAATAGCCCTGGGCGCCCAGGCCGCAGATCACGCCTTCGGCGAGGTCGGAAAAATACGAGTGGTGCCGGAACGGCTCGCGGCGATGGATGTTCGACAAGTGCACTTCGACGAACGGAATGGCCACGGCTGCGAACGCATCCCGCAGCGCCACGCTGGTGTGCGTGAAGCCGCCCGGATTGATCACGATGAAGTCGGTCCCATCGGTTCGCGCCTCGTGGACGCGGTCGATCAGCACGCCCTCATGATTGCTCTGCAGGCTTTGCAGGCTGCAGCCGGCTTCTTTCGCAATCTGCGTCAACTCGCGATCAATGTCCGGCAACGTGGCGCTTCCATAGACTGCCGGCTCGCGGGTGCCGAGCAGGTTCAGGTTGGGGCCGTGAAGCACGAGGACGTTCATGCGGTGCGCAGGGCGGCAGGGAAGCCGGAGGTGTCAATTCGAAAGAAGCGAACTTTACGCTTTGTTGAGTGCTGTTCACGCCACTAAGCGAGAATTTACCCTAAAAAGAGTGCTTGACAACGCCGTCTCCCCTGGGCAGCGCAGATAGATGCCGCACAGCGCCGTTTGGCGCAGGATGCGGGCACGCTGGCGTGCCGGTTGCTGCGAGAACGTTCAGGGAACCCGTACCCAGTCCGCGAGTTCGGCCGCGTTGGTGGCGCCGAACTTGTGCTGGGCGAGCCGCTGCGAGCGGTCGAAGACGGCCGTGAAGGGCAGGGCGACGTTCGGATCATTGCCGAG
>JBJMWF010000442.1:0-7781 GCA_045810265.1 Vitreoscilla sp. | reverse complement strand
CCGAAGCTCATCGCGCTGATGTTGAAGATGCTGGCGCTGTAAGGCTGCGCGCAGTCGGAGCCGATCGTCACGCGGAAGTCGTGCGAGGCGATGCGGGTGGGCTGCAGCGAGTGGTTGATCCACTCGTAGCCTTCGGCCTGGACGTCGAGCTGGGTGCCCAGCGGGCGCTTGTCAGGATCGCCCTTGGCGCGCTGGTAGACGAGCGAGCGCTGCTGGCGCGAGAACGGCGCCGCCTCGTTGTCCCCCTCGATGAAGTACTGGCGCATCTCGGGGCGAATGAACTCGAACAGGAAGCGCAGGTGCCCGATCACGGGGTAATTGCGCAGGATCGAGTGGCGGCGCTGGCGCACGTCGTGCAGGCCAGTGACGACGCCGGCCAGCCCCAGCACGGCCCAGAAGCCGCCGGTGTGTGCCACCACCTGCGTGAACGCGCCGATCAGCGCGACCACCGCGCAGACGATCCAGGCCAGATAGCGGATGGGAAAGAAGCGGTCGAGCGACAGCAGCCAGGCGGGCATGGGAATGTCTCGTGAAAGGTGGTGCGGCTCGTCCGCGGGGAGGAGCCGGTCTCGTCATCATCGGCGCCTTGCCACCGAACTTGATGACGGCCCGCCACGCGCGGCGCCGTGCCGTCGTGCATGCGCGCGCCCGCATCGCGCTTTCGCAATGTACTGCCGAGCAGTAGTCCCTGTCCCCGTGACTTCCCTCGGCCAGCGCGCGCTCAGCTCACTCGACGCCCGACTGGTCGGAGTGCCAGGCGCCCCAGATCAGGCTGACGCCGATGCCCGCGTCCTGCTTGCTGCGCACCAGCGGACTGGCTTCGTTGGCGGCGCCGCGCACCGTCTCGACCTGCGCAAAGTACTGCAGCCGCAGCGTCGGGCTGATCCGGTGGCGCAGGCTGGCGTTCAGGCGGGTGGCGATCAGGCCGGCGCGGGCGTCGTAGGCCGGCCGTTCGGCCGTCGCGTAGGCGGAGTCGACGCCGTAGTACAGCTGGTTGAGCGAGCGGTCGGCGAGCAGCGCGCTGGCCGACATCACCAGCGTGAAGCTGCTGCCGGTCCAGGCGGTGTGGGACAGGCGCGGCTCGAAGGTCCAGCCGCGGTGGGCGAAGCCGTCGTTGACGTCGAACACCGCACGCACCGGCAGCTCCAGGTGCGTCAGGTGGCGGTCGCGCTTCGGATCGACCAGGTCGCCGAGGTTGACCTTGAGCGCCGGCCCGATCTCCACCAGCGTGCCGATGGCCGGCATGCCCCGGCGCACGTGCACCTTGTTGGCCGCGGAGCCGAACGAGCCGGCGCCGCTGAAATCCCATTCGAAGCGCTCGCTGCGGAAGCCGCGCAGGCCGATGCCGTTGCCGTCGGCATGCAGCAGCGAGCCGCGGTAGATGCCGAAGGGCAGCACGCGCACGCGGGCAATGTCCTGGTCGGAGCCGGGATACGCCGGCTGGTAGGCGGCGATGCCGACCAGGCCGATCTCCCACAGCGGCAGCGGCTCCCTGGGCTTGGCCGGTTCGGCGGTGATGGCCGCATCGGCGGCCGTCTCCTGGGCCAGTGCCGTCGTGCCGAAGCAGGCCGCCAGCACGGTGGCGATGAGCAAGGTCGCGTGATCTCGAAGCAAGGCGGCAGTCCCTGGAGGCGGTCAAACGCCGGCAAGGGCGTCGGGCATCGGCCGCACGGCGCGGGCGATGGAAGCGTGCCCACTATAATTAGCCCATAGCGCCGATTTGATTTCCGGCTTGCGGGCGCTCTATAAATATCGCTAAAGAGGGGCGCCCTGTCCGGTGTCCATGCGTTGCGCATTGCCGGCGTTCGTCTTCCGAGGCGAGTCATTTGAAGGGTGCCGAGATGGGTTCCGTCGGCCGGATCGAGCCGCAGGCGATGCACTTCGCCGAACCGCTTCCGCTCACCAGCGGCAAGCGACTGAACGACTACACGCTGGTCTACGAGACCTATGGCGCGCTCAACGCGGCGCGCGACAACGCCGTGCTCGTCTGCCACGCACTCAACGCGAGCCACCACGTGGCGGGCGTCTCGCCACAGGGCGACACCGGCTGGTGGGACAACCTGGTGGGCCCGGGCAAGCCGCTGGACACCAACCGCTTCTTCGTCATCGGCGTCAACAACCCCGGCTCGTGCTTCGGCTCGACCGGGCCGACGCATCGCAATCCGGATCCGGCCGCGAACGGCCGCGTCTACGGGGCCGATTTTCCGGTCGTGACGGTGGAGGACTGGGTCGACGCGCAGGCGCGGCTCATCGAGCGCCTGGGCATCCCCAGACTCGCCGCGGTGCTGGGCGGCAGCCTCGGCGGCATGCAGGCGCTGGCCTGGACGCTGCGCTATCCCGAGCGCGTCGCGCACTGCATCGCGGTGGCGACCGCGCCCAAGCTCTCGGCACAGAACATCGCGTTCAACGAGGTGGCGCGCCGCGCCATCATCACCGACCCCGATTTCCACGGCGGCCACTACACCGAGGCCGGCACCATCCCCAAGCGGGGGCTGCGCGTGGCCCGCATGATCGGCCACATCACCTACCTGTCGGACGACTCGATGGAGGCCAAGTTCGGCCGCGCCACCCGCGGGGCCGAGGCGGCCAACGGCGCGCGCCACTCGTATTCGACGCAGGACATCGAGTTCCAGGTCGAGAGCTACCTGCGCTACCAGGGCGACAAGTTCAGCGAGTACTTCGACGCCAACACCTACTTGCTGATCACCCGCGCGCTCGACTACTTCGACCCGGCGCACGCGCACGACGGCGACCTGTCGGCCGCGTTCGCCGCCGCCCGCGCGTGCCGCTTCCTGGTCGTCAGCTTCACCACCGACTGGCGCTTCGCGCCGCAGCGCTCGCGCGAGATCGTCAAGGCGCTGGTCGACAACCGGGCCGAGGTCTCGTATGCCGAGATCGACGCGCCGCACGGCCACGACGCCTTCCTGCTGGAGGATCCGCGTTATCACGGCGTGATGCGGGCCTACTTCGAGCGCATCGCGCTGGAGCTCGCCAAATGAGTGAACGGCGCGACCTGGACATCATCACCAGTCTGGTTCCGCACGGCTCGCGTGTGCTGGACCTCGGATGCGGCACCGGCGAGGTGCTGGCCCACCTGACCAAGCACCACGGCTGCAGCGGCTATGGCATCGAGATAGCCGACGCCAACGTGCTCGCCAGCACGCTGCGCGGCGTCAACGTGATCCAGTTGAACCTCGAGGAAGGACTGGCGCTGTTCGACGACCACAGCTTCGACGTCGTGCTGCAGCTGGACACGCTGCAACACCTGCGCAACACCGAGAAGATGCTGCGCGAGACGGCGCGCGTGGGCCGCATCGGCATCGTCAGCTTCCCGAACTTCGCGCACTGGCCCAACCGGCTGCACGTGGCGATGGGCCGCATGCCCGTCACGCGCGCGCTGCCCTACGAGTGGTACGACACGCCCAACATCCGCGTGACGACGCACGCCGACTTCGAGGTGCTGGCGCGCAAGAACGGCCTGGACATCCTCGAATCGTTCGGCCTGCAGGCCGGGCGCGTGGTGCGGCGCAAGCCCAACCTGATGGCCAGCGTCGCGGTCTTCAAGTTCCAGCGCAGCTGAAGCCGGCCGATCAGGTCGGCGTCGGCGGCGTCTTGCCCAACTGCGCCCAGAAGACGATCAGCGCGATCCAGCCGGCCACCGGCACGAGCACCAGCAGCCACCACCACGGGCTGCGGCCGGTGTCGCGCAGGCGCCGCGTGCCCACGGCCAGGTAGGGCACCAGCATCACGAGCCAGAACACGCCGGCCAGCGGTCGATAGGCGATGCCCACCAGCGTCTCGATGAGCCAGACGAACAGCGCGAACCACCAGAATTCGGAGCGCATCGCGCAGCCTTTGAAATCGGCGTACTTCTGCGTGACGCAAGTCTCGACGGCTTCCTGGATCTGCATGGCGCGCGCTCTCCCGTTTCGCGATTTTGTGTTGCCCGGCATCGTATCCGGGATGGCCGGCGGTGTGAACGCGCCAGCGTCGTTGCGCGCTCAGGCCTCGGGCGGCGGGCCGCCGCGGCCGGGCTCGGTGAGATACGGATCGCCCCGGCGTCGACGCCGGCGCACGGTGGCGACCGTCTCGCGCGACGACCAGGGCCAACCGCAGCAGTCGCAGTCGCCCCAGTCGTCGCCGATGCAGGCTGCGAGCTCGCAGGCTTCGCAGCCCGCGCAGGGGGACACGTCGCACGAGCCATCGCAGGGCACGTCGCAGTCGATGAAGCCGGCCTGCGCGATGAAAGGCCGCGCGCGCCGCTCCTCGGCCACCAGGCGGCATTGCTGCAGCCGCAGGCGCAGCACGCCCAGTCCGCGCCATGCGCCGTAGCGCGAGACCGCACGCAGCCCCAGCGTCGAACAGCTGCAGGCGTCCAGTTCAATGCGGTAGGCGCAGCCGAAGCCCTTGCGCGGCGACACATGGCGCTTGTAGCCGCGGATGGCGGCGAGCAAGAGGCTGCGCGCCAGCGTCATGCGCACGCCAGCAGCTTCTCGAAGCAGACCGAGACCTCGCTGCCCGCATAGCGGCCGTAGCCGGGAATGCGGCGGTAGCCATGTCGCTCGTAGAAGGCCACGGCTCGTTGGTTGACGCGCCGGGTCGACAACCGCAGCACGGCATAGCCGGACCGCGCCGCCTCGCCTTCGAGAAAACGCAGCACCGCGCTGCCGACGCCGCGTGTGCCGGGCCGCGCGAACATGCGCTTGACCTCGCCCGTGTCCTCGGTCAGCGGACGCAGCGCGCCGCAGCCCAGCGCGCGCCCCTGCGAGTCGCGCGCGAGCGCGAAGCAGGCGCGCGGTCCGCGCACGTCGGACACGTCGAACGACGCCTGGCCGCTGGCGCCGGTGATCTCGGTCAGGACGGCAGACAGCTCGGCCACCAGCGCGAGCGCGTCGGCGCCGTCCGGCTCCTCCGCGGAAACAGCGATCGTCATCGGACCAGGCGCCACAGTGACCTCGCCAATTGGCACAACAACAGATAGCCGCCGAAGTACAGCAGCACGGTGGGCAGCGCCGACAGCTGGAAGGCCTCGGCCGCGCGTGCGGGCAGAAGCTCCAGCAACAGGCTGGGCCAGTACAGCAGCACATAGCCCGCGCCTGCCTGAGGCTCCTCATCGACCAGCCGCCAGGCGCGCGCGCCCGCCAGCAGCGGCGTGGCGACCGCGAGCGCGGCGGAGATCAGGACACTGAGGCGATTGGGGGCAGGCATGCGTCGTCATTGTGACGTCTGCCGGCGCGGTGGCCAGGCATCACGCCGGGCGATTGCGCAGTTCCTTGCGGATCACCAGCTTCAGGCCGGACCACACGTCGCTGACCGCGCACACCTTGACGTCGACGAAGCCGATCGGCAAGGCGAGTTCGCGGATGGTGTCCTCGGTGATGTCGGTCGGCACCTTCGAGGCCTTTTTCGGCCAGGAGACCCATACCGCCGCGGCCGGCGCGATGCGGGTGCGCAGCGCGTCGAGCTGCGCCTGCATCTCCGAGCGCCGGTCGACGAACAGGTGCACGACGTCGGTTGTCGCCGACACCTTGGCCTCGAACCGGACGCCGTCCGGCAAGGGCGCGAGCCAATCGCGATAGCCGTCCGGCGGGTTCAGCACGACGACGCGACTGCCCGCGGCGATCCCCAGCTTGCGTGCCAGCGGCGTGCCCGAATAGCCCGGGGTCGATGTGGCCATGGTCAGTGCTGCAGCAGGATGTCGAGCACCTTGTCGCGGTGCAGGAGGAAGTCGCGCGTGATGCGGAAATGTTCGGTGTCTTCGTAGCGCATCGGCTGCAGGCCGGTCGGGCCGCAGTGCAGGATGAGCGCATCGGGATAGGCCATCAGGATCGGCGAGTGCGTGGCGATGATGAATTGCGAGCCTTGCAACACGAGCTCGTGGAAGCGCGAGAGCGCCTCGATCTGGCGGGCCGGCGACAGCGCGGCCTCGGGTTCGTCCAGAAGGTACAGGCCGTCGCGCCTGAAGCGCTTCTTGAGCAGCGCCATGAAGGATTCGCCGTGCGATTGCTCGTGCAGCGATCGGCCGCCATAGCCATTGATGATCGCTGGTTCGCGCCCGGGTTCGGCGTCGAGATTCTCGATCTCCGTGGCGAGGTTGAACCAGCTCTCCGCCCGCAGGAAGAAGCCGTCGCGATGGCGCCGGTAGCCCTTGGCGATGCGCAGATACTGGTGCAGCTCCGAATGGGATTCGCGGGTGCCGAAGTTGAAATTGCGCGAGCCGCCCTCCGGATTGAATTCGAGCGCGACCGCAATCGCCTCCAGCAGCGTCGACTTGCCCGACCCGTTCTCGCCGACCAGGAACGTCACCTTGGGGTGCAGGTCGATGAAATCCAGCGTGCGCACCACCGGCAGCGCGAACGGATAGACGTCGAAGCTCTCGACCTTGTCCCGCAGCAGCGTCACGCGGCCGGCGAACTGGGTCTGGATGACGCCCATCGCGGCTGCCTCAAGGCTTGGCGATCGCACCCAGCGGATCGAACGCCGCCGGCGACTTCGCCTGCCACGCCGCGATCGCGCGCGCCATCTCGTCGACGTCGAACACCGCGCTCTGCAGCAGCGTCATCTGCTGCAACGAGTCGGCCGTCGAATGATCGCGCGCATGGTTCAACGCCGCCTTGCTGGCGGCGATCGCCAGCGGCGACTTGGCCGCGATGGAGGCCGCGAGCTTGCGCGCGTGCGCCAGCAGCGCATCGCCGTCGGCCACGACCGCGTTGACGAAACCGGTCTCCAACGCGCGCTCCGCGCCCAGGCGGTCGCCCGTGTAGGCGAGCTCGCGCGCGAGGCCTTGCGGCAGCAGGCGTTGCAGCCGCTGCAGCACACCCAGGTCGGCGGCCATGCCGATGTGGATCTCCTGCACGGTGAAGAACGCGTCGGCGGTGCAGACCCGCAGGTCGCAGGCCGCGGCCAGGTCGAGCGCGCCGCCGACGCAGGCGCCCTGCACCGCGCAGACGATGGGAAAGCGCGCGGCATCGAGCACGTCGAACGCGGCCATCAGCCGGCGCAGCTGGGTCTGGAACGCCAGGCGCTTGCGCGCGCTGCCAGTGTCCAGCATGGCCTGCATGGGGCCGTCGGGGGCGAAGGTGTCGAGCGCCATGCCGGCGCAAAAGTGCTTGCCTTCGCCGCGCAGGACCAGCACGCGCGTGGTGCCGGCGTCGTCGAGCGCCTGCACCGCGTCGCGCAGCGCCGGGAAGAACGCCGGCGCCATCGTGTTCATGCGCTCGGGGCGGTTCAGCACCAGTTCGGCGATGCCGCTGGCCGGGTCCGAGTCGAGGCGGAAGAATTCGTTCATGGCGCGATGATGGCACGCGCCACGCGTCTACTGGGCGGTCGCGGTGGCCACGTGGCGCACGCGCTTGCCGAACAGGCGGTTCGGATAATCGTCGCCGCCGAAGCTGTAGATGGTGCCGCCCAGATCCTCGTAGCCGCAGCGCGGATAGAACTGCAGCGCCCGTGCGTTGCCCTCCCACGCGGTGAGCCACAACATGTCGGCGCCGCGCGCGGCCGCGGCCTTCTCGGCGTGGCGCAGCAGGTCGCGGCCGAGGCCGCGGCCGGTGAAGCGCTCCTGCACGTACAGGCGCCTCAGCTCGGAGGCCGCGGACGCCGGCACCTGCGCGTGGCCATCGCCGTCCCGCACCTGCGAGAAGCCGACCAGGTGTCCGGCGCATTCAGCCACCAGGATGGTCACGCCGGCGTCGGCCAGCAAGGCGTCGTAGACCGCGACCGAATGCTGCTCCAGCACTTCGAGCGCCAGCGCGGGGCGCACGCCTTGCGTGGCATAGGTG
>JBJMWF010000441.1:0-9752 GCA_045810265.1 Vitreoscilla sp. | reverse complement strand
GTCAGGCAGCGGGCCGACGTCGTCGAGCAGGCCCCGAAACTCGGGCCGGCGCAGCAACTCGTCGTTTTCCGTCAGGGAGTGGGCGCCACGGCGATGCCTGAGCTCGTCGAAGCTCCAGCGCCGCAGGGCGGGCCAGTCGCGCGCCATGTCGGTCAGCACCACCGGACGGCAGCCTCGCACGTAGCGCTCCATGAACTCCTCGCGCGAGACGCGGCTGCGCTTTTCGATGTGGGTGTAATCCGGCGCCGACTCGGCCAGTGCCTGCAGGCTCTGCATCACGCGCGCGAAACCGTCATGCCGGTCGCGCATCTTCTCGGCGGCCTGGTACATCGGGTTGCCCGGTAGCGCGAGCATGAAGCCGTTCGCCTGGGCCGTGTCGACGCCGGCCTGCATGACGGTGGCCATCATCGATTCGGGTGCGATGCGGCGCAGCGAATTTTCCAGGATCCAGCGGGCCCATTCGTCGTCGAGCGGGCGCGGAACCTGGGGCACTTCGAGTGGCGGCGGGCACATCCCCAGCGGCTGCGTGCGCGCAAGGGGAGCTCCGGAAACCTGCCCGACCATCTGCGACTCGGCGCCAACCACGGGCGCGGCTTCCGCCAGGGGCGCGGGCATCGTCACCGCAAGGCCGGCGTGGGCGCGGTCTGGCGACGCCATCCTGGCCTGCGTCTGGCCGTGGTTCTTTCGCTTGCCTGCCCGCATCTTCGTTCTCCGTCGTTCCTGTCGAGTGGCGCTTTGGGCGCCGCTGGAATCTTAGGCGTCGCGCGGGCGTCGGAGGCTTGGGGACTCCCTGGGGATCGCGTGAACCGGGTACGGGATTCCACTCGGAGCCCCGTCACCCGAAGGATCCCGCCGGATTCAAGCCGCGGGGCGCGGGTGCCGCGGCCGCGGCGGTACGGGCGTCATCGAGTTCAGCAGCTCGAGCACCAGCAGGGCCGTGTCGTCGGGGCGTTCCATCGGATACAGGTGCGTGCCTTCGATCCAGCGCCAGCGGTCGCCGGCGAGCTTGCGCGAACTGGCGAAGCCGCCCTGGCGCATCTCCGCCGAGCGGGTGCCCGCCACGAAACCCACGGCGCAGCGCGGTGGGTGCTTCTTGAGCAGTGCCGGCACATGGTGCGGCAGCGTGTTGTAGATGCGCGTCTCGATCTCGCGGCGCACCGCCAGCACGACCTTGTCCTCGACGTCTTCGAAGCCGGCCTGCACATAGGCCTGCAGCATGCGCGGATCCCAGCGCGCGAAGGCCGACTTCGCCGCGAAATGCGCATGCACCGCCTCGCGCGACGGCCACTCGTGGCGGCGCTTGCGCGCGATCGCGCCCGGCCCCACGCGCTCGATCAGGCCGGCTCGCTTGGCCATGTGCACGCTGTGCGCGCGCCAGCCGGTGACGATGGGCGAATCCAGCATCACGAGCCCGCCCACCAGGTCCGGGCGCTTGCAGGCCGCCATCAGGCTGACGAGCCCGCCCAGCGAATGGCCGACCAGCATGGCGCCGGCGAGGTCGTTGGCGGCGATGAAGTCGGTCAACTGGTCGCGCAGCCGCGGCCAGTTGCTGGTGACCGGATAGCGCGCGTCGTGGCTGAAGCGCGCCGGCGCCTCCACGCGCCAGCCGGCGGCGCGCCACAGCGCGAAGATCGGTTCGTAGGTGCCGGCAGGAAAGCCGTTCGCGTGGGCAAAGACGATCGTGCGGGTCACACCACTTTCTCGTTCTCGTTGTGGATCTTCTTGAGCGCCTCGTAGCGCGGCGCGTCGACGATCAGCGGCGTGTCGGTCTGCGTGCCCGCGCCCCAGTGCGGGTCGTCCATCGCCTCGAACACCTCGCGCAGGCGCCGGCCCCAGGAGTCGCGCACCATGCGGAAATACGGGTTCTGGTCGTCGATGCAGGCAATCTGGTCGGACTGCAGCCTGCCGGCCTCGTAGACCACGAGATCGAGCGGCAGGCCGACCGACAGGTTGGACTTGAGCGTCGAATCCATCGACACCAGCGCGCACTTGGCGGCCTCCTCGAGCGGCGTGGTCGGCGTCAGCACCCGGTCGAGGATGGGCTTGCCGTACTTGGATTCGCCGATCTGGAAGAAGCAGGTCTCGCGCGTGGCCTCGATGAAGTTGCCGGCCGAGTAGACCAGGAACAGCCGCATCGCCTCGCCGCCGATCTGGCCGCCGAAGATGAAGCTGGCGACGAAGTCCATGCCGTTGTTCTTCAGGCTCGGGCCGTCGTTCTCGTAGACCCGGCGCACGGCCGCGCCGAGGACGCGCGCGGCGTCGAACATGCTGGTGGCGTTCCAGATCGTGATCGGCTCGTCGTCGCCGTTGGGCAGGGCCTCGACCTGCAGGATCTCGCGCACCGATTGCGAGATCGACAGGTTGCCGGCCGACAGCAGCGTCATGAAACGGTCGCCCGGCTTCTCGTAGACGATCATCTTGCGAAAGATGCTGATCTGGTCGAGCCCGGCATTGGTGCGCGAGTCCGAGAGGAAGACCAGGCCGGCGTTGAGCCGGATACCGACGCAGTAGGTCATCCTGTGTACCCCCAGTCAGCGGAGTACCGCTGCCAGCCCCCCGAGGGGGCGCGCGGCCTTGCTCCGGAGCGGCCGAGCGCGGCGGCCGCGCGCTTTCGCCCTTCGCTCGGCGCACACGCGCCGTTGTTGCGGACTGCCGGGCTTTGCATCGGCGGGTTATAGCTGGGCATGATCATTCCTTGGGGAGCAGCGCCTTGAGACGATACAACGCTTCGAGTGCCTCGCGGGGCGCAAGTTGGTCGGGGTCGAGCGCCATCAGGGCGGCCTCGGCACGCGAGGGCCCCGCCGCGGCGGCTGCCGCGTCGGCGGCCGCGGGCGCCGCGAACAGGTCGACCTGGGCCGCGCCGCTGGCTTGCTGCGCCTCCAGCGCCTCCAGGGTCGCGCGCGCCTGGCGCACCAGGCTGCCGGGCATGCCGGCGAGCTTGGCCACCTGGACGCCATAGCTGCGGCTGGCCGGCCCCGCCTCGATCGCGTGCAGGAACACGATCTGGTCACCGCTCTCGGCCGCCGAGACGTGCATGTTGAGCGCGCCCGCGTGCTTGGTCGGAAAGTCCGTCAGCTCGAAATAGTGCGTCGCGAACAGCGTGAAAGAGCGGTTCTTCTCGTGCAGGTGCGCGGCGATCGCGCCCGCCAGCGCGAGGCCGTCGAAGGTGGAAGTGCCGCGGCCGATCTCGTCCATCAGCACCAGCGAGCGATCGGTCGCGCTGTGGATGATGGCGGCCGCCTCGGTCATCTCGACCATGAAGGTGGACTGGGCGTTGGCCAGGTCGTCGGCGGCGCCGATGCGCGTATGGATGGCGTCGATCGGCCCGAGGCGGCAGCGCGCGGCCGGCACGTACGAGCCGATCGCCGCCAGCAGCGCGATCAGCGCGACCTGGCGCATGAAGGTGCTCTTGCCGCCCATGTTGGGACCGGTGACGATCAGCATGCGCGTGCGCGCGTCGAGCCGGCAGTCGTTGGCGATGAAGCTGCCGCCACCGGTCTCGGCCAGGCGCGCCTCGACCACCGGATGGCGGCCGCGCTCGATGTCCAGGCAAGGATGGTTGACGAACTCCGGACGGCACCAACCCAGCGTCTGCGCGCGCTCGGTCAGCGCGCACAAGGCGTCCAGCGAGGCCAGGGCGCGCGCCAGTTCGCCCAGCACGCCCAGCGTGGGCTGCAGCTCGTCGAGCAGCGCCTCCCACAGCAGCTTCTCGCGCGAGAGCGAGCGCTCCTGTGCCGACAAGGCCTTGTCCTCGAAGGCACGCAGCTCGGGCGTGATGTAGCGCTCGGCGTTCTTCAGCGTCTGCCGGCGCTGGTAGTCGGCCGGCACCTTGTCCAGGCCGGACGTCGTGACCTCGATGTAGAAGCCATGCACCTTGTTGTACTGCACGCGCAGGTTGGCGATGCCGGTGCGCTCGCGCTCGCGCGCCTCGAGCGCCACGAGGAAGTCGTCGCAGTTGGTGGCGATGGCGCGCAGCTCGTCCAGCTCGGCGTCGAAGCCCGCTGCGATCACGCCGCCGTCGCGCAGCATCACCGCGGGCTCGGCGGCGATGGCTGCCGCCAGGTGCTGCGCGATGCGCGGATCGGGATGCAGGGCGTCGTGCAGGCGCAGCAGCAGGGCGCTGGTCGGCGCGTCGCCCAGCAGCGGCTCCTCGACGGGGTCTGCCGAGCGGCAGTGGTTGGGCGGCAGGCAGGCGACGAGCTGCGGCAGCAGCGCGAGCGTATCGCGCAGGCCGGCGAGCTCGCGCGGGCGCACCTGGCGCAATGCGATGCGCGCGACGATGCGCTGCACGTCGCTGATGCCGCGCAGCGTCTGGCGCAGCGGCTCGGTGCCATGCACCGCAAGCACCGCGATGGCGTCGTGCCGCTCGGTGGCCTGCTTGCGCTCGCGCAGCGGATGCGTCAGCCACAGCCGCAGCTGGCGGCTGCCCATGCCGGTGCGGCAGGTGTCCAGCAGCGACAGCAGGGTGGGCGCGGCCTCGCCGCGCAGCGTCTGCGTCAGCTCCAGGTTGCGCAGCGTGGCCGGCGGCAGCTCCAGCAGTTCGCCGGCCTTCTCGACGCCCAGCGACTTGACGTGCCCCAGCGCCTGCCTGGCGCCGCCCGAGGTGTGCTCGGCATAACTGATCAGTGCAGCGGCGGCCGCGTGGGCGCGGGGCAGCTCCTGCGCGTTGAAGCCGGCGAGCGTGCTGACTTCCAGCAGTTCGCACAGCTTGCGCAGGCCCAGCTCGGTGTCGAACTGCCAGGCCGGGCGGTTGACGACCGACACCGAGCCCTGTCGCACGGCTGCAGGCGCCGCGTCGGGCGACACCAGGATCTCGGCGGGCGCAAGCCGCGCCAGCCAGGACGGCAGTTCGGCCTCGGTGCACTCGCCCAGCCCCAGCCGGCCCTCGGCCAGCGCCAGCCAAGCAAGGCCGACGCGCGCGCGTGACGCGAAGACGGCCAGCAGCACGGTGTCCTGGCGCTCGGACAACAGCTCGGAATCGGTGACGGTGCCCGGGGTGACGACCCGCGTCACCCGCCGCTCGACCGGCCCCTTGCCCGCGCCGACCTCGCCCACCTGCTCGGCGATGGCCACCGCCTCTCCCAGCTTGACCAGCCGCGCCAGGTAGGACTCCAGCGAGTGCGCCGGCACGCCCGCCATCACCACCGGCTGGCCCGCCGAGGCGCCGCGCGTGGTCAATGTGATGTCCAGCAGCCGGTTGGCTTTGCGTGCATCCTCGTAGAAGACCTCGTAGAAGTCGCCCATGCGGTACAGCAGCAGGGTGTCCGGGAAGTCTTCCTTCAGGCGGAAGTACTGGGCCATCATCGGTGTATGGCCGCTGTAGTCGACGGGTTCTTTCAGGACTTCCACGGATTTTTCGGCAGGCATCGACGGCAGGGCTTCGCAGGCAGCCGCGCGCGGGTGCGCGGCAGGAGGCGGATTATCGCGTGCCGTTCACTCGCCCAGCAGATGCGCCGCCACTTCGCGCCGATGCGCCCGCCGCCGGTGCTCCCACAGGTAGATGCCTTGCCAGGTGCCCAGCGCGAGCCGGCCGGCAGCCAGCGGGATCGTCAGCTGCACGGCGGTCAGCGCCGTGCGGATGTGCGAGGGCATGTCGTCGGGGCCTTCGTCGACGTGCCGGAACAGCGGATCGCCGTCGGGCACCAGCCGCGCGAAAAAGCGCTCCAGGTCGCCGCGCACGTCCGGGTCGGCGTTCTCCTGGATCAGCAGGCTGGCCGACGTGTGGCGCACGAACAGGGTCAGCAGGCCGGCCTGGAAGCCGCTCTGAGCGACCCAGGCGGTGACATCGCGGGTGAAATCGACGAGCCCGCGAGCGCGGGTCTCGAGGGCGAATGTGGTGCTGGCTTGTCGGAGCATTCGGCAACGGGCGCGATCGCCGTACCCGCCGTGATCAGCGCTGCTTGGGCGTGCGGGGCCCGCTGACCTTGATCGCCTTGCGCGGCTTCGGTTCGGCGGGGGCAGCCTGCGAGGCCTCGACGGCCGCCGCCAGGAAAGCGTCGGTCGCCGTCTCCGAGGCCTCGCCACCCTCCGCGGTCGCCGGCGCGGCGCCGTCGTCCTTGATCACGCGGGTGTACGGCGTGAGGATGTTGACGAGCTGGCCATAGACCTTCGGGTTGCCGGCGACGACCTCGCGCTGGTACAGGAAGTCGGCCTCGCCGCTGAAGTTGCCGATCAGGCCGCCGGCTTCGGTGATGATCAGCGACGCGGCGGCGATGTCCCAGGGGCTGAGCCCGGTCTCGAAGAAGCCGTCGTAGTAGCCCGCTGCGACGTAGCACAGGTCCAGCGACGCCGCACCGGGGCGGCGCAGGCCGGCGCACTGCTGCGAGATCTCCTCGAACATCTTCATGTAGCGCTTGAAGTTGTCGCCCTTGCGGAAGGGGAAGCCGGTGCCGATCAGCGAGTCGGCCAGGCGCAGCCGCTTGGACACGCGCAGGCGGCGGTCGTTCAGGTAGGCGCCGCGGCCGCGCGAGGCGTAGAACAGGTCGTTGCGGTTGGGGTCGTAGACCACGGCCTGCTGCACCACGCCGCGCCAGGCCAGCGCGATCGAGACCGCGTAGACCGGAAAGCCGTGGATGAAGTTGGTGGTGCCATCGAGCGGATCGATGATCCACAGGAATTCGCTGTCCTTGGCGCCCAGCTCGCGGCCCGACTCCTCGGCCAGGATGCCGTGGCCAGGATAGGCGGCCAGCAGGATCTCGACGATGACGGCTTCCGCATGCTTGTCGACCTCGGTGACGAAGTCGTTCACGCCCTTGGATTCCACCTGCACCTTCTCGATGTCCAGCGAGGCCCGGTTGATGACCGCCCCGGCTGCGCGCGCGGCCTTGATGGCAATGTTGAGCATCGGGTGCAGGGACTGGGACATGGGGCTTTCCAATGGTTGGAATGCGGCACGCCACACGGCGCGCCGGCAAGGGCGGGAAACAGGGCGACAGCGACGAAAGAGCGGCGCGATGGCGCAGGCACGGGTTAGGTTCGACCGGCGGCGCGACAATGCGGGGAATCCCTATTCTATCCGGCCAGGGCCCGCGCAGTCACGCGCGCGCCGGCCCGGTCTCGTGGAGCGCTGCAGTTCTTGACAGATTCGACGCGATTCATCCTGGTCGACACCAGCCATCCGGGCAATGTCGGCGCCGCCGCCCGCGCCATGAAGGTGATGGGCTTTCGCGACCTCGTCCTGGTGACGCCACGGTTTGCCGACGTGCTGTCCCATCCCGACGCGATCGCGATGGCCTCGGGCGCCACCGACCTGCTGGAAGGTGCCCGCATCGTCGCGACGCTGGACGAGGCGCTGGATGGCATCACCTTCGCCTGCGCCACCGCGATGACCCCGCGCGATTTCGGGCCTCCCACGCGCGCGCCGCGCGACGCGTTCGCCGAACTGGCCCGCACCGACCATCGCGTCGCCTTCGTCTTCGGCGGCGAGCGTTTCGGCCTGTCCAACGACCACGTCTACGCATGCCACCTATGCATCAGCATTCCGACGCAGCCGGACTACGGCTCGCTGAACCTGGCCCAGGCGGTGCAGTTGCTGTCCTACGACTGGCGCCAGGCGCTGGGCGGCTTTCCGGTGGTCGAGCGCACGCAGGTGCCCAAGGAAGCGGACGCGACCGCCGTGCGCGGCCTGCTGGCGCACTGGCGCGAGATGCTGGTCGAGATCGATTTCCTCGACCCGGCGGTGCCGCGCAAGCTGATGGCGCGGCTGCACCAGTTCGTCAACCGGGCGCGCGTGACGACCGAGGAAGTGCACATCCTGCGCGGCATCGCGCGGCAGGTGCAGAAGCGGCGTCGCGACGAGCGCTGATCAGGCGCTCCACTTCGCTGGCCGGCGGCACGCGAAGCCTCCCGCTACACTCATCGGTTCCCCTTGCAACGAGCGTACCGTCCATGTTCTCCCGCTTGCGCGAAGACATCACCTGCATCCTCGAGCGCGATCCCGCTGCGCGCTCGCGCCTGGAGGTGCTGCTTTGTTATCCGGGATTGCATGCGCTGATCTGGCATCGTGGCGCCAAGTGGTTCTGGTCGCACGGCATGCGCGTGGCCGGCCGTTTCGTCTCGCATCTGGGGCGCTTTTTCACGGGCATCGAGATCCATCCCGGCGCCACCCTCGGCCGCCGCGTCTTCATCGATCACGGCATGGGCGTGGTGATCGGCGAGATGGCCGAGATCCACGACGACTGCACGATCTACCAGGGCGTCACCCTGGGCGGCACCTCGCTGGTCAAGGGCGCCAAGCGCCATCCGACGCTGGAGACCGGCGTGATCGTCGGGGCCAATGCCAGCGTGCTGGGCGGCTTCACCGTCGGCGCCGGCGCGCGCGTGGGCTCGGGCGCGGTCGTCACGCGCCCCGTGCCGGCGGGCGCGACGGCGGTCGGCAATCCGGCGCGCATCATCGCGGCGGCGACCGACGCGGTGCGCGAAGCCACCGCCGCGCGCCTGGGTTTCTCGGCCTATGGCGTGACGCAGGGCGACGATCCGGTGGCGCTGGCGATGAAGGGCCTGATCGACAACGCCTCCGCGCACGAACACCAGATCGCGCTGCTGTGGTGCGCGCTCGAGCGCGTGCTGGCCGAAGGCGCGGACAAGGCGCGCGACTGCGTGCCCACCGATGCGCAGACCGCCGAGAACTTCGACGCCGAAGGGCTGAGCCGGTTGGTGAAGTGATGTGGCGCGCGAGCGCCTGCGCTCAGGACGCGCCGGAAGACGGGCGCTGCGCGGATTTCGGCCTGAACGCCTTGCACAGCGCAGGCTCGGTCTCGATGTACGGGCCGCCGATCAGGTCGATGCAGTAGGGCACTGCCGCGAAGATGCCGGGCACCGGCGGCACCAGCTCGGGCAGGCCCTGCAAGGTCTCGGCGATGGCCTTGGGCTGGCCGGGCAGGTTCAGGATCAACGCGTGGCCGCGGATCACGCCCACCTGGCGCGACAGGATCGCCGTGGGCACGAAGCGCAGGCTGATCTGGCGCATCTGCTCGCCGAAGCCGGGCATCTGGCGATCGGCCACCGCCAGCGTGGCCTCGGGCGTCACGTCGCGCGGCGCGGGGCCGGTGCCGCCGGTGGTCAGCACGAGATCGCAACGGGCCTCGTCGACCAGCGCGCGCAGCGTCGCACTGATGGTGGGCGCGTCGTCGGCGATCAGGCGCTCCTCGTAGACGAGCGGGTTCTTCACGGCGCGCGCGAGCCAGTCGCGCAGCGCAGGCAGGCCCTTGTCTTCGTAGACCCCGGCCGACGCGCGGTCGCTGATCGAGACCAGTCCGATGCGCACGGCCTCGAGCGACTGGGCCGCCGGCTCAGTCATCGCGCGCCGGCTCCGCTGCAGGCGAGTCGTCGCCGGCGTCGTCGCCACCTGGGGTCTGCATCTGCTCCTTGACCAGCTTGAACAGGTCGCGGTAGGCGCGGCCGCGGCGCTCGCCGGGCTCGAGCTTTTCCTTGCGGGCCGCGCGCACCAGGCTGCGCAGTTGCTGCACATCGGTGGCGGGGTATTCCTTGACCCAGTTGGCCAACGCGTCGTCGGCGGCCAGCAACTGGTCGCGCCAGTATTCGGCCTGGTGCAGCGCCAGCGTATCGGTGGCGCTGCCGACGCGGTAGGACGCCACGGCCTCGCGCAGCGGCTCCGGGTTCTCGTGCTTCATCAGCTTGCCGATGTACTGCACCTGGCGGCGCTTGCCTTCGAACGAGCGGGTGCGGCGCAGTTCGTCGATCGCGTCGCGCAGGCGCTCGTCGATCTTGAGCTTGTCCAGGCGGTCGACCGG
>JBJMWF010000440.1:0-4283 GCA_045810265.1 Vitreoscilla sp. | reverse complement strand
CCCGTTGAGTTATTCACCAGCTTGTCTCCTAAGTTCTGCGAATGGTCGCAAGGCGCGCCACCCGGTCGATACGAAGTGTTTGTAGTCAAACGACCCCTCTTCGCTGGAGGCCGAAAATCGGATGTATTAAAACTAGATCATCAGATTCTGGACGGAAGTTTACTGATCTTTTACGCATTTGCAAGGGCGTCTTTCCTGGAGATTTGGCCGTTTCGGCGCTCCAGACACGGGTAGAAACACGGAGGTCGCACCGCAATGATGCAACGATGTGCTGGTTCACCCCAGGACGCAGATGTAGCTCAATTACTTATCGTGGCTGAGTTTTGTAGCCGTGCTGTGACAGCAGGACGCCGGGCGGCCGATGGAACCGTTTCCGCCCCGCGCCAAAACCGGTCCCGCAGGCCCGACAATCAGCGCATGAACGCGGAAAGCACCCAAGACGTGAAAGACAGCCCCTGGTCACCGGCCTCCGCCTCGGAGCCGCGACTGCTCGCCGACATCGGTGCCACCTATGCGCGCTTCTGCGTCGAGGATTCGCCCGGCCACTTCAACCACGTCGTGGTCTTCCCGTGCGCCGACTTCGCGGGCTTCGCCGACGTCGTCCAGGCCTACCTGCGCGGGCTCGAGGGGCCGCCGCCGCGTCACGCCGCCATCGCCATCGCCAATCCGATCAACGGCGACTCGGTGCAGATGACCAATCGCGACTGGGCGTTCTCCATCGAGCGGGTGCGCCAGCAACTCGGGCTCGCGACCCTGCTCGTCGTCAACAACTTCACGGCACTGGCCATGGCGCTGCCGGGGCTGCAGTCCGGCCAGCGCGTGCAGGTGGGCGGCGGCGAGGCGCAGGCCGACGGCGCGATCGCGCTGCTCGGGCCGGGTACCGGCCTGGGCGTGTCAGGGCTCGTGCCGGCGGAGGATCGCTGGTCGACGCTGGCCACCGAAGGCGGGCATGTCAGCTTCGCACCGAACGACGAGCGCGAGCTGAAGGTGCTGCAGCACGCCTGGAAGCACCTGCCGCACGTCTCGGCCGAACGCCTGATCTCGGGCCCCGGCATCGAACTGATCCACGAGGCCCTGACCGCCGGCACGGCGCAGGGCGGCCAGCGCCTGACCACCGCCGAGATCGTGCGGCGCGCGGTCGGCCGCGCCGACCCGGCCAGCGTCGACGCCATCGACTGCTTCTGCGGCATGCTCGGCAGCTTCGCCTCCAACCTGGCGCTGACGCTGGGCGCCACTGGCGGCGTCTACATCGGCGGCGGCATCGTGCCGCGCCTGGGCGAGTTGTTCGAGCGCTCGCAGTTCCGCGCGCGCTTCGAGGCCAAGGGCCGCTTCTCGTCATGGCTGGCGCGCATACCGACTTATGTATTGACGGCCGACAACCCCGCTTTCCGCGGCCTGTCGCTGCTGCTGGCCGAGCACGTGCCCGACCCGAGCACGCACAGCCCGCTGCTGGATCGCGTGCGCCAGTCACGCGACTCGCTCACGCCGGCCGAACGCCGCGTGGCCGACGTCGTGCTGGGCAACCCGCGCTCGCTGCTGAACGATGCCATCGCCATCATCGCGGCCCAGGCCGAAGTCAGCCAGCCCACCGTCATCCGCTTCTGCCGCTCGCTCGGCTTCGAGGGCCTGGCCGACTTCAAGCTGAAGCTGGCCTCCGGCCTGACCGGCACGATTCCGGTGCTGCGCAGCCAGGTGCGGCGCGGCGAGCCGACCGCCGACCTGAGTGCCAAGGTGCTGGACAACACGATCTCGGCGATCGTGCACTTCCGCGAGTCGCTGAACTCCGCGGCGATCGACCGCGCGATCAACCTGCTGCGCGGCGCGCGCCGCGTCGAGATCTTCGCCTGCGGCAATTCCGCCGTCGTCGCGCTCGACGCCCAGCACAAGCTGCTGCGCTTTCGCATCCCGGCCATCTCGCAGACCGACACCTCGCTGCAAGGCCTGGCCGCCGAGATGCTGGCGCCCGGCGACGTCGCCGTCTTCATCTCCAGCTCGGGCCAGACGGCCGAACTGGTGCGCGCCGCCGGCATCGCGATCGAGCGCGGCGCCAGCGTCATCGCCATCACCGCCAGCCAGTCGCGCCTCGCGCGCCTGGCCACGGTGTGCATCGGCCTGGACCACGCGGAAGACAGCTCCACCTTCCTGTCGATGGTCGCGCGCATCCTTCAGCTGCTGGTGATCGACATCATGTCGACCGGCCTGGCCGTGCAGCGCGAGCAGAACCCGACGCGCGCGGACGCCGGCATCGACACGCAGAACCGCAACGCGCCCGCGCCGGGCGTGCGGATCTCGCACCTGAACTGACCCCCGCAGCGAGTCGCTGCCGGAGGTGCCTGGCATCGCCTCGGATCGCGCCTGGTTCGCACCGCAAGATGAAGCGCAGCCGCGATTCGAGGCGGTGCCTGGCGCCGGCCCCGCCTGGGATCGGCGTCAGGCACCGGCCTCGTGTGCCGAGATCGCAGCGAGACTGAGGCCGGAGCCAGACACCTTGGCGGGTGCGCGCTCCGCGTGGCGGTCGTTCCTCAGTGCGACGAAGGCGTGTCGCGCACGCAGTCGACGAAGTAGTGCTTGCGGCCGAAGTTGTCTTCCTCGATCACCAGGCCGTGCACGTCGGTGTCGAAACCGGGGAAGCGCTCGTTGAACTCGCGCACGAACTGCAGGTACGCGAGGATCTTGCGGTTGAAGCGTTCGCCCGGGATCAACAGCGGAATCCCCGGCGGGTACGGCGTCAGCAGCGAGGTGGTGATGCGGCCCTCGAGCGCGTCGATGGCCACGCGCTCGGTGTCGCGGTGCGCGATGCGCGCGTAGGCCTCGGACGGCTTCATGGCCGGCTGCAGGTCCGACAGGTACATGTCGGTCGTCAGGCGCGCGATGTCGCCCTGCGTGTAGACCTCGTGGATCGCCTGGCACAGGTCGCGCAGGCCCATGCGCTCGTAGCGGTGATGCGCGTTGCAGAACTCCGGCAGGATCTTCCACAGCGGCGCGTTCTTGTCGTAGTCGTCCTTGAACTGCTGCAGCGCGGTCAGCAGCGTGTTCCAGCGGCCCTTGGTGATGCCGATCGTGAACATGATGAAGAACGAGTACAGGCCCGTCTTCTCCACGACGATGCCGTGCTCGGCCAGGTACTTGGTGAGGATCGACGCGGGGATGCCGGTCTTGTCGAAGCCGCCGTCGACGTCCAGGCCAGGCGTGATGATGGTGCTCTTGATCGGGTCGAGCATGTTGAAGCCCGGCGCCAGGTTGCCGAAGCCGTGCCAGCTCTCGTTGGCCTCCAGCATCCAGTCACTGGCCTCGCCCACGCCCTCTTCCGCGAGCTTCTCGGGGCCCCACACCTTGAACCACCAGTCCTCCTCGAACTCGGCGTCGATCTTGCGCATGGCGCGGCGGAAGTCCAGCGCCTCCTTCAGGCTCTCCTCCACCAGCGCGGTGCCGCCCGGCATCTCCATCATGGCCGCCGAGACGTCGCACGACGCGATGATCGCGTACTGCGGCGACGTCGACGTGTGCATCAGGTAGGCCTCGTTGAACAGGTGGCGGTCGAGCTTGCGCGTCTGCGAGTCCTGCACCAGCACCTGCGAAGCCTGCGACAGCCCGGCCAGCAGCTTGTGGGTGGATTGCGTGGCGTAGACCATCGCCTCCTTCGGGCGCACGCGCGCCTTGCCCATCGCGTGGTAGACGCTGTAGAAGTCGTGGAAGGCGGCGTGCGGCAGCCAGGCCTCGTCGAAGTGCAGCGTGTCGATCCAGCCGTCCAGCAGGTTCTTGATCGTCTCGGTGTTGTAGACGACGCCGTCGTAGGTGCTCTGCGTGAGCGTCATGATGCGCGGCTTGACGGTCTTCGGATCGACGTCCGCCAGCAGCGGATTGGCGGCGATCTTGCGCTCGATCGCCTCGCGCGTGAACTCCGACTGCGGGATCGGGCCGATGATGCCGTAGTGGTTGCGCGTGGGCGTCATGAACACGGGCACCGCGCCGCACATGATGATCGAGTGCAGGATCGACTTGTGGCAGTTGCGGTCCACCACCACCACGTCGCCCGGCGCCACGGTGTGGTGCCACACCATCTTGTTGGAGGTGCTGGTGCCGTTGGTGACGAAGAAGCAGTGGTCGGCGTTGAAGATGCGCGCGGCGTTGCGCTCGGAGTCGGCCACGGGGCCGGTGTGGTCGAGCAGCTGGCCGAGTTCCTCGACCGAGTTGCAGACGTCGGCGCGCAGCATGTTCTCGCCGAAGAACTGGTGGAACATCTGGCCCACCGGGCTCTTGAGGAAGGCGACGCCGCCCGAGTG
>JBJMWF010000439.1:0-12076 GCA_045810265.1 Vitreoscilla sp. | reverse complement strand
CGCCGCTTCTACGAGCAGCCGGGCGACGTCGCGCTCGCCAGCGCCTACCTGCAAGAGCGCATGGAGCGCGGCGAATCGGTGGTCTTCGTCGCCGAGGCCGACGAGCAGCTGCTGGGTTTTTGCCAGCTGTATCCGACCTGGTGCTCGGTGGCCGCGGCGCGCATCTTCGTGCTGTACGACCTGTTCGTCGACGACGGCGTGCGCCGCGCCGGCGTGGGACGCCAGCTGATGCTGGCTGCGCAGGCTTTCGCGCGCGAGGCCGGCGCCGTCCGGCTCGACCTGAGCACCGCACGCAACAACACGCGTGCCCAGGCGCTGTACGAGTCGCTGGGCTGGCAGCGCGACGACGTCTACCTGACCTACAACCTGCCGCTCCAAGCCGGCTGATGCACCCGCCCGGAAGCCCGCGACCGCGCGGGGCGGCCGACATTCGTTCATGATGTCGGCCCGCCTTCCGAGAAGTCCGCATGACGCTTGCCACCTGGATCACCTTCTTCCTCGCCTGCTGGGCGATCAGCCTGTCGCCCGGCCCGGGCGCGATCGCCGCAATGAGCGCGGGCCTGAACCAGGGCTTCCGGCGCGGCTACTTCACGGTGTTCGGCCTGGTGCTGGGCATCTGGACGCAGGTGGTGATCGTCGTCGCCGGCCTGGGCGCCATCATCGCGGCGTCGAACACGGCGTTCACGGTGCTCAAGTTCCTCGGCGCGGCCTACCTGGTGTGGATCGGCATCTCGCAATGGCGCGCCAGCGACAAGCCGCTGGTGGCGTCCACCGAAGCCCCCATCCTCACGCGCAGGCAACTGGTCATGCGCGGCTGGGCGATCAACGCGACCAATCCCAAGGGCACGGTCTTCATGCTGGCGGTGGTGCCCAACTTCATCGACCTGACGCAGCCGCTGATTCCTCAGTACTTCGTCATCATGATGTCGCTGTCGTTCACCGACCTGGTGGTGATGGCCGGCTACGTCGCCCTGGCGTCGCGCGTGCTGCGGGCGCTCAACGAGCCGCATCACGTGCGCATCATGAACCGCTGCTTCGGCGGCCTGTTCATGGTGGCGGGCACGCTGCTCGCCACCTTCCGCCGCAGCGCCTGAAGCCGCGGCGCACCAATGCCAGACATCGCAGTGACCGTCGATTCCCTCGTCATCCTCACCGGCGCCTCGCGGGGCCTGGGCCGCGCGCTGGCCGGGCACTACCTGGCCGGCGGCGCCTTCGTGCTGGGCCTGTCGCGCGGCCAGGCGGTCGGGTTGGCGGCCAGCGGCGCGGGTGGCCTGGAGCAATGGCCGGTCGATCTCGCTGAGCCGCTGCCGGTGGCCGAGCGCCTGGGCGCCTGGCTGGCCGGCTTCGAGCAGCATGCCACCGGTGCGCTGCCCCGGCGCGTGCGCCTGATCCACAACGCCGCGTTGCTGAGCGAGCCCGGCAACGTCGCCGAAACCGAGCCGCCCGACCTGGCGCGCAGCCTGCGCATTGGTGTCGAGGCGCCGGTCGCGCTGACCGCCGTCTTCCTGCGCGCCACCGCGCGGTGGCCGTCCGATCGCAGGGTGTTGTTCGTCTCGTCCGGCCTCGGCCGCCGTCCGCTGGCCGGCAGCGCGGCCTACTGCGCCCAGAAGGCCGCGCTGGACCACTTCGCGCGCGCCCTCGCACTCGAAGAGGCCGGCCGGCCACGCGGCGCACGCGTGGCGTCGGTCGCCCCGGGCATCATCGATACCGACATGCAACGGCAGTTGCGCGGCGCCGACCTGCAGCGCTTTCCCGAGCGCGCCAAGTTCGACGAATTCCACCGCAGCGGCTCGCTGACCAGCCCCCCGGATGCGGCGGCCCGGCTGATCGCGCTGCTCGAGCGCGAGGACTACGGCGCCAATCCGGTGACCGACGTCCGGGGCTGATCAGGCCGTCACGCTGACCGGCACGCGCAGCGCCAGCGCGCACATCAGCTCGTAGCCGATGGTGCCGGCCGGATGCGCGACCTCGTCGATGGGCAGCACCGACTGCGCCGGCCCGTGGCCCCACAGCGTCACCTCCGAGCCGATGCCGGCACGCGGCAGCGGCCCCAGGTCGACCGTGATCATGTCCATCGACACGCGGCCGACGATGCGCGTGCGCACACCGTCGACCAGCACCGGCGTGCCGGTGGGCGCATGGCGCGGGTAGCCGTCGGCGTAGCCGCAGGCCACCACGCCGATGCGCAGCGGGGCGTCGGCGGTGAAAGTGCTGCCGTAGCCGACCGTGTCGCCCGGCTGCAGTTGCTGCACGGCGATCAGCTTGCTGCGCAGCGTCATCGCGGGGCGCAGCTTCCAGTCGGCGATCGTGCGTGCCGGGTAGTCGGGCGCGCTGCCGTAGCTCATGATGCCGGCGCGCACCCAGTCGCCGCCCACGCGCGGTGGGGTGGCCAGCGGGTCGGCGCCGTGGCGCAGCGTGGCGGCGCTGTTGGACAGCGTGCGCTCGCCGGCCATGTCGGCGGTGGTGGCCTCGAACACGGCCAGCTGCCGGGCGATGCCGCGCTCGCCGTCGGCGTCCGAGAAGTGCGTCATCAGCGAGATCTCGTCGACCTGGGGCAGCAGCTCCAGCCGCGCGCGGGCGCCGCGGAACGCGGTCGGGGTGAAGCCGAGCCGGTTCATGCCGCTGTTCAACTTGAGGAAGACCCTGTGCGGCACGTGGGTCTTGTGCTCGGCCAGCCAGTCGATCTGCTGCTCGCAGTGCACCGTGTGCCACAGGCCCAGGCGCGAGCACAGCTCCAGGTCGCGCTGCTCGAAGCAGCCCTCCAGCATCAGGATCGGGCCGCGCCAGCCCAGCGTGCGCACGCGCTGCGCCTCGTCGAAATCGAGCAGCGCGAAGCCGTCCGCTCCCCGCAGGCCATCGAACGCCCGTTCGATGCCGTGCCCATAGGCATTGGCCTTGACCACGGCCCAGACGCGCGCGTCCGGAGCCGCCTCGCGGGCGCGCCCGATGTTGTGCGCGAGGGCGTCGGCGTGGATCAGGGCTTCGATGGGACGGGGCATGTGCGGATTCTGCCAGCGGCTTCGCGGGCGGTGGAACGTGACTTCGTCCGCAGGGCCCAACCGGGCCGCATGCTATAAAGCCGCTCGCCCTATGGAGAGATTTCCCAGGCGCGGGGCTTTCAGTTGGGTGGCCTCGACGCCGACGATGCCGAACGAATGAAAAGAGGTTTCTACACCATCATGTCGGCGCAGTTCTTCAGCTCGCTGGCCGACAACGCCCTGTTCGTCGCGGCCATCGAGTTGTTGAAGAGCGCCGGCTCGGCGGAGTGGCAGCGCGCGGCCCTGGTGCCGATGTTCGCGCTGTTCTACGTCGTGCTCGCACCCATCGTGGGGGCCTTCGCCGACGCCCTGCCCAAGGGCAAGGTGATGTTCTATTCGAACGGCATCAAGGTGGTCGGCTGCCTGATGATGCTGTTCGGGGGGCATCCGCTGATCTCGTACGCGGTGGTCGGCCTGGGCGCCGCCGCCTATTCGCCCGCCAAGTACGGCATCCTCACCGAGCTGCTGCCCACGTCGCAGCTGGTCAAGGCCAACGGCTGGATCGAGGGCCTGACCATCCTGTCCATCATCCTGGGCGTGGTGCTGGGCGGCCAGCTGGTCGGCCCCAAGGTGGCGCCGGTGCTGCTGGGCGTGCACCTGCCCTGGATCGACCTGGGCATCGACACGCCGGCCCAGGCCGCCATCGCCTGCATGGTCGTGCTCTACGTCATCGCCGCGCTGTTCAACCTGCGCATTCCGCGCACCGACACCGAGATGGAGCCGATGACCGGCAGCGTGTCCGACCTGGTGCGCGATTTCAGCCAGTGCAACGCGCGCCTGTGGGACGACAAGCTCGGCCAGATCTCGCTGGCCACGACGACGCTGTTCTGGGGCGTCTCCAAGAACCTGCAGTACGTGGTGCTGGCCTGGGCCGGCGTCGCGCTGAGCTATCCCACGGCGCGCGCGACCCTGCTGGTGGGCGTGGTGGCCATCGGCACGGCCGCGGGGGCGGTGCTGGCCTCGATGTCGACGCGGCTGGATCGTGCGGTCCGGGTCATCGTCCTCGGCGTCCTGATGGGCGTGCTGGTGGCGGCGATGAACGCCATCCACAGCGTCGCCATCGCCGCGCCGTTCCTGGTCGTCCTGGGCGCGCTGGGCGGCTACCTGGTGGTGCCGATGAACGCGCTGCTGCAGCACCGGGGCCACAACCTGATGGGATCGGGCCGGTCGATCGCGGTGCAGAACTTCAACGAGCAGGCGGCCATCCTGGGCCTGGGCGCGTTCTACACCGGCATGACGCGCATCGGCGTGTCCGTCTACGGCTCGATCACGATCTTCGGGCTGTTCACGGCCATCGTCAGCCTGCTGGTGATGTACTGGCACCGCCGCAACCTGAAGACCCATCCGGAAGAACTGCGCAAGCTCCTCGAGATCGCGCGCTCCGACAACCACTGACACCGCGGAAATGACAGCCTCGCTTCCGCGGCCCCGCTCCGCGGGACCGGTGCTCGCCTTGATGGTCAACGCCTTCACCTGGGGCGTGTCGTGGTGGCCGTTCCGCCACCTGCAGGCGATGGGCCTGCATCCCTTGTGGGCCACGGTGCAGATCTACGTGCTGTCGGCGCTGGCCATCATTGCGTGGCGGCCGGGTGCGCTGCGCCAGCTGCTGCGCCACCGCCCGCTGTGGCTGATCTTTCTGGCCTCGGGCGCCACCAACGCCACGTTCAACTGGGCGGTGAGCATCGGCGACGTCGTGCGTGTCGTGCTGCTGTTCTACCTGATGCCGCTGTGGTCGCTGCTGCTGGCGCGCGTCATCCTGAAGGAGCGGCTGACGCGGGGCTCCGTGGCGCGCGTCGCGATGGCGCTGGTCGGCGCGGCGCTGGTGCTGTCGCACGGCGAGCCGTCCACGAGCGGGCGCGCGACGATCCTGCCCGATGTCCTGGCGCTGCTCGGCGGCTTCGCGTTCGCCCTGAACAACGTGATGCTCAAGCGCGAGTCGGCGCAGCCCGAGGAAGGCCGGGCCCTGGCGATGTTCTTCGGCGGCGCGGCGGTGGCGGGCGTCACCGCGACGCTGTTGTCGACCGGCGGCGCCGCCGGCGTGGCCTGGCCGGTGGGCCTCGATGCCTGGCTGCTGCCGGCGCTGGGCCTGGCGCTCGCGTTCATGATTTCCAACCTGTGCCTGCAGTACGGCGCCGCGCGCCTGTCGGCGGCCGTCACCGCGGTGGTGATGCCCTGCGAGGTGCTGTTCGCCGCCCTCACGTCCGTGTGGTGGGGCGGGGCGACGCTGCACGTGGCGGTGCTGGCGGGCGGCGCATTGATCCTGGCCGCGACGCTGGCCAGCGTGTTCGAGAAACACTGAGCGTTCACGCGCATGACGCCAGTGCGCGCGACGGTCTACCATCCGCACCACGATTCCAGGAGACGCCATGTCCGCCAAGACGCTTTACGATTTTTCCGCCACCTCCATCCAGGGCCAACCCGCCGCCTTCGGCGCCCAGCGAGGCAAGGTCTTCGTGATCGTCAACACGGCCAGCAAGTGCGGCTTCACGCCCCAGTTTGCCGGGCTCGAGAAGCTGGCCACCGACTACAAGGACCAGGGCCTGGAGGTCGTGGGCTTTCCGTGCAACCAGTTCCTGTCGCAGGATCCGGGCTCCAACGAGGAGATCGAGAGCTTCTGCCAGCTGAACTACGGCGTCTCGTTCCCGATGATGGCCAAGGTCGACGTCAACGGCCCCAAGGCCGACCCGCTGTGGAAGTGGCTCAAGTCCGAGAAGCCGGGGATGCTGGGCATCGAGGCGATCAAGTGGAACTTCACCAAGTTCCTGGTGGGCAAGGACGGCAAGGTGATCAAGCGCTTCGCGCCCAACGACGAGCCGGACGCGATGCGCGCGGACATCGAGGCCGCCCTCAAGGCCTGACCCTTCAGGCAGCCTGCGGTGTCGGCCAGCGCGTGACCTCGAGCGCCCGATAGCGCCGCGCGATCCAGCCGCGCGCGGCCCACTGCGCCAGCCACTCGTTGGCGGTCTGGCGTGACACGTTGGCCCGCGTCGCCAGTTCGGCCTGCGTCAGCTGCATCGTCCACGGGCCGGGGCCGACCGGCGTCGCGCGGCCCTCGCGGCGCAGGTGTTGCAGGGCGATGCACAGCCGCTCCTCGGCACCGCGGTGGCGCGCCGCTTCCAGCAGCTTGAGCGTGCCGTCGTAGCGACGCGCGAACTCGCGCATCAGCGCCCGCGCGAAGCCGGGCACCTCGTCCATCAGCCAGGCATAGGCGGCCGGGCCGACCATGAGCAGCCGGGTCGGCTCCAGCGCGAGCGCCTCGTAGGTCGATGGCAAGCCGGTGACGAACGAGGCCAGGCCGAAGGTGCGTCCGGCCTCGATGTTCTCGACCACCGACTGCTGCCCCTGCGCGTTGGAGAAGCGCGATTCGATGCACCCGGCCAGCACGCCGAACAGCGCGGGCGTGGCATCGCCCTGCGCGAACAAGGTGGCGCCGGCGGCGAGCTTGCGCACGCGCAAGCGCGATTGCGCGTCGGCCCACTGCGCTTGGCTCCAGGCGATGTCGGGGAAGTTGAGGTCGAACAGCGTGCGCACTTCAGGGCTCATGCGCCAGATTGTCGGGCGGCTGACAATTCGTGGGCGAACGCGGGGCTACGCTCGCACCGTTGCCACTCCGCAGATTTCCCCATGGCCCGCGAACCAGATCCCGAAGCCGTCGCTCGACTGCAAGCCAGGTTCGACCATTTCGCCCGGCACGCCGCAGCGGACGATCCGCTGTACGCCGCGTTGACGGCGACGGCCGCGCAGCGCGGCGACTGGGCCGCGCTGCTGGCCGCGGCGCCAGCTCCGCAGCAGTTGCCGATGCTGTGGCTCGCGGCGCTGCAGGATCGGGTGATGGAGCTGGTGGCCGCGGGCGAGCGCCCGCCGCTGGCCGAGTACTACGCGAGCGTCGGCGGCGCGCGCGCTCCGGATGCCGCGCTGGCGGGCCAGGTGGACGACTTCATCGCTGCCAACCGCGACCCGCTCACCGCCCGCATCGCCACGCGCAGCACGCAGACCAACGAGATCGGCCGCTGCGCCGTGTTGTGGCCGGTGCTGCAGGCGCTGGTCGAGCAGACCGGCCAACGCCGCATCGCCTTGCTCGATGTCGGCAGCAGCGCCGGCCTGAACCTGGGCATCGACCGCTGGCGCTATCGCTACGTCGACGACGCCACCGGGGCGACGATCGCCACCACGCCGGCCAACCGCGACCCGCGCGCGCCCGAGATCACGTGCCGCGTGCTGGCGGGCGCGCGTCCCGTGAGCCAGGCGGTGCCCGAGATCGCCAGCCGCCTGGGTATCGACGTCAAGCCGATCTCGGTCGACGACGCCGTCGAGGTGCGCTGGCTGCGCGCCTGCCTGTGGCCGCACGACGCCGAGCGGCGCGCGCGCTTCGATGCCGCCGTGGCGCTCGCGCGTACCCAGCACTGGCCGCTCAAGGCAAGCGCGGACAGCGCGGCGGCGATCGAAGACTGGCTGGCCACGCTGCCTGGCGACGTGACGCCGGTCATCTTCAACAGCTGGGTGCTGGCCTATTTCGACAAGGCGCTGCTGGGCGACCATGTCCGCCGCGTGCTCGCAGCGGTGGCCAGCCGCGGCGCCGTCTGGATCAGCGCCGAGGACCCGGCCCTGGCGCGCGCGTGGTGGACCGACAAGCCGCCGTCCGAAGCCGACAAGCGGGGCAACGCGACGTCATGGACCGTGGCGCGGCCGGACGGCCGCGGCGGCGTCGCCTGGCAGCTCGCCGCGACCTCGCATGCCCATGGCCACTGGATGCAATGGAACGGCTGAAGCAGGGCGTGGCCGATAATCGGCACCTGCCTTCCCCAACCGAGCCCCAGCCCCATGTTCGAACACATTGAACCGTTCGCCGGTGATCCGATCCTGTCGTTGAACGAGGACTTCCAGAAGGATCCGCGCCCCCACAAGATCAACCTGTCGATCGGCATCTACTTCGACGACGAAGGCCGCATCCCGGTGCTCGACTGCGTGCACAAGGCAGAGGCGCAACTGCTGGCCAAGGGCGGTGCCAAGCCCTACCTGCCCATCGAGGGCAACGCCGACTTCCGCCGCGCGGTGCAGACGCTGCTGTTCGGCGCCGGCTCGAAAGCCGTGGCCGACGGCCGCGTCGTCACGCTGCAGACCGTGGGCTCGAGCAGCGCGCTCAAGGTCGGCGCCGACTTCATCAAGCGCTGGTTCCCCGACTCCGGCATCTGGGTCAGCGACCCGACCTGGGACAACCACCGCTCGATGTTCGAGGGGGCAGGCGTCAAGGTCTCGACCTATCCGTACTACGACGCGGCCACCGGCGGCCTGAAGTTCGACGCGATGCTGGCGGCGCTGTCGGAGCTGCCCGCGCGCAGCATCGTCCTGCTGCACGCCTGCTGCCACAACCCGACCGGCGTCGACCTGACCCCGGCGCAGTGGGAGACGCTGATCCCGGTGCTCAAGTCGCGCCAGCTGCTGCCCTTCCTGGACATCGCCTACCAGGGCTACGGCGACGGCATCGACGAGGACGCGTTCGCGATCCGCGCGCTGGCCCAGGCCGGCGTGCCGTTCTTCTGCGCCAACTCGTTCTCCAAGAGCATGAGCCTGTACGGCGAACGCGCCGGCGGCCTGAGCGTGTGCTGCCCGACCGCGGCCGAGGCGCAGCTCGCGCTCGGCCAGCTCAAGGCGACGGTGCGCCGCAACTACTCGAGCCCGTCCATCCACGCCGGCGGCGTTGTGGCCACCGTGCTGGACACGCCGGCGCTGCGCGAGTCCTGGGTGGCCGACGTCAACGCGATGCGCACCCGCATCAAGACCATGCGCAAGACGCTGCATGGCGTGCTCAGCGCCAAGGTGCCGGGCCGCGACTTCGGCTACTTCCTGACGCAGCGCGGCATGTTCAGCTACACGGGGTTGTCGGCGGCCCAGGTCGATCGCCTGCGCGAGGAGTTCGGCGTCTACCTGATCCGCTCGGGCCGCATGTGCGTGGCCGGGTTGAACACGCGCAATGTCGAGGCGACGGCCAACGCGATGGCGGCGGTGCTCTGAACTAGTGCCGCACGAGCGGCTGCCGCTCGGCGGCCTCGATGACGACCTCGCGCAGCCACCGGTGCGCGGGGTCGTCGTCCTTGCGCAGGTGCCACATCATCTCGACGTTGACCGGCGCCAGTGACAGCGGCAGCGGCTTTTGCACCAGCCGGTGCTCGACGCCGGTGGCCGGCAGGAACTGCTGCGGCAGCACGGTCAGCAGGTCCGAGCGCGCGACCACGCTGCCGGCGGTGGCGAACTGGTTGACGGTCAGCACCACGCGGCGCTGCCGCCCGAGCGCGGCCAGCGCTTCGTCGACGAAGCCATGGGCGCGGCCGGAGAAGGTCACCAGCAGATGGTGCGCGTTGACGAAGGTGTCCAGCGTCAGCTCTTCGGCAGCCAGTGGATGGTCGCGCCGCATCACGCAGACGTATTCGGTCGCGTAGAGCAGCCGATGGTGCAGGGTGGCTTCGCCGCCCTGGGCGACGATGGCGGCGATCGCGTTGGGAAAGTAGCCGATGGCCAGGTCGGCGTCGGCCTCCTCGACCAGCCGGCGCGGGTCACGCGTGGTCAGCGGCAGCACGCGCAGGTTGGCCAGGGCCTGCACCGATTCGATGGCCGAGACCACCGGCGGCAGCAGCAGCGCGGCCGTGGCGTCGGCCATCGCGATGTTGAAGGTGGCGGCGTCGCCGGCGGGGTCGAAGCTGCGCGGCGACAACGCCGTCTGCAACTGGGCCAGCGCGGCCCGCACCTGCGGCCACAGCAGCTCGGCGCGAGCGGTGGGACGCATGCCGAAGGCGGTGCGGTGGAACAGATCCTCCCCGACCGCGCCATGTAACCGTTTCAGGGCATGGCTGGCCGCCGGCTGGGTCATCGCCAGACGCTCGGCGGCGCGCGTGAGGCTGCCTTCGGCCATCACGGCATCAAAAACACGCAGCAGATTGAGGTCGAGCGTGCGGAAGTTCACGAACAGGACGGGGTACGGAGACATGCACAGTATGCATATCTTGGATGCCCATCATTCATTGGAGTATCACGGGGAAAACCCTTAAAGTCCTTCCATCGCCTCTTTATCGAGGGGCATCAGCAGGGAACACCACCATGACCTCCATCACCTCCGGCACCTACGGCCACACCCCGTTCTTCGGCGGCTCGCTGCGCCAACTGGCCAACGCGCTGTTCTCGTCGCGCCCCGCGGCCAAGAAGTCGGCCGCCTCGGCCATGAAGTCGACCTCGGTCGCCAGCTCGTTCCGCGTCCGCGTGCGCGAAGCCAACGACGTGCGCGACCTGGCTCGCAGCGTCGAACTGCATTCGCCCGGCTTCGCCGCCGACCTGTACGCGGCCGCGTCGCGTCACGAAGGCTACGACGACTGAGTGCAAGGCCGGCTCATGTGAGTCGGCAGACGGATCGCGCCGCGCCACCAGGGAGTTGGCGCCGCGGTTCGGACGCGGTGGCCGCCTTTTGCAGGCCTCAGCGCTTTTCGACCAGCGTGGGCACCAGTTGCAGCGCCGTGCGGACACGTTCCGCCGCGCTCCTGGCATCGTCCCGCGTCACGTAAGGCCCCGCCTGCAACTTGCTGAGGCCGCGGTCGTCGATGACCGCCAGCAGCGGTGCCAGCCAGGGCTGCTCGTCGATGAGCCGCCGTTGGAAATCGAGCGCGCCGCCGCGCTGCTTGAACGCCCCGAGCTGGATCCACCAGCCGATGCCGGCCGTCGTGTCGGCGTGTGTGCGTTCGTCCGGCTTGTCCGGCGCGCGAGGTGACGCGACCGCCAATGTCTGGCTGACCGTCGTCGCCGTGCCTGGCCCCGGCGAGGCAGCGTCGACGGCTGCCGCCATGCCCACGTCGGCGCCCGAAGCGCTGGCCACCGAAGGCGGCGCGCCCACGGGGCCTGCGTCGACGCCGTGCGGCGACACATCGGAAGGTTGCAAGGGCGTCGGCGGCGGAGTTGCCGCCAGCGCTCCGCGCTTCGTGCGCGTCGTGGCGACCGGCCGATCGAGATCCCCGACCACCACGACGGCAGGTTTGTCCGCCGCCATCGTCGCGGGCTTGCCGAACGCGGCGCCGGTGCGGATGTCGTCCTGCGTGATGCGCGTGATCTCCACCTGCGCCACGCCGTTGAGCACGCCCAGCTTCAGGGCCGCCGTGTACGACAGGTCGATGACGCGGCCCGGCGAGAACGGACCGCGGTCGTTCACGCGCACGATGATCTCCTTGCCGTTGGCCGGATTGCGCACCCGCGCATAGCTGGGGATGGGCAGCGTCTTGTGCGCCGCCGTCATCGCGTACATGTTGTAGGCCTCGCCGCTGGCCGTGCGATGGCCGTGGAATTTCTTGCCGTACCACGAGGCCAGCCCCTTCTCGGCCAGCGCGCGGTCGTCGGTCAGCGGCACGTAGGTGTGGCCGCCGATCTCGTAAGGCTTGTTCGGACCGCCGGGGCGCACCGGCTCGATCTGCGGCACGGCGTCGGGCACGGCTTCAAGATTGGGCGGCGGCCTGGCCTCGGGGCCATCCCGTTCCGAGTTGCCCGGCGGCAGGCGCGAGACGTTGCCGGGTCCGCCCGGCGCGGTCGGCGTGGTCTGGCAGGCGGCCAGCACGGCCAGCAACAGCGCCGACGCGACGAGGCGCAGCGCGGGCGGCAGGTTCAGCGGCGGGAAACGGCGATCACGATGCGGCATCGACAAGCGGCTTGCCCGGACCTGGGCGATGCCCGCGGCGGGTCCGCGTGCCGGCCGAGCTTACACCGCCGCCAGGGGTCGCTCTTGTGCTTCAATCCGGTGACTTCTCGACAGGGATGCCCGACATGACCCCAGGATCGCGCCGTGCGGCAGCACGGCTTGGCGGCGCGCTCGCGCTGGCCGTCTGTTCGTTCGCCGGCGCGGCCGTCATCGCACCCGGCACGCCGCTGGCGGCCAGGCAGGAGATGGTGCGCAACAACGGCGCGGAGCCGGAATCGCTCGATCCGCCGCTGATCGAATCGACCAACGCCAACAACATCCTGGTCGACCTGTTCGAGGGCCTGACCGCGCTCGACAACCACTCCCGGGT
>JBJMWF010000438.1:0-3221 GCA_045810265.1 Vitreoscilla sp. | reverse complement strand
CGCATCGGCATCGTCTCGGCGTTCGGCCAGGAGGCCGACATCCTGGTGGCGCAGACGCAGGCGCCGCACCGCTGGGTCATCAACGGCAACCGCTTCACGACGGGCACGCTGCGCGGCGTGCCGGTGGTGATCGTGCTGAGCGGCGTCAGCATGATCAATTCGACGATGGTCACGCAGCTGATGGTGGACCATTTCAAGGTGCAGCGGCTGGTGATGTCGGGCATCGCGGGCGGCGTCAACCCGGCGCACCACGTCGGCGACGTCATCATTCCCGATCGCTGGGCCATGCCGCTGGAGGTGTTCTGGAACCGCGACAGCGTGTTGCCGGCCAGCTGCGGCAAGGCGGCCGACGTCTCCTGCCTGGGCCTGAAGCTGGCCACTGTCGACGGCCAGCCGGTGCCGCCGTTCAGCCTGGCGGCGCCGGCGGGCACGGTGCCCACGGGCCTGTTCATGCGCGAGAACTTCGTCATGACCGCAGCCAACGCGCCGGCCGGCGAGTTCCGCTTCGACTATCCGGTCGACGCCGAGATGCTGGCCGTCGCGCGCGCGATCAAGCCGGTGCTGGCGCGTTGCGGCCCGAAAGCGACGAAGACGCCCGGTGCCGATCCTGATCCGGCACTGTGCGTGAAGACCGTACCGCAGGTGATCGTCGGCGGCCGCGGCGTGTCGGGCACCGCCTTCCTCGCCAACCCGCAGTACCGCAGCTACCTGTTCGAGCAGCTGCAGGCACAGACCTTCGAGATGGAGACGGCCGCGCTGGCCCACGTGGCTTACGCCAACGCGATTCCCTACATCGCCTTCCGCAGCCTGAGCGACCTGGCCGGCGCCGAGGAGTTCAACGCCGACGTCGTCGCGCTCTTTGCGAGCGGCCTGGCCGAGACCAACGAGGCGGCGGTGACGCTGGCCTTCCTGGAAGGCTGGCACAAGCGCCGGTGAAATGACCCTCGCGCGCCCGCACGACGCGCTGAATCCTCGCTGAAGCGCGCGTAAGGTTTGGGCGCGCTGCGCGACTAACGTCCGGGACGCCCTTGGCCTGTCGCCCTGTGTCGAGGTCGCGTCCGAGGCATACGGGCCACCGTATGTAAAGTTGGTCGTTCGTGTAAGAGATCGCGGGTGTTGTCGACCAACGGAGGCTGCGGCCAGCACTGGCCGTGGTGCGCGGATGCCGGGCGGCACTGCGCGAATTCACCTCCAGGAGAGACAACGATGATCGAACGAATCCTGACCGCCGCCGGTGCGGCCGTCCTGCTGCTGGGCGCCGCCACGGCAGCCTGCGCCGAAGGCGCGTCGCGCGGGGCGCTGGTGCTCACGGCGTCGAACGCCACGACCAACGAGCTGCTCGTGCTGAACGCCGCCGGCACGCTGCTCAAGCGCATTCCGACCCAGGGGCAGGGCGGCGTCTCCGGCAATGCGGGCGGCATCGCGGCCAACCGTGACCGCGTCGCGGTCGTCAACTTCGGATCGTCCAACGTGTCGATCTTCGAACGCGACGACGGCGGTCGCCATTTCCGTCTCGAGCGCGTGATCCCGACGGTCGGCAGCCCGGTCAGCGTCGCCTTCGGCAACGACCATCTCTACGTGCTGACGACCACGCACATCGAGTCGCATCGTGCCGGGCCTTGGGGCGTCCAGCCCAACGTGGACGGCCAGGCGCAGCTGCTGCATGGCGACGCCAGCGCGGCGCAGGTGGGCGTGCTCAAGGGCGAGCTGATCTTCACCGAGAAGAGCAACGCGATCGAGACCGTGCGGCTGGCAGGCGACGGCGCCGTCGCGGGCAGCGCGGTGCTGGTGGCCGCCATCCCGGCCAACGTCGACGCGCCGTTCGGCCTGGCCACCCGGGGCGACGAGGCCTATGTGACGATCGCGCACGCCGACGAGATCAGCCTGGTGCGCAACGACACCGTGCTGGCCGTCACGCCTTCGGGCACGCAGCACGCACCGTGCTGGGTCGCGCTCGACGGGCCGTTCCTGTTCTCGGCCAATTCGCCCAGCAAGTCGGTGTCGCGGTACGCCGTGTACGGCCAGAAGATCATCCAGGACGCGGCGGTCGTCACGACGTTCACCGGCAATCCGACCGAGATCGTCTATCGCGACGGCCTGGCCGCAGTGATCGACGCGGCGGGCGGCATTTCGCGCGTGTCGGTGTTCAAGGTCGACGAGGACGGCAACTTCGCCTCGCAGGGCGTGGCCACTCTGAGCGGCGTCGCGACCAACGGGCTGGCGATCGTCGACGCCGACGATTGGCGGTAGTCGCCGCGAGGGCTTGCGCGGCGTCGGCGCCGGCATGGCACATGCCGGCGTACCATCGCAGCGCTCGCGGGCGCGTGATCCGTGCCCGCGTCAGCTCGACTTGAGTTGGAAGGTCCCGGCCCTACATGGAGGGGACGTCCTGAAGGAGAAATGAAGATGCCCGAGTACAAGAAATCCCCCGAGGCGCTGGCCAGGCTGACGCCCATCCAACGCCATGTGACGCAGGAAAGCGGCACCGAGCGCCCCGGCACCGGCGAGCTGCTGGACAACAAGGCGCCCGGGATCTACGTCGACATCGTGTCCGGCGAGCCCCTGTTCGCGTCGTCCGACAAGTTCGAATCGGGCTGCGGCTGGCCGAGCTTCACCAAGCCGATCGCACCGGCATTCGTCGACGAGTTCCGCGACGTCACGCACGGCATGATCCGCACCGAGGTGCGCTCGCACCACGGCGACAGCCACCTGGGCCATGTGTTCGAGGACGGCCCGCGCGACCGCGGCGGCCTGCGCTACTGCATCAACTCCGCGTCCTTGCGTTTCGTGCCGCGCGAGCAGATGGAGGAGCAGGGCTATGGCGAGTACCTGAACCAGGTGGAGGACGTGCAATGACGACGGAACGCGCAGTGTTGGCCGGCGGTTGTTTCTGGGGCATGCAGGACCTCATCCGCAAGATGCCCGGCGTGAAGGAAACGCGGGTGGGCTACACCGGGGGCGACGTGCCCGAGGCGACCTATCGCAACCACGGCACGCATGCCGAAGGCATCGAGATCCTGTTCGATCCGGCGGTGCTGAGCTATCGCGACTTGCTGGAGTTCTTCTTCCAGATCCACGACCCGAGCACGAAGAACCGCCAGGGCAATGACCTTGGCGCCAGCTATCGCTCCGCGATCTTTTATGAGAACGAAGAGCAGAAGGCCGTGGCGCTCGATACGATCGCCGACGTCGATGCTTCCCGTCTGTGGCCGGGCAAAGTG
>JBJMWF010000437.1:0-12017 GCA_045810265.1 Vitreoscilla sp. | reverse complement strand
GCGGAGCCGTCGATGAATGTCAGCGCCGGACCAGCCGGATCTCGAACACCTTGGGCCAGAACTTGCCGGTGACCCACAGCCGCCTGGTGGCCGGGTCATAGGCGATGCCGTTGAGCACGTCGGTGTGCTCGGGCGTGAAATCCTTCATCGGCAGCAAGCCCTTGCAGTCGATCCAGCCGACCACGTTGCCCGTGACCGGATCGATCCGCGCGATGCGGTCGGTCTGCCAGACGTTGGCGTAGATCTCGCCGTCGACCCACTCGAGCTCGTTGAGCTGGTCCACCGGCTTGCCCTGCGCGGTGACGTGGATGCGGTGCGTCTCGATCAGCGTGTCCGGGTTCAGGAAGCGGATGTCGGCGGTGCCATCGCTCATCACGATCTCGGTGTCGTCGTGCGTCAGGCCCCAGCCCTCGCCCGGATAGCCGAACTGGCCCTTGGTGTCGAATGTGTCGAGATCGAGCACGTAGCCCACCTGGCCCTTCCACGTGAGGCCGACGAGACGGCCCTTCCAAGGCGCGATGCCTTCGCCAAACATCTCGGGCGGCAGGTTCGCGCGCTGCACCACCTGGCCCGTCTCGGGCTTGACCTTGCGCACCGTCGAATGTCCCTCCAGACCGGTGCTTTCGTAGAAATAGCCATTGAGGAAGAACAGGCCCTCGGTGAAGGCGTTGACGTCGTGCGGCGTCGTGCGCACCACCTGGACGCCGTAGACGGGGATCGGCCTGGTCGACGCGCCCGCGGGGGCGCTCGCGGGTGCGGCCTGCGTGACGGGCGCGAGCGTGGCGCACGCCGCGAGGATCGCGCCGGCGATCAGGGAAGAAGCCTTCATTCGTTCGGATCCGGATCGTTCATTCATTGCGCGGGCGGCGCGGGGTAGCTGACGGAAAGCACCTCGATGGTCTCGACGCCCACCGGCGTCACGAGCTGCAAGGTATCGCCCTCGCGCGCCTTGAGCAGCGTGCGCGCGATCGGCGACACCCAGCTGACCTCGCCCTGCAGCGAGTCGACCTCGTCGATGCCCTTGATCGTGACGGTGCGCTCCTCGCCTTCCTCGTTCGCGTACGTGACCGTCGCTCCGAAGAAGACCTGGTCGCTGCCGTGATGCGCGGACGGGTCGGCGACCACGGCGATGTCCAGCCGCTTGATCAGGAAGCGGATGCGGCGGTCGATCTCGCGCAGCCGCTTCTTGCCATAGATGTAGTCGCCGTTCTCGCTGCGGTCGCCGTTGGACGCGGCCCAGTGCACGATCTCGACGATCTTGGGCCGCTCCTCGTCGATCAGCTGGAGCAGCTCGGCGCGCAGCCGGTCATGGCCCTGCGGCGTGATGTAGTTCTTGCCGCCCGAAGGCAGCGCGGGCAACGACGGGCCGTCGTCGTCGTCCTCGCTCTCGGATTCCTTGGTGAAGGCCTTGTTCATGGCGCCTCCTTCTCGTGGCCCGGTGCATACGAGGCCAGCGTCTCCTGCAATTGGGCGCGTACCTCGTCGACGAGTTCCGGCGGCGACACGACGCGCACGTTGGGCCCGTGGCGCAGCACGTCCATCACCAGCTCGGTGGAATCGGAATACGGGATGCGCATGCGCAGCGAGCCATCGGCCTGGGCCTTGAGCTGCTGCTGCGGGTGCCATTCCTCCTGCGCCACCCACTGCGCGGCCTCGGCGCTGAAATGCAGCGTCGCCCAGCGCAGCTGCGCGCCGCCGAAGATGCCATAGCCCTGATCGAGCGCCTTTTCCACCTCGGCCATCGGCAGTTCGCGTGCCGGCTCATCGAGCACCTTGGCCGAACGCACGGCATCGAGCGCGAAGCGGCGCAGGCCCTCGCTGGCGTGGCACCAGGCGTCCAGGTACCAGGTGTTGCGATAGTGCAGCAGCCGCTGCGGCGACAGCACGCGTTCGGACTCGCTGCGCTTGCTGCGCGTGTAGTAGCTGATCAGCAGCCGCCGGCGGCTCAGCACGGCGCTGACGGCCTCCTCGAACCAGCGGCTCGCGACGGCGCGCTTGGCCGGATTGACGATGCGCACGCGGCGCATCAGCGACTGCGCCTCGTCGCCGGTGGCCCCCAGCATGCCGTGCAGCTTGTCCAGCAAGGGTTGCAGGTGGCGACCCAACACGCCGCCGTCGTCCAGGCCGGCGATCAGTTGATGCATCGTCAAGAGCGCGTGAAGTTCCTTTTCGCTGAACCAGACGCCGGGCAGCTCGTGTTTCTTGGCGGCGACGGGCCGCACCGCCGGTCCACCGTTGGCCGCCGAGGCCGCCGCGTCGGCGAAGCGATACACGTTCTCGTCGCGGGCATAGACGATGGGGGCGTCCATGCGGTCGCGCAGGTATTGCAGGTCGCGCTTGAGCGTGGCCGGCGACACCTCCAGCTCGGACAGCAGCTGCTCGAAGCTCACGCCGGCCTGCCGCTTGATCAGCAATTCGATCCGATAGAAACGTTCTGTCCTGTCCATGGTCCCTATTTTGCCGTAGCTCATCGTGTGAGCTTGTGACGCTCGAAACTGGCTTCACTCCAAGATCGAACCGAGGACGCACCATGAACCAGGCCACCTTCAACTTCGCCCCCAAGGGCAAGCGCGCCGACATCGCCGGAAAGCGCCTCGTCGCCGGCGCCGGCAAGGCCCCGGTGCGTGAACAGGCGCCCGCCAACGACGTCGATCCGGGCGACGCCATCGGCTTCGAATACGCCCGCTACGGCATGGTGCCGCCGGCGCCCTGCCTGTGGCCGGGCCATCCGATCCGCGAAGGCTGGGAACGCGGTCGCCGGGCGATGGCGCGCCGCACGCGTCCGGCGACGCTGGCGGTCACCCGCTGGCTCGCCTTGCGCCTGGCCGCCTGGCAGCGCGGCGAGGCCTTCGACGACCACCAGATCACGCCACAGGTGCTGCGCTCGCTGGAGGTGGCCACGCATTGCCCGATCACCGGCCGCGCGCTGCAGAACGATGCCCGCGTCGTCCCGATCGCCATCGAGCGCGGCTGGGTCGCCGGCAACCTGGTGCTGCTGAGCCCCGAGATCGCCGAGCGCTGGCTCACCATCGACTGGGCGATGGCCAAGGATGCGCTGGCCCGTGCCGAAGGCGAACCCGAGACGCTGGTCGATGGCCTGCCGCTGCGCCACTGGCGTCGTGTCGTGGCCTTGAAGTCGCTGGCCACGCCGCTGCCGCACGACGAGGCCGCGCGCATCCCGCTGCACGTGCTGCCGCCCAACCGCATCCGCCTGGTCAACCCGATCCAGGAGCTGCAGGCCGTGCTGACGCTGCAGCTTGCCGTGGCCGGCTGGGGCCAGCGCGCACGCGGCCTGGCCGATTCGCTGCCGGTCGCGCTGCGCAACGAGTTCAACCTGTTCTTCAACTCGCTGCTGGCGCAGGCGCTGCGCCAGGGCCAGGGATCGGCCAAGGCCGAGATGCGCGACGCACTGGCGACCGCCTGGGGCGACGCGGTGGTGATGCGGCGCTGGCTGCGCCTGGCGTCCCTGGTCGATGCGCCGCTGGCCGAGACGCTGGTCGAGCGCCTGACGCGCGAGCCCATGCCCGGCCTGTACGTGGTGCGGCATGGCGAGGTCGAGGCCAAGCAGGCGATGGCGGCCTGAGCCCGTCGTCCGCGCCATGCCGGCTCAGTCGTTCGCCGCAGACCGAGGTGCCTGGCACGATCTCGTCCGCGCCGCGACGCCGATGATCGAGACTCTCTCTTCGCGGACGAGAGCGTGCCTGGCGCCGATCCCACACGGGGCCGGCGTCAGGCCCCGCCTCGAATCGCGATCGGCGTTGCCGTCCCCGGCGACTGCTTGACGCGATCCGAGGCGGGGCCAGACACCTCCAGCACCGCCCCGACGTGCCGACGTTCTCGTACTAGCGACGTCTCGGTCAGCGGCGGCTAGCGGCGAGACTCGCGCGTCATCGCCAGCTCCAGATCCTCGAGCTGCTCCTTCGCGTCGCCGACGCCGTCGCGCGCGGCCATCGTCATCAGCCGCATCGCCTCGCGCAGGTCGCGCTCCAGGCCGCGGCCGTCGGCGGTCATCTGGCCGAGGTGATACCACGCCGCCGGGATCTTCCTGTCGGCCGCCTGGCGATACAGCGCGACGGCCCTGGTCAGATCCTGCGGCACGCCGCGGCCGCGCTCGAGCTTGCCGGCCAGCATGATCATCGCCTCGCCGTGGTCGTTCTGCACCGCGCGTTCGAGCCACCAGACGGCGCGCTCGTCGTCCTGCGGCACGCCGTCGCCGGTGCTGCATTGCATTGCCAGCTCGTACTGCGCCTGCGCGAAGCCGGCGGCCGCCGCCTGCGTCAGCAGCGCCAGGCAGCGCACCATGTCGTGCCGAACGCCCTTGCCGATGCGGTGCATCCAGGCGAGCCGATAGGTGGCGTGCGCGCTGCCGGCCGCGGACGCGCGCGTGAGCAGACTCACGGCCTGCGCGGCATCGGCCGGAACGCGCAGGCCCGTCTCCAGCTCCTGGCCCAGGCGCGCGAGCGCCGGCGCGTGGCCCTTGGCCACCGCGCTGTGCAGCAGTTGCAGGCCCTTGGCGACGTCCTGCTTGACGCTGTCGCCCTCCAGATGGATCACCGCCAGCGCAAGTTCGCCCGCGGCGTTGCCCGCGTCCGCCGCGGCCTGCCACAGCTGCCGGGCCGTCGCCTGGTTCCTGGCGACGGCCAGGCCCTGCCACAGCAGACTGCCCAGGGCGACGCACGCATGCGCCGGGCTCGTGAGCGCGTTCGGATCGGTGCGGCCGCGCGGCGGCTGCCTGATGCGCTGCTCGAGCCAGGAGATGCATTCCTGCAAGTGATCGGCCGGACTGCGCCCGACCAGCAGCATCCCCTCGCGCACCTGCGTCGAGGTGGCGCTGCGGCGCTGGCCGCGCGCATCCTTGAACAAGCAGGCCAGGTGCCCGTCCGGCCCCGGCGCCAGCTGCACGACGCGCCCCGGCAACATGCCGCCCTCGGCCAGCACCGCATCGCCGACGCGCACCGGTTCGCCCGTGCCGTACGAGGGCGGTATCTGCGCGGCGGCCGGCAGCAGCGAGGGCACGTCGCGCCGGCCCTCGTAGAGCTGCAGCCACGACTTGCCTGACGGCCACTGCACGCCCTGGGCGCCGCGCTTGACGGCCGCGTTCAGGCGCAGGAAGGTCTCCTCCGGCACGTTGAACTCCCACACCGACGGGTCCAGGATGGCGAACGGCTGGCCATCGGCCGCGGGCCGATGGCGGAAGGCCATGCGCAGCCGCAAGGGCGACGGGCCATAGGTCTGCACCGTCACGCAGACCGCCGGCACACGGCTGCCGGAGGAGTTGATCCAGGTGTCGTAGGCGAAGGTCTTCCAGGCCGCGTCCTCGCGGTTGTCGGCCAGCGACGCCTCGCCGCGCGCGACAGCGTCCTCGCCCTCATACCCCAGCGTGATGAGATTGGTGCGCTGGCCGCGCGCGTGTTGCCAGACGATCTGCGGCGGTGCGGGCCGGCCCTCGGCCAGCGCGGACATCATCGTCGAGGCGGCGACGCCCAGCAGGCGGGCCCCGTTCCACCAGGCCATCGGCAGGTCGTATTCGAGCTCGTTGGCGACGCTGTGCAGGTAGTCGGACGCCGTCTCGACCTGGCCCAGCCCCAGCCCGAACAGGCGGTCATGCAACCAGACCAGCGGCAGGAACAGCAGGCCCTGGTCAGGCGCCAGTGCCACCAGCCGGGTGAACGGGGTCTCGTCGATGTTGGCCCAGTCGGCCACGGCCTGGCGGGCGGACCGGGTGTCGTGCCACTCGATCTCGGCGCCGCTGCGGCGCGACAGCACCGCCATCAGGTAGAAGACCAGCAGCGACAGGAAGTTGCGCCCGGCCGGGTCGGCGATGAACTCCTCGTGCACCGGCTTGACGCGCTCGCGGATCGCCTTGAGCAGCAGGTCGATGCGCTCCAGGCTCTCTTCAGACCAGTCCAGTTGCGCCTGTTGCAGGGCGCGGCCGAATTTCCAGCCACCCTCCGGCTCGCCACGACGGGCGTAGGTCTCCAGGAATAGTCGTGCGACGTCGTTCAAGAGGCCTCCCAGCCGTCACTGTCTTGTTGCCTCCGCAGTGAACGGATGAATGTAGCGGGAGAAGCTTGCGGTTGGTGCCGTCCGACGTGCAAAAGTGCCGTGTTGCGCAATGGCCGGGCAGGCAAACGGGGGGGCCCCCCGAACGGACGCAAGAAGGGCCGCACGCGGCGGCCCTTGGCGACGTGCAGGCGTCGACGTTCAGTCGATGCGCGCCATCGTGTGGAACGGCAGCCGCGGGCCGCGCGGCCAGTTGCCGCTGGAGTCGCCGTAGCCCAGGTTGATCAGGAAGTTCGACTTCCACTTGCCGTCCGGGAAGAAGGCGGCATCGACTGCGGCGTTGTTGAAGCCGCTCATCGGACCACAATCCAGGCCCAGCGCCCGTGCCGCCAGGATCAGGTAGGCACCCTGCAGGCTGGAGTTGCGCAGGCCGGTGACCTCGATCAGTCCCGCGTTCCCGTGGTGCATGTCGCGCGCGCCGGGCATCGCCGGGAACTGCGTGGGCAAGTGCTCATGGAACTCGGTGTCGTAGGCGACGATCGCCGTGACCGGCGCGGCCATCGTCTTGTCGACGTTGCCGCCCATCAAGGCGCCCTTGAGCTTTTCCTTGGCCTGCGCGCTGCGCACGAAAACGATGCGGCCCGGCTGCGAGTTCATCGAGGTCGGGCCCCACTTCATCAAGTCCACCAGCGAATGCAGCGTGGCGTCGTCGATCGGGCGGGGTTGGAATTTGTTGAACGTGCGGGCATCGAAGAACAGTTGCTTCAGGGCGGCGTCGTTGAGGGCTTCGGGCATGGCTGGATCCTGGATCGTGGGAGGGTTTGGGGCGACGCGATGCGGCGCGGACAGGTCATCTTCGTCGGTTGCGCTGCCCGTTCCGTGCAGCGCTGTCGAAGGCCCCATTCAAATTCGGTCAACAGACCGCGCCGGCACAAGGGCACAAGCGGTACGGCGAGAATCGCGCGCATGCGCCAACCTGTCCCCCTCGATCGCTGCACGCGACTCCTCAACCACGGTCCCACGGTGCTGGTGAGCGCCGAACACGCCGGCCGCCGCAACGTGATGGCGGCGGCCTGGTCGATGCCGCTGGACTTCACGCCGCCCAAGGTGGCCGTGGTCCTGGACAAGCAGACCTTCACCCGCACGCTGATCCTGGGAAGCGGACGCTTCGTGCTCGCCGTGCCCTCGGTGGCCCTGGCAGCGCTGACCGACCACGTCGGCAGCATCAGCGGCCGTGACACCGAGAAGTTCACCGAGGTGCTGGCGTCGGCCGAGCCCGGCCCTGCCACGGGGGCGCCGCTGGTCGGCGGCTGCATCGCCTGGCTGGAGTGCCGCCACCTGCCCGAGCCGCACATCGAGCAGACCTACGACCTGTTCCTGGGCGAGGTCGTCGCCGCCTGGGCCGACGACCGCGTCTTTCGCGACGGCCGCTGGCACTTCGACGGCGTCGACGACTCGCTGCGCTCGCTGCACCACATCGCCGGCGGCCACTTCTTTGCCATCGGCAACGAAGTGAAGTACACGCCGATCAACGAAGGCTGACCGTGGTGCGTTTCCAGGCCGGATCCTGGAAGCGCCTGAACGCCTGCAGCGAGGATGGCGCATCGGCCGTCTTCTGGGTGGCCAGCGTGCGGCCATCCAGCAGCTCGTAGCTACGCGCAGCCCGGTTGCCGCGCACCGGATCACGCACTTCGCGCGCTGCCAGCAACTGGCCCGTGCCCGGCACCCAGCCGGCGAACTCGACGTAGCCGACGCCGCTCGCCTCGGTCGACGGCGGCAACACCTGCAGCGTCCAGCCCTCGGCGCCGGCGCGGAACATCCACAGCTCGCGCCACGTCGCCAGCGGCTGCACGGCCAGCGTCAGCGCGGTCGAGCCGGCGTTGGCGCGCGCCGAGGCTGACCAGACGGTGCCGAAGGTGCAGCGGCGCGCCAGCGGGCGGTCGGCGCCATGCCTGGCATCGAGCAGCAGCACGCAGGTCTCGCCCGGCTGACCAGACTGGGTCGCGATGTGCAGGCCAGTCGCGGCCGGCGCGAACACCGGCTCCGCGGCCCAGCGCGAGGCGCCGACACGCATCGCGGCATCGGTCCAGGTCGATTGATCGTCGTCGGCGAGCTCGTCCTTGTCGATGCCGGCCAGCGCTTGGAGCGCCTCATTACCGGCGGACAGCACGTCGTTGGGGCCCACTGCGGGCCGGCCGCCGGGCGCTGCGCCGGCCTCGACGGCCAGGCGACGGCTGTCCTCGAACGCCAGCGCGGCCAGCACGCCGGCCTGGCGCATGCGCACGCGGTTGCGCACGTACGGCGGCAGGCCCGTCACCGGCACGCGTGCGAGCAAGTCGGCGCGCGCCCGGTCGACCTGCCAACGTTGCAGCGGCGGTGTGGTGTCGTCGATGCACTCGTGGCGCGTCAACGCGAGCGCGGCGCGGGCGAACTGCTCCGGCGTGGGCTGCAGCGCCAGCACGTGGCTGAAGGCCTCGCCGTCGTAGCACAGCCAGACATGGCCGTCGCGCTCCAGGCTCGTGAAGTGGACGCCCAGGTCGGCCGCCACCTCCAGCTGCGCGGCGATGCTCGGCTCGCCCGGACGCACCGGCGCGTTGGCTGCATTGGTCGCGGAAACGTTGGCGCGCCAGGCCAGGCGTTCGGCCATCGCGCCCATGGCGTCGAAGACCTCGGCGTGGATGCTGCCGGCCGGCGCGGCCTTGAGGTAGGCCGCCGACAGGCCCAGGCCCAGCGACTCCGAGCCCGTGCGATCGCGCAGGAAGCGCACCAGCGCGAGCAGCTCGGGCGCCTCGTCGGGCGCCAGCGTGAGCGCGCGCACCGCGTTCGCGCGCACGTAGCCGCCGCGCTCGCGCGATGGGTCGTAGACCTGCAGGTAGTCCAGGCGCTCGCCGCGCAGCTCCAGCAACTCGCCCTGCGTCAGCAGCGCGAGCGGCGTGCCGCTGCTCCTGGCGCCGCTGCGCAGCGGCACCGCGTCCTGCGTCACCAGGGCGTAGCGAGGGGCCGGCGGGGCATTCGCGATCACCGGTGCGATGGTGGCCGCGGGCACGGGCCGCGTCGTGCCTGCCGCTTGTGCATCCGGCGCGAACATGACGCAGGACACCGCACACGCCGCCGCGATCAGGCAGACCAGCCAGGTGCGCACCGTCTGGCCGTCCGCGTCGGGGTGGCCGAAGTCATGATGGCGGCGGGTCGGACGGCGATCGAAACCTTCGAGGTCATGGGCATTCATTGCGTGGCCTCCTGCGTGTCGCCGTCCTTGTCGTCGGTGGACGCCTTGGCGGCCGTCGTGGCCGGCGCGGCGCGGCCCAGCAAGGTCGAGCCGATGAAGCCGCCGTCCGCCGGCGGCGGCGCGATGATCACCTGGATCTTGTCGGACAGCTTGTCGGCCATCGTCTTCTGGATCAGCAGCGGATGGCGGGTGATCAGCGCGCCCTCGCGCGCCATCTGCTCGCTGGTCGACTTGCCGACCTTCTCCAGGCGATAGACCTCCGCGTCGGCCAGCTTGTTGCGCGAATCGGCCTCGCCCGACGCCTCGATGCGGCGTGCCTCGGCCGTGCCTTCCGCGGTCTTGATGCGCGACGCCTTCTCGGCCTCGGCCTCGAGCTGGCGTTGCTGGATCTGCTTCTGCTTGAACGGCAGCACATGGGCCATCGCCTCCTCCTGCGCCTTGGCCGCGATGATCTGCTCCTGGCCGGCGGCCTCCGCGGCCTTCTGGCGCTTGACCTTGTCGGCCTCGGCCTCGAGCGCGGCCTGCTGCACCTCCTTGTCCTTCAGTTCGAGCGTGAAGCGCATCTTCTCGCTGGCGAGTTCCTCGGCGAGCAAGGCCTCCATGCCGCGCTTGTAGTCGGGCGGCAGGTCGATCTTGCCGATCTGCACGTCGCGCAGCACGATGCCGTCGGCCGCCAGCCTGGGGCGCAGCTCGCCCTCGATCACCTGCTGGATCTCGGCGCGCTTGGACGAGAAGATCTCGCGCACCGTGTAGCGCGTGAACACGCGATAGATCACGCCGCGCACGGCGGGCGCGACGACCTGGCCGTCGACATCGGCGGGCAGGTCGCGTGCGATGGTGGCGATGCGTGCCGGGTCGAGCGCGTAGTGCGCCGTCACGTCCACGCCGATGGACAGCCCTTCGACCGACTGGAACGGCGCGCCGCCTTGCGCCGACGCGCTCTCGGCCGGGTGGAAGGTCTGCTCATGCAGGTCGTACATGCGCAGGTCGTGCAGGCCCGGGAACACGAACACGGTGCCGGCGCGCACGACGGTGGCGCCGCCGCCCAGGCGGTTCATGCGCACGCCGATCTCGCCGTTGGGCACGTTGCGCAGCGGCGGGTGCGTCCACAGGGCCCAGGCGGCGGCGACGCCGGCAGCGACCAGCGTCAGCGGAACGAGCCGGACGCGCGGCAGGCGGTCGATGAAGCGATCGAGCGGCGTGCGAGAGGGCGACAGGTCGTCGTCGGGAATCAGGTCGGGATGCAGGTCGTTGTCGGTCACAAGGTTCTCCTCGATGTGTGACCGCATTTTTTCGAGCCCGCGCCGAGCATTCAATGCCGCAGCGGGGCCGGTGCGCTCACGCGCCCGGCGAGTGCGCTCCGGCGGACGGAGCAAACACTCACGGCCCGGTCGCCAGGGCCACCGGATAATCGAGCCAGGGTGCCGCGCCAGGCATCCGCCCATCGAAAGGCCTGCCCCGTGTCGAACACCGCCACCCGCGTCGCGATCATCGAAGACGACCCGCCCACGAGCGACCAGCTCAAGGGCTGGATCCTGTCCGCGCGCCCGGGCCTGCAGGTCGACCAGTGGTTCAGCCGCGACGAGGCCGAGGCCGCGATCGCGCGCGAGCGCTACGACCTGGTGGTGATGGACATCGAGCTGGGCCGCGAGCGCCACGCCGGTGTCGCCCTGATCAACGCGATCAACAAGCAGCACGGCACGCCGGTGCTGGTGGTCTCGGCGATGCCCGCGACGATCTACCGCAGCATCATGAAGGCGCTCGACGCCTGGGATTACCTGCAGAAGACCACATTCGAGGAGGCCGACTTCATCGACACGGTGCTGGAGATGCTGCGCGCCTCCAAGGACAGGCCGGCCGCGAAGCCCGCCGGCCCCGGCGCGCACGTCGCCGACCAGGAGCTGAGCATCGACCCGCTGGGACAGGGCGCCGTGCTCTGGCGCGGCCACCGCGTCAACCTGCCGCTGACCGCCCAGCGCATCCTGGCGGCGCTGCATGCGCGGCGCGGCGAGGTGGTGTCGTACGACGAGCTGTTCCAGGTCGTCAAGACCGGCCGCAACCGCGACAACGTGCGCAAGCACATCAGCACGATCCGCGAGGCATTCCGCGATATCGAGCCGGCGTTCGAGGGGATCGAAAGTGTCCCGATGCGCGGCTTCCGCTGGTTGGCCACATAGTGTCGTCCGGCGGCCAGGCAAGCGGCTTCGGCGTGCGTGGATCCTGCGACTTCGCGCAGGATGACGACATCCGATACCACATGTCATCCTGCGCGCAGCGAAGCGGAGTCGCAGGATCCACCCCTGGGGAAGACCTCGGCCGGCGTGGATCCTGCGACTTCCCGCAGGATGACGACATCCGATACCACATGTCATCCTGCGCGCAGCGAAGCGGAGTCGCAGGATCCACCCCTGGGGAAGACGTCGGGCGGCGTGGATCCTGCGACTTCCCGCAGGATGACACGGGCGCGAGACGCGTCGGGGGCGATGGATCGTCCCATTGCGCGCAGGATGACATGGCATGAGCTGGCGCGCCCGCACCGCCGCCTGGCGCTGGCCCGGCATCGCGTTCTTCCGCCTGCGGCTGTTCTTCCGCGGCGTGTTCCTGCTGCTCGCCCTGGCCACGGTCGCGATCGCGCTGTCGGTGCTGCAGGACGAGAAGGAGCTGAGCCACCGCAACTACCGCCAGGGCTTTGCCAAGACCATGGGCCAGGTGGCCGCGCAGCTGCGCCATCCGGCCGGCCAGCTCGCGCTGCTCAATCCCGCGGCCTCGCCGGCCGCCGGTGCGG
>JBJMWF010000436.1:0-14630 GCA_045810265.1 Vitreoscilla sp. | reverse complement strand
TTCGCCTGCGACACCGACCACGACCGCCACGGCATCGTCACGCGCAGCGCCGGCCTGATGCAGCCCAACAGCTACCTGGCCGTCTGCATCGACTACCTGTTCCGACATCGCCCGCAGTGGAGCGAAAGCGCGGCGATCGGCAAGACCGTGGTGTCCTCGCGCATGATCGACCTGGTCTCGCAGCGCCTGCAGCGCAGGATGATCGAGGTGCCGGTCGGCTTCAAGTGGTTCGCGCCGGGCCTGGCCGACGGCAGCCTGGGCTTCGGTGGCGAGGAGAGTGCGGGCGCCGCCTTCCTGCGCCGTGACGGCACGTCGTGGACGACCGACAAGGACGGCCTGACGCTGGCGTTGCTGGCCGCCGAGATCACGGCAAGGACGGGCAGCGATCCGGGCACGCTGTACGACCGGATGACGCAGGAACTGGGCAAGCCGGTATCCGACCGCGTCGAGGCGCCGGCCGACGCGCAGCAGAAGAAGCGGTTGGCCGCACTCAGCCCCGACGCGATCACGACCAGGGAGATCGCCGGCGAGCCCATCACCGAGATCACCGCCAAGGCCTCCGGCAACGGTGCGGCGATCGGTGGCATCCGCGTCAGCTCCAGGAGCGGCTGGTTCGCGGCGCGGCCATCGGGTACCGAGGAGATCTACAAGATCTACGCCGAGAGCTTCGAAGGCGAGGCGCACCTGAAGCGCTTGCTCGGCGAGGCCCAGGCGCTGGTCGACAAGGCCATCGCGGCCTGAAGCCGGCGCCGCGCTCAGCGGTCAGAATGCGCGCATGAACGAAGCATTGACGATCCGGCCGATCACGCCGTCCGACCGCAGCGCCTGGGAACCCCTGTGGGCCGGCTACAACGCGTTCTACGAGCGCGCCGGGCCGACGGCGCTGGCGCCGGAGATCACGCAGGCCGCCTGGGAGCGCTTCCTGGACCCGGCCGAACCGGTCTTCGCGCTGGTCGCCGAGCAGGCCGGCGAGGTCGTCGGGCTGGCGCACTTCCTGTTTCATCGCAGCACCAGCCGCATCGAGCCGGTGTGCTACCTGCAGGACCTGTTCACCGCGCCCGAGTTGCGCGGGCGCGGCGTGGGGCGGGCGCTGATCGAGGGCGTCTACGCGCGGGCGCGCGACGCAGGCGCCTCACGCGTGTACTGGCAGACGCGCGACAACAATGCCGCGGGACGCCTGCTCTACGACAAGGTCGCGCAGCACCGCGGCTTCATCGTGTATTCGCACGACGTCTGACGCCCGGCCACTCCTGCAGCGGGCCGGGGCCGACGCGCGAGAGCGGCACCGGCTCGCTCGCCGCCAGCACGTCGGCGAGCGGCACGTGGTGCGACTCCTCGCCGTCCTCGCCGCCGCCGCTGCGCAGGCGCGGCGGGTACAGGCAGTCCAGGCCGGTCAGGTCGGCCGGCCCTTCTTCTTCCCTGACGATCCAGTGGATGACGGTCGCGCTGCGCGCGCGGTCGGCAGCCAGCGTCTTGACGACGTGGCTCAGCGCCACCGGACGCCGCGGGTCGGTGCCCGCCAGGTCCATCGCGAGGTTGCCGGTCTGGCGGCGGAACACGCCCGACGGCGGCTGCTCGGTCGGGTGCGCCCAGCAGAAATGGCTGGGAATCATCTCGCCGGCGGTGGCCACGCGGTCGGGGAACATGCCCACCTCGAGCATCAGCTTGTCCAGGATGGTGCGCGTCTTGTAGAACTGCGGCTCGCGCATGCACTGGAAGTAGAAGTGGATCTCGACCCCGGGCGGGACGGGCCACAGCGCGGCGTCGAATTTCACGCCGCGTCCGGAAACAACATAGGTCTTGGTCATGGTTGCGCGGCGGGATCCTCACCCGCGATGCCGGGCCGATACCCGATGCCCGATTTTAGGGCGCAGGCGGTCCGCGGCTTTGGGGTGAAAGCGACAAACACAGGGCATGTCTCACGACCGGCCCGCACTTTTTTGGGTTGGATCGACGGAACGATCGTCGGCCCGCCAGCTGATCCGCCGTCAGCGCGCGGCGCGTGGGGCCGGCGGCCGGCGCCCCCGCGAGCAGCGCCGCGTTCGCGGGATTTGCCGCAGCCGGGTTCCGTGCTTGCGGCCACCCTGGCGCGCTTTCGCCGGAACTGCCGGGCAAAGCCGCGCCTCATGCGGCGTTCGGGCGCGGCCCTCGGGCTCGAATATCAGGGCATTCCCCTGATCGACCGGTTCGCGCCACTCCCGCCATGCACCGCTTCCCGACCGCCTCCCGCGTCCTCGCCACGGCCCTGCTCGTGGCGGCCACGCGCGCCGGCGCCGCCGGCGAGACGGCACCGGGCCGCGCCGACTTCCTCGACTCGCCGGCCGTCATCGGCCTGGGCCAATGGCAGTTCGATCCGGCCTTTCCGTCGCTGCCCGCGCCCCGGGCGGACGCGCAAGCCGCGGCGCGCAGCGCGCCCTGGTTCGCCACGCGCTTCGCGCGGCTCGAGCTGCCGGTGGGCAGGAGCCAGACGATGGAGCTGCGCGCTGCCGCGGCCAGCCCGTCGCTCGAGCGGCCGCTGGAGTCGGCCAATGACTCCCTGCGACGCCTGCACGGCTTCAGCGACGTGTCGCTCGGCGCCCAGTGGCGGGTGCGCGGCGGCGATGCCGGCTGGCTGCCCGGCGTCGCCTGGCTGGCCGACGTCGAGACGACGATGGGTTCGCCGGCGTTCCGCGATCGCAACGTCCGACCCTCGCTGCGCGCGACCGCGCAATGGGCGTTGCCGCAGGGTCTGACCCTGGGCGTGATGCCGGGCGTCTATCGTGATCGCGGCGACGGCGGCAAGCATTACGCGGCCGGCGTGCTGGCGGTGACGCTGGGCAAGTCGTGGACGCCGCGCCTGCAAAGCTTCGTCGAACTGGCCGGCCAGGCGCTGTCGCGGTCGCAGGCCGACGCCTCGCTGTTGAACGTCGATACCGGTCTGGCCTTCGTCGCGTCCAGGACGCTGCAGGTCGACATGGTGGTCTCGCGCAGCCTGTCCGGCAGCGCCTCGCAACAGGTGCGCGGCGGACTGAGCGTCTCGTCGCGCTTCTGAGCCCAAGGCAACAAAGTGCAGCGGCGGCCCGGGGCGGCCGTCCGTCCCGACCGCCGTCGTGCCGGGCGGCTGGTGCCTCTCGGAGCGTGAACTATTTCGCGCCCTGGGCGGGGTGGGCGCCCGCGAAGGTCGCCTGCGTGGAAGACGGCGAGCCCCAGGCCGCGGACGTCGATGCGGGCGGAGCGGCTGCTCGACAGGTGGCGCCGATACGCGGCGTAACGTTACAAGATGAACAAGACCTGAATCCGCAGCTTCATGCGTTGACGCCATTCGCGCCGGACCCGCAAGATCGCCTCAATCCTTCGGGACGCCCGCGACCGCTGCCTTGGCCGTCGCCCACGCAGCTTCCCGTGTCGTCTTCGCACCGTTCCTCATGCGTTCCTTCCGATTCCTCGCCCGGCTTGCCACGACAATTGCGGCCATGGTCGCCCTTGGCGGCGCCTCTGACTGCTTCGCTGCGGCCGACGATCAACTCGGGCCGTCCTCGCCGGTGGCCACGCCGGCCGGCTTCGGCGCCGTCGCGCGCAAGCTGATCGACCAGACGGTGGCCACCGAGCGCCAGGTCGTCGCCCGCGTGATGACCTCCACCTGGCGGCTCAGCCTGGGCACGCCGTACGTGCCGCGCACCGGCGTGATCGTGGCGCGCGGCGCGGCGGCCGGCGACGGCGACTCGCCGGAGTCCGACGACTCGCTCGATCTTTCGCTGGGGGCGCGCTGGCGCGTGCTGCACGGCGACGTCAGCTCGCACGTGCCCTCGGCCGCATGGATGCCCGACCTGCAGACGGTCCACACCGCCGCACTGCGCCCGACGATGAGCCTGAGCGGCGAATGGGCGCTGCCCAACGACTTCTCGCTGGGCGTGATGCCGGGCATGGTGGTCGACTATTCGGCCCAGGGCCGGCGCCAGGCCACCGGCACGTTCGCGCTGACGCTGGGCAAGTCCTGGTCGCCGCAATGGCGCACCTTCGTCGACATGGCGCGCGATCGCGCGACCGCCGTGCAACTGGCCGGCGTGAGCACCAGCGTGGACGCCGGCGTGACCTACGTCGCGACGCCCAGCACGCAGATCGACTTCGCGGTCACGCGCGGCCTGAGCGATACGGCGCCGCCGTTCCAGGCCGGCCTCGGGGTCTCGTCAAGCTTCTGAGGCGTTCGGCGCGGGGCGCGGCAGGACGTCGAACGCAGCGTGGGACGCACGGAACTTCCGGCGCCACGCAAGATCGATTTGCGCGCATCGAGCCCGCTTGTTGCAGCGATCCCGATGACCGGCGCTCGTCACAATTGAGTGGTTGTCCGCTCGCTGCATCCTGTTCTATGCTGCACCGCGTCACCCTCGCTTCCATGAAATTGCCACCGTCCCTCGTCTTCGCCGCCGCCCTGCTGTGCCTTGCAGGCACGGTCGCGCATGCGCAGGACGAGCCCGTCGCCCCCGAACTCGAGCTCGACACCCTCAGTACCGAGACGCTGGATCAGGCCGCCTACGCGACGCTGCTGCCCAACCCCGACGTGGTCGACCCGGCGCTCGTGAAGTCGGCGATCGCGGCCGCGCTGGCCGGGCCCGGCAAGAAGCCCAAGACCATCGTGCCTGCGACGGCCGCCATCAAGCCGGCCATCCAGCGCGTGGTGATCGACCCGAACGCGGTCGCCGCGCCTGCCACCCGGCTGATGTTCGACAAGAACCAGGTCGTGCAGATCCACGCCGACGGCATGCCCGCGCCCAACGGCCCCGACGCCGATCCGCTGGTGCGCGTGATGCCGCGCCAGGCCGACCCGGCCGCCGTGACATTCGGCGCGCGCTGGACGGCGCAGGATCGCATCCAGGCGCCGCTGCTGTCCGGCCTGTCCTGGCAGGCGCACGCCGACGTCGTCTCGGGCGCGCCGCCCGCACGCGCGGGCAACGTGCGCCGCTCGCTGCGCATCACCGCCATGTGGGATACGCCGGAAGACCTGTCCATCGGCTTCACCCCCGGCTTCACGCGCGGTGGCGGGCGCGAGTACGAGCACTACGTCACCGGCCTGGAGGTGAGCACCGTCGACAAGACCAAGTCCGCGCGCTGGCGCAGCTTCGTCGAGCTGTCCGGCGAGAAGCTGGCGCCCAACAACGTCATCGACAACAGCACCGCGCACGTCGCGGCGGGCGCGACGTACTCGGCGTCGTCGAACACGCAGCTGGACATCGCCGTCTCGCGCGGAACGACCTGGACCTCGACCGACCTGACCTCCACCGTGGGGCTGTCCGTCCACTTCTGAGCCGGCGCGGCTCACAGGCCCTGAGGGTAGGTCTCGGCGGCCTCGGCCACATGCGCCGCCCGGCCTGAATTCCACTCCTCGTCGACATCGAGCGGCATCACTGCGCTGGTGCGGTCGATGTGGATCACGGCGTCGAACTGCCGCGCGACCTGGGCCTGGAAATAGTGGCTCTGGCGCTCTGTCTCCGGACGGTAGATCACACCGATCGCCCGCTGCAACAGCGGCTGCCGGAACTCGGCCGCCAGCCGCGGTTCGTCGCGGAACGGCAGCAGGAAGCGCTCGTGGCCGGTGGCGTGCAGCACGCCCTCGATCGAATCGCCGCGCGACGGATTGACCGGCTTGTGCTCGGCAGCGCCATCCCACTCGCTGGCGGCGGTCACCGCGCCGTCGTGCGTGGTGAAACCGACGAGGTAGCAGTCCTCGGGCACGCGCTCGCGCACGAGCTGGCCCAGGTTGAGCTCGCCGCGCGACTGGCCCATCTCGGTGAAGTAGGCGTCGCCCAGGTGCGAGTTGTGCGCCCAGACGACGATCCGGGCCGGGCGACCGGGGCGCGACAGGTGGCGGTCGATCGCCCACAAGGTCTGCGCCATGTGCGTGTCGCGCTCGTTCCAGGACGACACGTCGCTCAGGTACATGTTGCGGTAGTAGCGCTCGGCGTCGCGCACCAGCGCCGCGTTGCGCTCGGCGTCGAACTGCGACTCCGGATCGGCGGCCTTGTCGGGCAGCCCTTGCGTGCGGCGATGCTGCAGCTCGAGCAGCGTGCGGATCACGCCGTCCTCGCACGACGGCGTCGAGCCCAGGCCGGTCATCAGGCCGTAGACCTGGCTGTCGCCGCCGAACGGCTCGAAGCAGGCGTAGCGCTCGCGGGCGCGCGCGGCGATGGCCGGATCCTCGCGCTCGAGAAAGGCCAGCACCGCGGCCATCGAGGTGTTGAGGCTGTACAGGTCGAGGCCGTAGAAGCCGGTGCGCGCTGCCGTCGGCCGGCCGTGGTTCCAGTCGCGCAGGCGTTCGACGAAGTCGACGACGGCCGTGTTGCGCCACATCCAGGTCGGGAAGCGCCGGAAGCCTTGCAGCGCCTCGGTGGCGCTGCGATCGTCGCCCAGTCCGCGCACGAAGCGGTTGACCCGGTAGGCGTCCGGCCAGTCGCCTTCGATGGCGAACGCCGAGAAGCCGCGTTCGGCGATCAGCCGCATCGTGATGCGGGCGCGCGCCTCGTAGAACTCGTGCGTGCCGTGCGAGGCCTCGCCCAGCAGCACGAACCGCGCGTTGCCGATGCGGCGCAGCAGGTCGTCGAACTCGTCGTCGACGCCGCTCAGCGGCAGTGCGGCGGTGCGCGCCGCCTCGACTTGCCGCGCATCGGGTTCGTGCTGGCGTGAGAACAGCTTGGACATGGCCTGCTCCCCTCAATGCGTCTTCTTGCGCGCCGCCGGCTTGTCGAAGAGCGCGCGCAGCTCGTCCTTCGCATCCTCCAGATGCCGGCGCTGCGTGGCCTCCAGGTTGTGCCCGGCGCGGTTGATGTAGAAGGTCAGCATCGACATCGCCGAGCGGTAGGGATCGCTCTTGCGCCGGTCGCTGTGTTCGGCGGAGCGCTTGAGCGACTGCGCGATCTTCTTCGGGTCGGTGAGCTTGAAGACGTCGTGCTGCAGGTCGAGCGCGTCGCTGGTCTCGGTGACGTGCTGCGACCACTTGGCCTTGGCCCTGGCCCTGGCCGCAGGTCGGTGCGTGGTGGGCATGATCGGTTCCTCGGATTCGAGGCCGAATCGAGCAAGCGAGGCGCCCGCGGCAGTCCTTCAGAGCCCGGATTGGGCGTCGTCTGACAGCCGGAACGTGCCCACCACGCCGCTCAGGCGCTGCGCCTGCTCGCGCAGGCTCTCGGCCGCGGCCGCCGACTCCTCCACCAGCGCCGCGTTCTGCTGCGTCATCTGGTCCAGCTGCGTCACCGCGACATTGACCTGGCCGATGCCGGCGCTCTGCTCGCTGGCGGCCGCGGTGATCTCCGCGATCATGTCGCCCACGCGCTGCACGCTGGCGACGATCTCGTCCATGGTCGTGCCCGCCTGCTCCACGAGGCGTGCGCCGGTTTCCACCTTGTCGACGCTGGCGCCGATCAGCGCCTTGATCTCGCGCGCCGATTCCGCGCTGCGCTGGGCCAGGCTGCGCACTTCCGCGGCGACGACGGCGAAGCCGCGACCCTGCTCGCCGGCGCGCGCGGCCTCGACCGCGGCGTTGAGCGCGAGGATGTTGGTCTGGAACGCGATGCCGTCGATCACGCCGGTGATGTCGGCGATGCGCCGGGAGCTCGCGTTGATCTCCTCCATCGTCGTCACGACCTGCGCCACCACCTGGCCACCGCGACGCGCGACATCGCCCGCCGACGCGGCGAGCTGGTTGGCCTGCTGCGCGGTGTCGGCGCTCTGGCGCACGGTGGCGGTCAGCTGCTCCATCGAGGCGGCCGTCTCCTCGAGGTTGCCGGCCGTGTGCTCGGTGCGTGCACTGAGGTCCTGGTTGCCGGTGGCGATCTGCGCGCTGGCCGTGGAGATGCCGTCGACGACGGCGCGTACCTGCAGCAGCGTGTGGGTCAGCGCACCGCGCATGGTGTCGATCGAGCGCAGCAGGCGGCCCGTCTCGTCGTTCGCATAGCTCGAGGAAGCGCGGTCGGTCAGATCCATCTGCGCGATCGTGCGCGCCATCGCTTCGGCGCGCGTCAGCGGCCCGGTGATGCTGCGCGAGAGCAGCCAGGCGAGCAGCGCGCCGATTGCCAGCGAGGCCGCGCCGCTGGCGGCCAGCAGTCGGGTGGTGCGGTCGCGCTCGAGCTCGATGCCGCGGGCGATCTCGTCGACCTGCTTGCGCTGCTGCTCGTCGACGGCTTCGATCGCGGCCAGGTATTCCCGCGAAACCTTCTCGAAGCGCTCCGAGAACTCCTTGCTGGCGCCGGCGGCGTCGCCGCCTGCCTTCAGGCGCCTGATCTCCTCGCGCGAGGCGATGTAGGACTTGCGCGCCTCGCTGACGTGGACGTAGAGCGCCTTTTCTTCAGGCGTGTTCGCCGCCTGCTCGACGAGCTTCTGGCGTTCGTTGGCAAGCAGCGTGGTCTGGGCGGTCGCATCGGCGAAGTAGTCGACCAGGCTGGCATCGCTGCTGCGCGCGATGGCCACCGCGCGAACCGCGCCGGCGGACGAATAGCGCAGCCAATCGGAGGCGGCCCGTTCCACCTTGAGGTTGTCCGAGACGATGGTCGTCACCTCCGCGCCGAGCTTGCGCAGCGTCAGGAAAGCGAGCAGGCTGGTGGCCAGGGACAGCGCCAGCATCGCGGCGAGCACCAGGGCGAGCCGGCGTGCGATCGAAAGATTGTTGAGAAACATCGGGTTTCCGGTTCGTGGATCGGCGCGGCAGCGGGAGCACGCCTGGGCGATCCGCAGTCTGCGGGAAAGGCGGGCGGCGGAACAGGCGCAGTTCGCAGGTCCGGCGGGTGCAGCAGGGCCGCCTTCGTGCCCGGCAAGTCGGGGTTGGCCCGCGCACCGGCCGCGCGCCAGCCGCCGTACGATCGGCCAGGACGCACGGCGACCCGCCGGGATTCCGGGAGACAGCCATGGCCATCTATACAGACCTGGCCGACGACATCGAGCGGCAGATCCGCCGCAGCGTGTTGCGCGCCGGCGAGCGCCTGCCCTCCGTGCGCGCCCTGTGCACGGCCCGCGGCATCAGCCAGGGCACGGTGATGCAGGCCTACTACCTGCTGGAGGACCGCGGGCTGGTGTCGGCACGCCCGCGCTCGGGCTACTACGTCAACGCCACCGCGCGCGCGCCGCTGCCCAGGCCGACGATGCCCACGCTGCAGCCCGAGCCGGTGCGCGTCGCGCCCGCCAACCTGCTCGACTCCGTGCTGAACGCCATCAAGCAGCGCTCGAACGTGCCGCTGGGCAGCGCGTTCGCCAGCCCGATGCTGTTCCCGCTGCCCAAGCTGGCGCAGCTGCTCGGCACCGCGGCGCGCCGTCTCGATCCCTGGCGCATCGTCGACGACCTGCCGCCCGGCAACGCCGAACTGCGTCGCCACATCGCCCGGCGCTATCTGGAGATGGGCGCCGACGTGGACGTCGCCGACATCGTCATCACCAACGGCGCGTCGGAGGCGCTGATGCTGTGCCTCATCTGCACGACACGCCCGGGCGACGTGGTCGCCATCGAATCGCCGGCGCACTACAACGTGCTGCACATGATCCAGAGCAGCGGCCGGCGCGCGGTCTGCATTCCCACCTGCGCGCAAGAGGGCATGAACCTGCCGGCGCTGGAGAGCGCCCTCGCCGCGCAGGACATCAAGGCCGTCTGGGCGATGCCGACGTTCCAGAATCCGACCGGCGCCACCATGCCGGCCCGCAACAAGGCCGCCCTGGTCGCCCTGCTGGCCCGCCGCGGCATCCCGCTGATCGAGAACGACGTCTACGGCGAGCTCGGCTTCGAGGGCGAGCAGCCGCTGCCGGCCAAGACCTGGGACGCCCAGGGCGGCGTGCTGCATTGCGGCTCGTTCAGCAAGTCGCTGGCCCCCGGCTACCGCATCGGCTGGGTCGCGGCCGGCCGCTTCAACGAGACGCTGCGGCAGAACAAGTTCCTGCTGTCGATCGCGACCAACGTGCCGGCGCAGGCGGCGATCGCCGACTACCTCAAGCACGGCGGCTATGGCCTGCACCTGCGGCGCCTGCGCTCGGCGCTGCGCAGCCAGCGCGATCAATTGCTGCGCGCCGTCGCGCGCCATTTCCCGGCCGGCACCGCGGTGTCGCGCCCGCACGGAGGCTATGTGCTGTGGGTGCAACTGCCGCCAGGCAGCGCCGACACGCTGGCGCTGATGACGCACGCGCTCGACGAGGGCGTCAGCCTCGCGCCGGGGGCACTGTTCTCGCCCAACGGCCGCCACGGCAACGACCTGCGGCTGAACTTCGGCCATCCGTGGAGCGCGGAGATCGAACGCGGCGTCGCCGTCATCGGCCGCCTCGCGGGCAGCATGGCGCCGGCGTCGTTGCCGGGCCATGCACCGGCCGCCGGCGAGCGGGCGCTGGCCAAGCTGCGTTCGCCACCGGGCATCGAGTGCGTCGACGATTGACCGAGGCGTGACGCGCGTCTGCTCCGGCCGGCGACTTGCGGATCTGCTTCTGGCCGGCTGGACGCGCCCTGCCTAGAGTGCCTGTCATCTGCGATCCGTTCGCGCCATGCACTCCACGCCGCCATGCCGATCCGACGACCCGCCTGCCCCTGCCGCCACCGAGCCGCGGGCCACCCAGGATGAACCCCGGCCGCCGTGAGGAGGTGGCGCCGTTCCGCTCGCGCGACGACACCGGCCGCAACGCCTGCCTGGACCTGCTGGCCATCGCGCTCGCGCACGCGCCCGGTGGCGCGCGCGGCACCGCGTTGTTCCTTCTCGACTGCTGCCGTCCGCTGGAGGACGCGGTCGTCGCTGAGGTTGAGCGCCGCCTGCGCGCGGCAGCGCCGCCGTGGCACCGGCTGTTGCGCGGCGATGCGGGTGAGTTCGCGGTGGTCGCGCAAGGACTGGTGGACGGCGGCGCGGTGCTCGCCGCTGCCGCCCGCCTGGTGCACGCGTTCGACGACGCGCTGCAGGTCTCCGATCTGGCGCCCTGCCCCGAGGTCGCGATCGGCATCGCGTTCGCGTCGCAACCCACGGCGAGCGCCGAGTCGATGCTGGCGGCGGCCGAGTCGGGCCTGCGCGAATCGCGCGCCGCGATACGCCCCGGCCGCCGCAGAAGGCCGCCCGTCGGCCCGATCGGCTAGGCCCCCGCGGCGCACAGTGTGAACCGGACACTTGAACAGTCCCTCACTGACGCGCAGGGGCTTGCAGTTCAGAACAGAATCGCCGCGGGCAAGACATCGACGAGGAGATCCTCATGTGGCTGCTGCTGTTGCTGCCGTTCGTCGGGCTGTTGTGGGTGCCCTTCTACAACACCGACGCCCTGCCGGCGCTGTTCGGCTTTCCCTTCTTCTACTGGTACCAGCTGCTGTGGGTGCCGATCACGGCCCTGCTGATCTGGATCGTCTACCGTGACGGCCAGCGCAAGGGAGTCAAGTGATGGGCGAGAACATCAACTGGACGGCCCTGTGGGTCTTCGTCTTCTTCTTCGTCCTGGTCACGGTGATGGGCTTCTGGGCCTCGCGCTGGAATCGCAGCGCGACGCAGGGCGCGCATCTGGACGAGTGGGGCCTGGGCGGCCGCAGCTTCGGCACCTGGATCACCTGGTTCCTGGTGGGCGGCGACTTCTATACGGCCTACACGGTGATCGCCGTCCCGGCGCTGGTGTACGCGGTGGGCGCCTACGGCTTCTTCGCGCTGCCCTACACCATCCTGGTCTACCCGATCGTGTTCGTGATCATGCCGCGGCTGTGGCATGCGGCGCAGAAGGCCGGCCACGTGACGGCGGCCGACGTCGTCTACGGCCGCTACGGCTCGAGGCCCCTGGAACTCGCGGTGGCCGTCACGGCCGTCGTCGCCACCATGCCCTACATCGCACTGCAGCTGGTGGGCATGGGCGTTGTCATCAACGCGCTGGGCTTCACCGGTGAATTGCCGCTGGCCGCGGCCTTCGTGATCCTCGCTCTGTACACCTACTCGGCGGGCCTGCGCGCGCCGGCGCTGATCGCGTTCGTCAAGGACCTGATGATCTACATCGTGGTGCTGGTCGCAGTGATCCTGGTGCCGATGAAGCTGGGCGGCTACGCGCACGTGTTCGACGTGGCCAGCAGCGCCTTCTCCACCAAGAAGGCGGGCGGCCTGCTGCTCAAGCCGGCACAGTACCTGCCGTACGCGACGCTGGCGCTGGGCTCGGCGATGGCGGCGTTCATGTACCCGCATACGCTGACCGGCATCTTCGCCGCCAAGAGCGCAGACACCATCCGCAAGAACGCCGTGTTCCTGCCCGCGTACACGGTGCTGCTGGGCCTGATCGCGCTGCTGGGCTACATGGCGTATGCGGCCGGCGTCGACGTGCACGGCAACAACAACGCGGTCGTGCCGGCGCTGTTCAGCGCGCTGTTCCCGTCGTGGTTCGTCGGCTTCGCGTTCGCCGCGATCGCCATCGGCGCGCTGGTGCCGGCGGCGGTGATGTCCATCGGCGCGGCCAACCTGTTCACGCGCAATTTCTGGAAGGCCTACGTCCAGCCGGACATCCAGCCCGCGGGCGAGGCGGCGGTCGCCAAGATCGTGTCGCTGGTGGTCAAGGTGGGCGCGCTGGTGATCATCCTGGTGCTGCCCACCAAGTTCGCGCTCGACCTGCAGCTGCTGGGCGGCGTGTGGATCCTGCAGACCTTCCCGGCCGTCGTCTTCGGCCTGTTCTTCGCGTGGTTCCGCGCGCCGGCGCTGCTGATCGGCTGGGCCGTGGGCCTGGCCACCGGCACCGCGCTGGTGTTCATGGACGGCGTCAAGCCGGTGCACACCTTCGATCTGGGCGGCGACAAGATCACGCTGTACACGGGGCTGTTCGCGCTGGCGGTCAACGTGGTCGTCGCGGCCATCGCGCAACTGGCATTGGGCCAGCGCGGCCGCGCGCCGCTGGCGCCGCAGCGCTGACGCTTCGCGTCTCCACTCGACCGCCGGGTCGGTGCCCAAGGTGTCTGGCACCGCATCGAGTCGCCGTGACCATGCCACCATCGGACGACCTGCGGCCGGCGACTCGGTGCGGTGCCTGACGCCGGCCCCCTGAGGATCGGCGCCAGGCACGCTCTCGTTCGCGACGAAGGAGTCGCGGTCATCAGCATCGCAGCGCGAACGAGAACATGCCAGGCACCTCCGTCTGCACAGCTCAGGCCGAGGCGGCACCCCGTGGCTGGAGCAAAGCATGGCCTCTTCGCTTGTCGTGAGCTTCGCCGCAGGACGCGACTGCCCGCTTCAGGACAGCGTGCGCAGGGCCTGCCAGCCGACGACCAAGCCGACGACGAGGATCAGGCCGCCGGAGACATAGGGCGCCTTGGCCGCGAGCTCGCCGAAGCGGCCGCTGCCGACGTGCTTCGAGAGGTGCTTGACGCCGAGCGCCGCGATCACGCCCGAAGCCACCATCGTCGCGGCCAGGCCGACGCTGAAGCCCAGCACCAGGGTGGCGCCCAGGGCGATCTTCTTGAGCTGCAGGCACAGCAGCAGCACGGTGATCGATGCGGGACACGGGATCAGGCCGCCGGTCAGGCCGAACATGACGATCTGGCCGGTGGTGACCTCGCGGCCGGCGAAGCGGGACTTGATCTGTTCGGCGTGCGCCCGATCGTGGGCGTCCGCGCGGGCGGGCTCGACGACGGCAGCCACGGCCGTCCCGTGACCGTGCCCATGAGCACACGCGGCGCCGTGGACATGTTCGTGGTCGTGCTCATGCTCATGCTCGTGCTCGTGCTCGTGCTCGTGCTCGTGCTCGTGATGCGAGTGCGAGTGCGCGTGCCCATGCCCATGCCCATGCCCATGCCCGTCTTCGGCCCCATGGTCATGGAAGCACGCCGCCTTGTCCTGCGACGTCCGCCACAGCATCCACACGGCAACGCCGATGATCAGCACGGCCGAGATCAGCTGCATCCACGGCTCGCTGGCTTGCGCGCTCCATCGCTGGCCGAAATACATGCCGCCCAGCGCGATCAGCCAGACGATGGCGGTGTGCGACAGCGTCGCTGCCAGGCCCAGCAACACGGCCTGACCCAGCGTGCCTCGCACCGCCACGATGAAGGCCGCCATCATGGTCTTGGAATGGCCCGGCTCCAGGCCGTGCAGCGCCCCCAGCAGGATCGCGCTGGGGATGAACAGCCAGGCGTTGCCGCCGGCCAGCAAGGTGTGAAAGTCGGTCATAGGTATTTCGTGATCGCCTTGAACTGGCTGATCGCGTCGCGCGCGCCGACGCCCTCGACGGCGTGCTCCAGGCAATGGTCGATGTGGTCGTGCACCAAGGTCTTCTTGGCGTTGGCCACGGCGCTCTCGACCGCCTGCATCTGCTGGGCGATCTCCAGGCAGTCGCGGCCTTCCTCCAGCATCGCGACGATGCTGCGCAGGTGGCCTTCGGCGCGCTTCAGGCGCTTGATGATGTCGGGGTGGGACGGATGGGCGGACATGGTTTTATCCTATGGGGGAGGATAGGATAACCCATCGACCCGTCCTGGAGTTGAAGCCCTGTAGCCCAAGCCAGCCGGCTTGGACATCACAATTAGTTGCATAGTACAACTAATAGGTGTACAGTGAAGTCACCGACGCAGAGAGAAAGCACCATGAAGGCAAGCACCCAGCTCCTGATCATCGATCCGCAGAATGACTTCTGCGACGTGCCCGCCGCCTGGCGTCCGGTCGATCCGCTGACCGGCGCGGCCATCGCGCCCGCGCTGCCGG
>JBJMWF010000435.1:0-10036 GCA_045810265.1 Vitreoscilla sp. | reverse complement strand
GATAGGAATTGCAAACTTCCTTGAATGGAAGCCTTTTCCTAGACTGCACCACATACCGAACCATTCGCAACCCGGGTGGCACTTGGAGTGACGCGCCACGAGCGCGCTGGAGACCCGCTTGACCGAGTTCACGAACGCCCTCCCCCTTCCCCGTGCGCGCACGCTAATGCATCCCGGCCCGGTCGGGCCGATCCGCATCGAGCACCGCCATGCGAACCAGGCGCGCCACTTCCGCCTCGGCCTGGAGCCGGGACGGACGATGGAAGAAGCGATCATCGAGCCGCTGCTCCAACTGGGCGTGCGGGCCGCGTCGATGACGCTGCTCGGCGGCCGCATCGAGACCTTGCTCTACTGCGTGGCGCCACCTGATCCCACCGGCGAGCGCGTGGCCAACTACACGCGGCCGATCCCGGCCGGCCCCGCGACGCTGATCTTCGGCAACGCCACGCTTGGCAGGAATGCCCGCGGCGAACCGGTCGTGCACTGCCACGCGACCTTCGTCTGCGCGGACGGCCGCGTGCGCGGCGGCCACATCGTGGTCGACCGCAGCGTCGTGGGCGCCACCCCCATTCCCGTGCTGGCCACGTCGCTGGACGGCATCGAGCTGCGCATCACGCAGGACGACGAAACCCACATGCCGCTGATGCGCCCGTTCGCGGCCGCGGCGGCGCAGATGGAGGAGACAAGCCATGCAATCTGAGGTTCGACTGGTGGAGGCCGGCCAGATGGGCCGCGTCGCGTACGCGCGCGTCGCGCCCAACGAGGACCTGGTGCTGAGCATCGAGAAGCTCTGTGCCGCCGAAGGCTTTCGCCACGCCTTCGTGCGCGGCGCGCTCGGCAGTCTGGTCGACGCCTGCTTCCTCGCACCGGGCGGCGGCACGCGCCAGGTGCGCGGGCCGGCCGTCGAGATCGTCAGCCTCGCCGGCGAAGTCCGCCCGCAGGCCGACGGCTCGCTGCGCGCGGCCATCACCGGCATCGTCGCCGACACCGAAGGCCATGTGCACGGCGGCCCGTTCGTCGCCGGCGCCAATCCCGTGTGCGTCACCTTCGAAGTGACGCTCGAAGAGTGGCTGCCCTCGGCCGCCTGAATTGCTCACCCTGGAGATCACCTTGAGCCCATCCGCCCCCATCACTGACAACTCTCCCGTCGCGATCGTCACCGGAGGCGCGCGCGGCATCGGCCTGGCCATCGGCCAATGGTTCCTCGACCGCGGCCACCGCATCGCGCTGCTGGACATCGACCAGCAGACGCTGGAGCGCAGCGTCGCCGCGTTCGATCGCCCGGACGCCGTGCTCGCCGTGCACGCGGACGTGCGCAATCCTCAGCAGGTCAGCGCCGGCGTCGCGCAGGTCGTGGCCAGGTTCGGCCGCATCGACAAGCTGGTCAACAACGCCGGCATCGCGGTCTTCAAGCCGGTGATGCAGACCAGCTACGCCGAGTTCCGCGACGTGCTGAACACCAATCTCGATGGCGCCTTCCTGTGCACGCAGGCCTGCGTGCCCGAGATGATCAAGGCCGGCGGCGGCGCCATCGTCAACATCGCCTCGATCTCGGGCCTGCGCGCGAGCACGCTGCGCGTGGCCTACGGCACCAGCAAAGCCGCGCTGCTGCACCTGACCAAGCAGCTCGCGGTGGAGCTGGGCGACATCGGCATCCGCGTCAATGCGATCTGTCCGGGACCGGTCGAGACGGAGATGGCCAAGCTCGTGCACAGCGTGGCGATCCGCTCCGACTACCAGGACGCCATCCCGCTGGGCCGCTACGGCACGCCCGAGGAGATGGCCAACACGGTCGGCTTCCTCTGTAGCGACGACGCCAGCTTCATCAACGGCCAGTTCCTGGCGGTCGATGGCGGATTCGACGCCGCCGGAGTCGGCCTGCCCACGCTGCGCCGCAATGGCGCGGCGGCAGCCGCCAAATGACGTCGCCGTCCGCCCTGAGGCTGGTCGCGCCGCGGGCGGGCGACGCGGCCTGTTCGGTCGCCCCGGTCGACGACGAGTTCGGCGACCCGATCGCACCGGCCGCGCCAGCGCGCGAGCCGGAACGTCCGGAGACCGCCGGCGCCCAGACGCTGCGCCGTGGCCTGGCCGTGCTGCGGCTGCTCACGCGCGTGGGCCCGGGCGGCCTGCGCATGGGCGAGATCGGCCACCGGCTGGGCCTGAACAAGACGACCGCGATCCGCCTGACGCGCACGCTGGTCGACGAAGGCTTCGTGCTGCATGACCGCGCGGCCGGCCGCTACCGGCTCGGCCCCGAGGCCTTCGCCGTCGGGTTGGCGGCCGAGCCGAGCTACGAGCTGCAGCGGCAGGCCGCGGCCATGCTGCGCACGCTGGCGTCCGAGTCGGGCGACACCGTGTTCTTCACCGTGCTGCACGGTCACGAGAGCATCTGCCTGTCGCGCGACGAGGGCGACTTCCCGATCCGCAACCAGCTGATCAAGCCCGGCGACCGCTGGCCGCTGGGCGTGGGTGCCGGCAGCTGCGCGATCCTGGCGGCGCTGCCCGACGAGACGGTGGCCGACGTGCTGGCGCGCAATGCCACGCTGCGCGCCGAGAAGTTCCCGCGCTGCAACGACGCCAGCGTGCTCGCGCTGGTGCGCGACACGCGCGAGCGCGGCTACTGCCTGCAGCCGGGCATGGTGTTCGAGGAGAGCTGGGCCATCGGCGTGGTCGTCTACGACGCCAACCAGGCACCGGTGGCCTCGATCAGCGTCGCGGCGCTGCGCTCACGCCTGGGGCCGGCGCGCAGCGCCATGCTCGGCAACCGCCTGATGCAGGCGAGCCGCGAGCTGACAGCCCAGCTGGCAGGCCGAGGCGGCAACCGCCCATGAAAAAGGCCCGCGGGGTGCGGGCCTTTCAAAATCGCCGGAGGCGCTTTGCGCCCTCCGCGGCACCACCGTCGGCGTCAAACCTGGCGGCGACGGCGGGCGAGGCCGCCGACAAGGCCGAGCCCGGCCAGCATCAGGGCCAGCGAACCGGGTTCCGGCACGGCCGTGACCGTGACGCTGCCAATGCCCCAGCCTTCGTCGCCCAGGCCCTGGCCGGCCGTGGTCTGGTTGGCCGCGCTGATGGAAACATAGGCAAACGTCAGCGTGTTGGAGGCGGCAAACGTCAGCGGCGCCGTGATCTCGATCTCGCGGGGACCGATGAGCGACCAGGTCGCGCCGCCGTAGCTCCCGCCCAGGAAGCCGCTTGCACCGCCACCGCCCAGATCCCAGCTGCCCTTGACGACGGTCGTCACGCCGTTGAGCGTCAACGTGAAGTCGTCTTCGTAGGTGTTCTGCCCATCGAGCGTGTTGTAGCCCTGGATGTCGAACGTCACCGAGCCGGTGGTGCCGGCCGGCGCGGCGAACGCCACCGAGGTGAACGAACCCGGGCTGGCCATGTCGCCCAGCGAGGTGTAGTCGTCGCTGAACACCGTGGCGGCGTTGGCGCCCGCGGTCAGGGCGAGTGCCGCAATGCCAGCGGAAAACTTTTTGATCATTCGAAATCCCTCAGGTGACAAAGGCGCTCGTGAGAGCGCTCGGTAGCTCGTGCTGCGCAGGCGCAGCGCCGAGCCCGTTGATGAGTCCCGTGTGATTCTGCACACAACAGCAGTAATTTACATGCTGCATCGCGTCAAAATACGGTTAAGTAGAAACCCTTGGTTCCACCGCACAGGGCGTCCGAGGCACCCACGGGCATCAGCGCGCGGTACTTCGCGGCCGCCCGACTGACACCGTGGCCGCGGTGCCAGGCAAGCTCGCCGCGTGCCGTAAAGTCGACGACTTGTCCTCCACGCCGCCGCCGCGGCCTGCACCGTGCTCAAGAAGCCTTCCCGGGAACAGTGGATCACCCTCGCGTGGGTCAGCGGGTTCATCGTCTGCGCCATCCTGGTGGCGCTCATCGCCGCCGTCGTCGTGGTGTCGGAACAGCTGCCCGAGCTCGACGAGATCACTCACTACCAGCCGCGCCAGCCGCTGGAGATCGTCACCCGCGAAGGCATCGAGCTGGCGCAGTTCGGGCCGGAGCGGCGGCGCTTCATGCCGGTGGGCGAGTTTCCGCCGGTGCTCAGGGACGCGCTGATCGCCACCGAGGACGCCGACTTCCGCAATCACAGCGGCGTCAGCGTCAAGGGCATCGCGCGGGCGCTGTTCGCCAATGTGTTCCGCCACAAGCGCGAAGGCGCGTCCACCATCACCCAGCAGGTGGCGCGCAACTTCTTTCTCAGCCGCAAGCAGACTTGGTCGCGCAAGTTCGCCGAGGCGCTGCTGGCCATGAAGATCGAGCGGCATCTGACGAAGGACCAGATCCTCGAGCTGTACATGAACCAGATCTACCTGGGCCAGCATGCGTACGGCTTCGAGGCGGCGTCGCTGACCTACTTCGGCAAGCCGTCGCGCCAGCTCGGCGCCGCCGAGGCCGCGATGCTGGCCGGGCTGCCCAAGAACCCGAGCGGCGCCGACCCCGCGGACCACTTCGAGAAGGCCAAGGCGCGTCAACTGGTGGTGCTGATGCGCATGCACGAGACCGGCGTGCTCAACGACGCGCAGTACGAGGCGGCCAAGAAGCAGCCGCTCAAGATCACCGGCCACTGGTCGCCGCCGGTCAGCGCCGAATTCCTGGCCGAGATGGTGCGCCAGCAGGTGGTGCAGCGCTTTGGCGAGGCGGCGTATTCGCAGGGACTGAAGGTGACGACGTCCCTCATCTCGGCAGACCAGGCGGCAGCGCAGGCGGCCGTGCGCCGCGGAGTGATCGACTTCGACCGCCGCCAGGTCTACCGCGGTCCGGAAGACAACGAAGACCTGCCCGACACCGACGCCGACATCGAGACCGCCGCGGCCACGGCCCTGCACGACCACCCTGATGACGACGACCTGCGCGTGGCCGTCGTCACGCACGCGAGCCCGAAGGAGATCGTCGCCATCCTGGCCAGCGGCGAGACGCTGCACCTGACCGGCGACGCGCTGCGCGGCGTGCAGGTCGGGCTCCGGCCCAAGGCGCCGGTCGACCTGGTGATCGAGCGCGGCGCCATCATCCGCGTGATGCGCACCAGCGGCGAGAACGGCTACAAGAGCGAATGGCGCGTCACCCAATGGCCGGACGTGCAGGGCGCGCTGGTGTCGATCGACTCGGCCACGGGCCAGGTGCGCGCGCTGGTTGGCGGCTTCGACTTCTCGCACAGCCAGTTCAACCACGTCACCAGCGCCTGGCGCCAGCCGGGCTCCAGCTTCAAGCCCTTCATCTACTCGGCGGCGCTCGAACACGGCATCCAGCCGGCCACGCAGGTCATGGACGCGCCGATCAACATCGACGACGCGCTGACCGGCGGCCGCCACTGGGATCCCAAGGACGACGACGAGCCGCTCAACGGCCCGATCTCGCTGCGCGAGGCGCTCGCCAAGTCCAAGAACCTGGTCAGCATCCGCGTCGTGCAGAACCTGGGCACGAACATCGTGCGCAACTGGGCCGCGCAGTTCGGCCTGTCGCCCGACAAGCAGCCCGACAACCTGACGCTGGCCCTGGGCGCCGGCAGCGTCACGCCGATGCAGATGGCGGGCGCCTACGCGAGCTTTGCCAACGGCGGCTACCGCGTGATGCCGCGTTTCATCGAGAAGATCACCGACGCCCAGGGCAAGGTGTTGTTCGAGGCGCCGCAACTGGCCGACAAGCCCGGCGAGGACACCCGCATCATCCCCGCCCGCAACGCGTTCGTGATGGCCAGCCTGCTCAACGAGGTGGCACGCACCGGCACCGGCGCCAAGGCGCAGGCCACGCTCAAACGCCCCGACATCTACGGCAAGACCGGCACCACCAACGACGCCGTCGACACGTGGTTCGCCGGCTTCCAGCCGAAGATCACGACGGTCGTCTGGATGGGCCGCGACGACAACACCAGCCTGGGCGCCCGCGAGTTCGGCGCCACGCTGGCGCTGCCCATCTGGATCGACTACATGCGCGCCGCGCTCAAGAGCGAACCGGTGGTGACGATGCCGCCGCCACCCGGCGTGCAGGAGGCGCAGGGCGACTGGCTGTACGACGAGTTCGCCGGCGGCGGCTACATCTCGTACCTGGGCCTGCAGCCGGGCAATCCGCCGTCGGTGCAGGTGGCCGGCGCCCCAGGCGCCACCCCGGAGCCCGTCGACACAAGCACGACCGTGATGCAGCCGTCGAGCCCGAACGCCATCCTGCTGCAGCCGGTGCCACCGCCCCCGCCCGGACAGTCGCTGCCCAGCCAGCGCGCCCCGTCACCGAAGCCCGCGCCGTCGGCACCGGTGCAGGAGCCGTTCCAGCACCTGGCGCCGGGATTGCGCTGACCCCTGCCCAAATGACGCGGGCGCTGCCCACCATGAGTGGGAGCGCCCGCGGGTCTGGTCGAGACCTGGCTACATCACGCAGGGAGATCCCTCTCGGACCAAGAGATATCAGACATATCACCTCCTTTCGTAGCTGCTGCGGAGCCTGAAGCGTACCGCAAGATCCGGTTTCTTGCGCCCGCGGTGCCGACAAGCGTGCGGAGACTGACTGTCCAGCTCAGAGCACCGACGGTACCGCGTCGCCCGCCTCCACCGGCGTCGCTGCGGTCGACTCCGTTGGCGGCGCCGCGGCATGCTCGGCGGCCGGCGCCCGCGGCTGCAGGCGTTCGACGAACGTCGCCGCGACCCGACGCGAGACGAGGAAATACCAGCTCCAGAGCAGGCTGATGACGGTGTCTCGAACCAGCATCGACCAGTCCACGGGCGTGACCTTCGATGCATTGCCGGACATCATCGAAGCGACACCCAGGTCGAACGCCCGTACCAGGATCGACGCCACCGCCAGGCCGATATAGGCCTGCGGGAAACTGCTGCGGCGGCTGAAGAACAGACGCGCCAGCAGCAGTGAGGACGCCAGCAGGAAGATGTTGAGCGCCAGCTCGCACAGCAGGTAGGGGGCCCACAGCGCGTCGTAGCGGGCGCCACCGCTGACCGTGAGCTCCGCCCAATTGCTCGCGCTGTACGACGGCAAGGTCTGGATGATGTCCTTGAGCATGCGCAGCGGCGACACGACGACGCCGATCATGGGCAGGATGAGCCAGCCGCGCAGCCCGCGAGCAGCGCCTTGGGGGATCGGCCGGGGCGCAGGATCCCAGCGCCACACCCGCCGCATCGACCAGGCTGCGCCGCCAGCGATGAAGGCGGCCAGCATCGCGATGGGCCAGTTGATGCCGCCGCCAGCCGACGGCGCAGCCGCGGCGTCGGGCAGGTACAGGCTCAGGCCGAGCGAATCACGCACCTTGCGGACGTCCTCCACGTAGCCTGCGATGCGATCGGCCTGCACCTGGTCGGCCAGCATGTCCAGGCGCTCGGTCGTGGTCACGACGGATCCGGCGGCGCTGCTTTCGAACCGGTACCTGAACGCCGGATCCTCCACCGACACGGGCTGGATGTTCAGCGCCCAGTCCTTGTGCAGCCGGATCTCGGTGACGCTGCTGACCGCCAGCGGATAGTTCAGCGCGAGCGGGCCCGTGCGCACCTTGCGTTGCGGCGTGTGCAGTTGCGAGTCGATCTCGGGGCTCTCGACCGAGAATGTCCAGCGCTTCTTGTTCTCGTCGCGCTTCCAGTGGTCGCCGATGACGTAGAACTCGCTGATCGTCAGGCGGTTGGCCGCGCCGTCGTCGCTGACGTCGAACGGCTTCTGGACCGCGACGTCCGGGTAGTAGCCGGCATAGAAGTTCAGGAAGCGGCGCTGCAGCTCGTCGCGGCTGCGGCCCGCGATCTCGTCGCGCATGGAGTCTGCGCTCTCGCCCTCGTAGACCGTGGTCACCTGCATGCCCACCGGCTTGCCGCGGCCGGCCGTGGCGTCGAACACGGTATGGACGTCGTGCCGGCGCACGCTGGCGGACGGATCGGGCATCGATGCCAGGCCGGCGGTGGCCGCGTCAACCACCAGGGCGCGACCGAAGCTCGCCTGCGATACGTTGGCCAGCGTGCCCTTCTGCTCGGCACGTGTCGGATCCAGCCAGAGTTCGCGGCCGTCGATGCGCGCATGCACGACGACGTGGTCGAACATGCCCGGCTCCGGCTCGTATTGGTCGAGGCCGCGCTTCAGGCGCGTGTTGACGAGCGCCGGCTGCGCCTCGATGCCGAGGGCCCGCAGCATCCACACCGTCAGCAACGCCTTGTCCTTGCAGTCCCCGAAGCGATGGTTCATCACCTGGCGAGGCGGGCGCGGCACGTACGAGCCGACGCCGACCTCGATGCCGAGATAGCGCACCTCGCGCTGGACGAAGCGCAGCGTGGCGACCAGGCGCTCGCCCGGGTCGGCGCTGGCATGCGCGATGGATTCGACCTGCGCGCGCAGCTCCGGGCCCTGGTCGGCGTCGAGGCGGTACAGGGGCAGCGCCCAGGCGGCAACGGACGCCCAATCCGGAAACTCGCTCCACTGCACCGAGGCCAGCGGGTCGTACCACGCGGGCTCGTCGTCGTCCTGCGCGAGTGCAGGCACGTCCTGTGCGCGCCAGACGTAGTCGACCCAGCCGCCGCGGTGCTGCACCTGCGGCCGCAGCGTCGTGTTGCGCGGCACGATGCGCAGGTCGCCGCCCTCTGCCACCATGAGCCGCGCGTACATCGATCGCAGCGGCACGCGCCACTGCAGGTCGTAGCTGCCCGCGCGCCGGTCGTTGAGCGCCGGGTTCACGCCGCGGATCGTGTAGTCGTACTCGACGACATCGCCGATGCGCACGTCCTCCACCATCACGTCGGCGGTCTTGCGGCCGTCATAGATGCGTGCCTCGAGGTCCTTCTCGCGCTGCAGCAGCTTGACTCGCGCCGCGACGAGGCGCGAGAAGACCTGGCCGCCGCGGTGCACCTTGATCGAGTGCAGGGTCAGCGTCTGGTAGGTCGGATCGTAGGAGACCTGCACGTGCGCCGCATCCTCGACGCCGTCGCCGGTGATGGCGCGCATGGCGTAGTGGTTGTAGGCGATGCGGTCGCGCGCCTCCAGGCGCGTCTGGCGATCCGACAGGAGGTATTCGACGCCACCACTGCTGCTGCCTGGCGCGGCGACCGCGTCCAGCGGCACGGCGACCGGGTTCACCCAGGACGGCGGCGGCTCGGCCTGCGGATCGCGAGCCGCTGCCGGCGTCGTGACGGCCAGCGCGAGCGCCATTGCGGCCAACATTCGATGCCATGCCGCTGCCCGGCGGGCGCTTGCAACGGCGCGCGCGATGCTACCCATTCGGCCTCCCTCGTTTTCAGTTCGCTGCCTTGAGGACAGCCTTGTCGGTGTCCCCAAGTGTAGCGAGCAGACTCGCTCGAAGCGCCGCCGAGGGGTCCGGGAGAGCCCGCGGATCGAGCGAATTTCGGCACGTTTGGACGTGTCCTGGCGCGCTGTCGAAGGGCCGGGGCGGGTCATCGACTACGCAAGAGACCCTGCCGATCAGCTAAGCTGCACTGGGCCGCGCATCGTCATGCACGCTGCGCTGTCACCGCAAAGCAGGTGGCGCCAGTTCCAGACTTGCGCACGCATGGGGCACGCGCCGTGCGACCTGCGCGGCCTGGCTTCATTGGTACCGTACAACTGAGGAGACGCCATGGGCTACAGAGACGACTTCTACATGGTTCAGAACATCATCGGGTACACCGGAAACCTGAACGATTTCCCGACCGTCTATTTCATCAAGGGAAACGAATACGGCCACATCACGCAGAAGCACGGCGACAGCCAGAACGTCGGACGCATGGAGGTCTATTCGTCGACCAGGTACACCATCGGCAACGAGCTGGTCGATGGCACGATGAAACTGGTCGAGAAGGTGGACGGCCAGTCGATCCACACGAGCCGCAGCACGCTGACCCGGGTGGACGTCTTCGCACCGGCGCAAAGAGACACGGTCGCCCTGCTGGCGCAGTCGATCTACAACCGCGACCAGGGCGAAAAGTACATCTCCGGCTGGAGCGAAAAGGACTTCGACAAGGTCGACGCCACGATCGCGGCCAAGGCCAAGGTGCTGGCCCAACTGCCCAAGGCTCGCTGAAGCGGTCAACTCCAAGAGGGGGTGCCAGGTCGTGCCTGG
>JBJMWF010000434.1:0-16510 GCA_045810265.1 Vitreoscilla sp. | reverse complement strand
CATCGCCTCGATGCTGCGCTCGGCGCCGTAGGGCTGCAGGTAGATGCCCGACTTGGGCCGGGACTCGATGATGCGCAGCGTGTCGAGCCGGATCAGCCCCTCTCGCACGGCGCTGCGGCTCATGCTGAACTCCAGTGCGAGGTCGCGCTCGGAGGGCAGCTTGTCGCCAGGCTTGAAGCCGCGCTCGCGAATCATGTGCAGCAGCCTGGCGGTCTGTTCAAGGCCTTCCATGATCCTCCTCCGGAGCGATGGCGAACTGCTGGTACGCCGCGGGCTGGAACCAGCGCTCACGCGGCCGATACTGGCGCCTGGCCGGGATGACGGGGGTGGGCGCGCGCTCTGCCGCCGCGTGGAAGGTCAGCTCCAGTTGCACGCCGTTCGGGTCGTGCACGAACAGCTGCCAGAAGGGCGTGTCGGGCACGAGGTTCTCGCGGTAAGGCAGCGCGAGGCGCTCGAATCGCGTGCGGAACGCGGCGTAGCCGCTGCACACGACGGACAGATGGTCGATCGCCCCCGAGCCGGTCTGCACCGAACCGTCGGCCTCCTGCGCGGCATCGCCGGCGTACAGGTGGATGGTGGCTTCGGCGCCCGGCTGGGCCGGTGCCAGCCACGCGCCCGGGAAGGGAAGGGGAGGGCGCGCCACCGAGATCATCCCCATCACCTCGGTATAGAAGCGCACGCTCGCGCCGAGGTCGGCGGTGCGCAGGCCGACGTGAAAGAGTTTTCCGAAGAGCATGGGACGGCTCCTGCTTGTCTCAGGTTCCGCTGGACCCGACCAGCGGTCGCAGCACCTTCATCGAACGCTCGAACAGCGAGCTGTAGAACTCGTCCGACAGGAGGTTCGAGCCGTGGTCGATGATGAATTGCTTCTGCTGCGATGAAATGTCGACCGGCTGCGTCTCGACTTGGGGCCCATACGGGTTGACCGGCGTGCGGTCGACCGTGGCCACGAACTCGAGGGCCAGCGCGCCGTCGTAGCCGACGTCGCGTAGCGTCTGCACGATGGCGCCGAAATCCAGCTGGCCCATGCCCAACGCGAAGCGGTTGCTGTCCGCCAGGTGCACGTCGTGGATGCGACCCTTGGCAAGGCGAAACGCCGCGTGCAGGTCGGCCTCCTCGATGTTCATGTGGAATACGTCCAGGCACACGCCGCAGTGCGGCCCCACCGCGTCGGCCAGTGCAAGGGCCTGGTCGCAGCGGTTGATCAGGTAGGTCTCGAAGCGGTTGAGCGGCTCGATCGCGAGCCGCACGCCGGCCCGTTCGGCATGGTGGTAGACCTCCTTCACGCCCTCGACCAGCCACCGCCATTCCTCCTCGGGCGTGCCGTCGGCAACCACCTTGCCCACCGTGACCGGCACCACCGAAACGATCTGGCCGTCCAGCTCCTGGACCATCGTGACGACGCGCTTCATGTAGTCGACGGTCGCTTCGCGCTGCGCCGGATCGCGGGCGGCGAGGTTGCGCTTTCCGAGGGTCAAGGTCACGGCGCCCCAGCATCGTTGCCCATGCTCCTTGAGCAAGCCCCGCACCTCGCGCGTGTCGTATTGATCCGGCTCGCCGGCAATCTCGATCGAATCGATGCCGTGCGCCTGCATCCGCTCGAGGGTACGGCGGATCGGTTCGGCACGCATCCAGTTGTGGGCAGCGATGTGCATGGGTCCTCCTTGGTCGCGGGCGGAGCGCTGCGCCCGGCCCGTGCTGGGCACGACTGTACCGCGCTGCGTTCGCGGCCTGTCCGGCAGGGCTGGAGTCGACGAACATCGCCGCCGACAACTGGTCTGACCAGATATTGACAGCCGCAATCGGCCGCACGATCATGCGACCTCCAGGCCGATCGACGGCACGGCAGAAACCGAGGAGACAAGGATGAAGACCATCAAGGGTCCGGCCATCTTCCTGGCCCAGTTCGCGGGCGATCACGCTCCTTTCAACTCGCTCGACGCCATCGCTGCATGGGCTTCGGGCCTGGGCTACAAGGGCGTGCAGATCCCGAGCTGGGACGGCCGCCTCTTCGACTTGAAGCGGGCCGCCGAAAGCCGGACCTATTGCGACGAGGTCAAGGGCACCCTGGCTCGGCATGGCCTGGAGATCACCGAGTTGTCCACCCACCTGCAGGGCCAGCTCGTCGCGGTGCACCCTGCCTATGACGACGGCTTCGACGCCTTCGCTGCTCCTGAGGTTCGCGGCGACCCGGCCAGACGCCAGCAGTGGGCCGTGCAGCAGATGCTGTATGCCGCCACGGCCTCGCGAAACCTCGGACTGACGGCGCACGCCACCTTCTCCGGTGCGCTCGCCTGGCCGTACCTCTACTCATGGCCGCCGCGGCCGCCAGGCCTGGTCGAGAGCGCCTTCGACGAACTGGCCAAGCGCTGGCGGCCCATCCTCGACGCCTTCGATGGGTGTGGCGTCGATGTCTGCTACGAGATCCACCCTGGCGAGGACCTGCACGATGGCGTCAGCTACGAGATGTTCCTGGACCGGGTAGGCCAGCACCGCCGTGCCTGCCTGCTGTACGACCCCAGCCACTTCGTGCTGCAGCAGCTGGACTACCTGGACTACATCGACATCTATCACGACCGCATCAAGATCTTCCACGTGAAGGACGCCGAGTTCAATCCGACGGGGCGCCAAGGGGTGTACGGCGGCTTCCAGTCGTGGGTGAACCGGGCGGGGCGGTTCCGTTCGCTGGGCGACGGCCAGGTCGACTTCCGGGCCATCTTCTCGAAGATGGCGGCCTACGACTTCCCGGGTTGGGCCGTGCTCGAATGGGAGTGCTGCATCAAGCACCCGGAGGACGGCGCGCGCGAAGGCGCGGCCTTCATCGCCGAACACATCATCCGCGTGGCCGACCGTGCCTTCGACGACTTCGCGGCCGGCGGGGTCGACCTGGCCAGGAACAGGAAGATCCTGGGCCTGGACTAAAGGAGGAAGCCATGACGATCGAAGCTTCCGGCGCAGCCGGCGCGACGCCGCGGCGCATCCGCCTGGGCATGGTGGGTGGCGGCCAGGGGGCATTCATAGGCGGCGTGCACCGCATGGCCGCCCGGCTCGACGATGCCTACGAGTTGGTGGCGGGCGCGCTGTCGTCGCAGGCGGCGCGCGCGCTGGCCAGTGCTGCGGACCTTCACATCGCGCCCGAACGGAGCTACGCCGACTACCGTGAGATGGCCGCCCGGGAATCGAGCCGCGACGACGGGATCGACGTGGTCGCCATCGTCACGCCCAACCATCTGCACGCACCGATCGCCTGCGCGTTTCTCGACGCGGGCATCGACGTCATCTGCGACAAGCCGGTGACCACCACGCTGGCCGAGGCGCTGGACCTGGTGCAGCGCGTGCGGCGCGGCGGCCGCCTCTTCGCGCTGACGCACAACTACAGCGGCTACCCCATGGTGCGGCAGGCGCGCGAGATGGTCCAGGCCGGCGAGCTGGGCGAAATCCGCCTCGTGCAGGCGGAGTACCCACAGGATTGGCTGAGCACCGGACTCGAGTTCACCGGGCAGAAGCAGGCGGCATGGCGGGTCGACCCGGGCCAGGCGGGCGCGGGCGGGTCGCTGGGCGACATCGGCACCCACGCCGAGCACCTGGGGCGTTTCATCTCCGGCCTGACCTTGAAGGAGGTGAGCGCGGACCTGCACACGTTCGTGCAAGGCCGCCGGCTCGACGACAACGCCCACGTCCTGATGCGCTTCACCAGCGGCGCACGCGGCATGCTCTGGAGCAGCCAGGTGGCCCCGGGCAACGAGAACGCCCTGCGCGTACGCGTGTATGGCAGCAAGGCCGGACTCGACTTCTGCCAGGAGCAGCCCAATCACCTGCTCTTCACGCCGCTGGGGCAGCCTGCGCGCCTGATCACGCGCGCCGGCAATGGCAGCGGCGAGGCGGCCCGGTACGCCAGCCGCACGCCGTCGGGCCACCCGGAGGGCTACATCGAAGGGTTTGCCCAGCTGTACCGCGATGTGGCCGAACAGATCCATGCGCGCTGGCAAGGGCGCGCGCCCGACCCGCGGGCCTGTTGGGTGCCGGGCGTGGAGGACGGTGCGCTGGGCATGAAGTTCATCGAGGCCGTGGTCGAGTCCAGTCGTGGCAATGGGCGCTGGGTAGACGCCTGGCTGGAGGTCTGACGCCGACATGCTGAAAACCCTGCGTCGGAGCATCGAACGGGCTGCTAGATTTCTCGTCTGGTCTGACCAGATTTAATTCAAGCCTCGCCATGAGCCTCCACGTTCGATTCGCCGACATCACGAAGGACTTCGGGCCGGTGCGAGTGCTCCATGGCGTCAGTCTCGACCTGGCGCCGGGTCGGGTGTACGGGCTGCTCGGAGAGAACGGCGCGGGCAAGTCCACGCTGATGAAGATCCTGTCCGGGTATGAGTCGGCCACCGGTGGGCAGCTGTTCATCGACGGCGAGCCGTGCCGCTTCGCAGGTTCCCGCGATGCCGAGACGGCCGGCGTCGTCCTGATCCACCAGGAGTTCAATCTCGCCGACGACCTGACGATCGCGCAGAACATTTTCCTGGGCCGCGAACTTCGCCGGGGTTGGTGGCTCGACGACAGGCGCATGCAGGAGGCGGCGCGCGGCGTACTGGCGCAGGTCGGCCTGGCTGTCGACCCTGGGCGCCGCGTGCGTGACCTGATCGTGGCCGAGAAGCAGCTCGTCGAAATCGCCAAGGCGCTGGCGCGCCAGGCCCGCTTGCTGGTGATGGACGAGCCGACGGCCACGCTGACGCCCACCGAAACGCGGCGCCTGTTCGCGCTGATCGAGCAATTGAAGGCGTCGGGCGTGACCATCCTCTACATCTCCCACAAGCTCGACGAGGTGGAGCAAATCACCGACGAAGTCATCGTCATGCGCGATGGCCGCCTGGTGGCGCGCGAGCCGACGCCTGGCCTGTCGCGCCAGCGCATGGCCAACCTGATGGTGGGGCGCGAGCTGTCCGACATGTTCCCGGCACGACACCCCGTGCCACCCGGCGAACCGCTGCTGCGCGTGCAGGGCTTGACGGTAGCGGGCTGGGCTCGCGAGGTGAGCTTCGAAGTTCGGCCGGGCGAAATCCTGGGGTTCGCCGGCCTGGTGGGCGCGGGTCGGACCGAGCTCTTCGAAGGCCTGCTGGGCCTGCGCCGGGCCACTGCCGGCGAGGTGACGATGCAGGGACAACGGGTGCGGTTCCGCAACCCCCGCGAAGCCGCGCGCGCGGGTCTGACCTACCTGAGCGAAGACCGCAAGGGCAAGGGCTTGCACATGGCGTTTCCGCTCTACCAGAACCTCACCTTGATGGACCTGTCACGCCACGCCCGGCCGCTGCTGAACGCCGCCTCGGAGCAGGCTGCGCTGAGGCGAGCCGTGGCCGAATTCGGAATCCGCGGCGACCCGCAAACCCGGGCCTCGTCGCTGTCGGGCGGCAATCAGCAGAAGCTCACCATCGCCAAGGTGTTGCAACCTGACCCCCGCGTCGTGGTCCTGGACGAACCGACCCGGGGTGTCGATGTCGGGGCGAAGCGCGAGATCTACTTCCTGATCCAGCGGCTGGCGGACGAGGGTCGTGCCGTGGTCGTGATCTCGTCGGAATTGATGGAACTAATCGGCCTGTGCCATCGCGTCGCGGTGATGCGGGCCGGCGCGCTGCAGGCCACGCTGGCCGCCGATCACCTGACCGAAGAGGAGCTCATCGCGCATGCCACTGGCACCCATTGATCCGGGCCTGGCGATGGATCCCCCCGAGCCGGCACCCGACACCCGGCTGAGCGCGTGGATGCGCCGCCGCAGCCGGCCGCAGGGCATCGGGCCGCTGCTGGGCCTGGTGCTGCTGTGCATCGCCGGCACGCTTCTGAACAGGGATTTCGCCAGCCTGGACAACGCGATGAACCTGCTCACCCGCACGTCCTTCATCGGCATCATCGCGGTCGGCATGGCCTTCGTCATCATCTCCGGTGGCATCGATCTTTCCGTGGGGTCGATGGCCGCGCTGATCGCCGGCGCGGTGATCCTGTCGATGAATGCGGTGGCCGCGTCGATCGCCTCGCCGGCGATGGTGGTCGCGCTGGGAATGGGCCTGGCCGTACTGCTCGGGGCGCTGTTCGGCCTGGCCCATGGCCTGCTGATCACCAAGGGCCGCATCGAGCCGTTCATCGTCACGCTGGGTACCCTGGGCATCTTCCGCGCGACCCTGACCTATCTTGCCAACGGCGGGGCGATCACGCTGGACAACGCCTTGTCTGATGTCTATGCACCCGTCTACTACGCGAGCCTGCTCGGCGTGCCGATCCCGGTCTGGGTGTTCGCGCTCGTCGCGCTCCTGGGTGGATTGGCGCTGAATCGCACCGCCTACGGGCGCTACGTGCAGGCGATCGGCTCGAACGAGCAGGTGGCGCGCTATGCCGCTGTCGACGCGGACAGGGTCAAGGTCGTCACATACGTTCTGCTGGGGATATGCGTGGGCATCGCCACGCTGCTGTACGTGCCGCGCCTGGGCTCTGCATCGCCAACGACAGGCTTGCTGTGGGAACTGGAAGCGATCGCAGCCGTCATCGTGGGCGGTACCGCGCTCAGGGGCGGCGCGGGCAGCATCACCGGCACCGTCATCGGGGCGGTGCTGCTCTCGGTCATCAGCAATATCCTGAACCTGACCAGCATCATCAGCGTATACCTGAACGCTGCCGTCCAGGGAGTCGTGATCATCGTCGTCGCATTCATGCAGCGCAAGCGCCGCTGACATTTCCTTCGCCCGGGCCACGGGGTTCTGCGCCGGGTTTTTCGTGTTCCGCGACCTCTGCCGGGAAGCGGCTTTCCAGACCTGTCATTTCACAGAGGAGACATCATGAACAACCGCAGAGTCTTATTCCGTGCCGCCATTGCTGCAGCCGTCATGGTGGCGGGGGGTGCCGCCCTGGCCCAGAACAAGGTCACCATGGGGGTGTCCATCCCCGCAGCGACGCATGGCTGGACCGGCGGCGTCGTGTACTGGGCCAACCGCACCAAGGGCGAGCTCGAAAAGCAGTACCCCGGCATGACCGTGATCGTCAAGACCGCCTCGTCGGCCACCGAGCAGGCCAACCAGGTGCAGGACCTGCAGACGGCCAACAAGATCGACACGCTCGTCATCCTTCCCTTCGAGTCGGCCCCGCTGACCAAGCCGGTCGCCCAGGTCAAGGCCAAGGGCGTGTTCGTCACGGTGGTCGATCGGGGCCTGACCGACGCCAACGCGCAGGACGCCTATGTCGCCGGCGACAATCCCGGCTTCGGCAAGGTGTCCGCCGAGTACGTCGGCAAGGCGCTGAATGGCAAGGGCGACGTGGTGATCCTGCGGGGCATCCCGACCGTGATCGACAACCAGCGTGTCGATTCGTTCAACGCCGTGCTCAAGACATCGTTCCCCGATATCAAGGTGCTGGACGCCAAGCATGGCAACTGGAACCGCGACGAGGCCTTCAAGGTGATGCAGGACTACCTGACGCGCTTCAAGCATATCGACGCGGTGTGGGCATCGGACGACGACATGGCCGTCGGGGTGCAGAAGGCGATCGAGCAGGCCAAGCGCAGCGACATCAAGCTGGTGCTGGGCGGCGCAGGCTCCAAGGACTACATCAAGAAGGTGATGGACGGCGACAGGATCGTCACTGCCGACGTGACGTACTCCCCCAGCATGATCGCCGAAGCCATGAAGCTCACCGCCGAAGCGCGGGCGAAGGGAACGGCCATGCCGGCGACCACCATCATTCCGTCGATCCTGATCACGAAGGACAACGCTGCGAAGTACTACGAGCCGGCGTCTCCGTTCTGAGCTTGCGCCGGCGACCGCCCGCCGGTTGCGCCCCCGGACGCGGCCACATGGGCGTCAGGCCTGCCTGGCATGGTCGAGGATCTCATCCATGCGACACAAGTGTCGGCGGCATCGCTCCGGCCGCTGGCGGTGTCGGGGCATCCCGGTTGCCGCAAGCCGCGCGAAGGCCTGCGACGTCCTGCAGGCCACTGACCAAAGGAGTCAAGCATGGCAGGTGCTGATCAACTCAAGGGCCGCCGGGTGGCGGTGCTGGCAGCCGACGGCTTCGAACGTGTCGAGTTGTCGGTGCCCGTGGCCGCGTTGCGCGCGGCGGGTGCCAAGGTCGAGATCGTTTCATTGCGTCCGGGCCGCATCCGCGGCGTCAACCTGCACGAGCCGGCGGCGCGTGTCGCGGTCGACCGCACGCTCGACCAGGCGAGCGCCGACGACTACGATGCCTTGCTCATTCCGGGCGGCTTCATCAATCCGGATCTGCTGCGCCAGTCCGAGGCCGCGCGCTCGTTCGTGCAGAAGTTCGATGCCACCGGCAAGCCCATCGCCACCCTGTGCCACGGGCCCTGGCTGCTCGCCTCGGCCGGGCTGACCCAGGGACGCACCATGACGTCGTGGCCAGGCGTTCGTGACGACATGGTCAACGCCGGAGCGACCTGGCTCGATCGCGAGGTCGTCGTCGACGGCAACTGGCTCACCAGCCGCGGACCGCAGGACCTGGTGCCTTTCGTCAAGGCCCTGGTCGACCACTTCGCGGGACAGGAGTCGGCGCGACGGCATGCCGGGCTCGGCGTCATCGAGACGACCTCCGCGCCGCAGCGCAACTCGCCGCCGGCGCTTGTCGTCAACGTCATGAAATGGATGCCGCGCCCTTCGCTGCGCACGGCCGCGATGATCGGCGTCGGCCTGGCGTTGTATGCCGCCAGCGGCCATCGCCGACGCGCGCTGAGCTCCCGCACTTCGAATGCGGGCACGTCGTTGACGAGCTGAGGCCAAGACTCTCCGCACCAGGGGCGGCCTTGCCGTTGGGGCGCCGGGGCGCTGCTGGAGGTGTCTGGCATCGCATCGATCGCCGCTGCCCACGCCGCCATCCGACGACACCCGCCCGGCGACTCGGTGCGGCGCCTGACACCGGCCGCGGCGGGATCGGCGCCAGGCACGCTCTCGTCGACGAAGGTGTCGCGCTGGTGGGCACGGCAGCGCGAACGAGAGCATGCCAGGCACCTCGCTCTATGCGAAGCGGTTCTGTCTAGCCCAGCTCGGCCGAGTTCGCGCTCGCCATCGGCTTGCGCGATACCACCTGGGCATCGTCCGCGGTGATGGCGATCACGCCCACTTCCACCTGGGGCGGCAGTCGCGCCATCCCTTCCTCGATCGCGGTGCGCAGCGGGATGCCGCGTTCGAGGCCGGCGTAGATCCGCCCGGCGAGCATGTGGCGCAGGATGTGCTCGCCGATGCCGGTGCAGGCGATCGCGCCGGCCTCGCCGGCATAGAAGCCGCACCCGATCAGCGGTGAGTCGGCCACGCGGCCGAGAAGGGCCGGCATGCTGCCGCCAGTCGACACGGCCGCGGCGAAGCCGCCCTGGCCATCGCGCGCCACGGCGCCGACCGTCGCATGCGCCGCCGCATCCGCTGCCGCCTGCCAGCTGCCCGGAAAATTCCAGAACTGCCGGATGGCCGCCTTGCCGTCGTCGCCCTCGCTGTCCTCGGCGTCGCCCGAGGTCTGCTGCGGCGACTTGCGCAATTCGTCGACCTGCTCGCGGTATTCGGCGAGTGCGCTCTCGGTGGGCGGGAAGGGCGAGTGCAGGCCCAGCTTCTTGGCGAACTCGAGCGCGCCGGCCCCCACCAGCAGGTGATGGGGGGTGTCGGCCACGCGCCGCGCCACCTGCACCGGGTGCGGGACTTCGAGCAGGTTCGCGACGGCGCCGAGCTTGCCGCGGCTGTCCATCACCGAGGCGTCGCACGACATCGTGCGTCCGTCCATGCCCAGCAAGGCACCGCGGCCGGCGTTGAAGCGGCCATCCGCCTCCAGCACGCTGACGGCGGCGATCACCGCGGCGAGCGCGTCGTCGCCGCCGGTCAGCCGCTCCAGGCCGGCCTTCACGGCAGCGATGCAACCATCCCGCTGCGAGACCTTGCTGCCGGTGCCGCCGTGGGTCACGATCTGCGCGTTCATCACGTCTCCTTTCGTCGTCTTCGATCAGGCATCGGCCGTCGGGCGCAGCGTCTCGGCGCCCACCTGCAGGCTGCGCGGGTCGACCGCCGACAGCGTCTCGGCGTGGATCGATGCCGCGCCGGACTGCGCGCCGAGTGCGGCGCGCAGGTCCTGCAACTGGCTCGCGCAGCCGACCACCACGATGTCGCCGGGCGCCGAGGCGTCGAGCGCACTGCGGATGGCGTCGCGCACGTCGAGCACCGTACGCACGGGCGGACCCGAGCGCCCCGAGCGGGCCTGCAGCGCGCCCTCGAGCAGGATGCCGGCGGTCTGGCCGGGCGCCTTGCCGCGCAGGTCGTCCATCTCGTAGATCACCAGGTCGTCGAAGCCGCCACCGCAGATGCGACCGATCTCCGCCAGGTCGTCCTTCCGGCGGTCGCCGGGCGCCGCGACGACCCCGCGCACCGTGCCGCGCGTCAGATGGCGCGCGGTATCGATGACGGCCGAGTACGCGGCGGCGTTGTGCGCGTAGTCCACCAGCAGGGTCACGCCCTGAGAGCGAAAGACGTTGAGCCGCAGCGGGTTCTGGTGGTCGTTGGAGGTGAACGAGGCCAGGCCCGAGACGATGCGTTCGGCCGGGATGTCGAGCGCCAGCAGCGCCGCGAAGGCGGCCATCGCATTGGCGATGTTGTGGCGCGCGTGTCCCGCCAGCGTGAACGGCAACCGGTCCACCGAGGTCAACGGCGCGTGGTGGTGGCCGTCGGCCCAGATCAACATGCCCTGGCGCTCGTAGATGCCGCGGCCGCCGTTTTGGAGATGGCGCAGCAGCACCGGCTCGTCCGGGTCGAGGGAGAAGTAGATGGTCTCGGCGCCCTGGCGCATCCTGGGTACCAGCCCGACGCAGATGGGATCCTGCGCGTTGAGCACGACGGCGCGGCTTGCCACCTCGGCCAGCAAGCCCTTGACCTCCGCCAGGTCCTCCAGGGTGTCGATGCCGTCCTGGCCCAGGTGGTCCGCCTTGATGTTGAGCACCACGCCGACATCGCAGCGGTCGAACGCGAGGCCGCGCTTGAGCAAGCCTCCGCGTGCCGTCTCGAGTACGGCGAACTCGGTCTCCGGCGAGGTGAGCACCGTACGCGCGGACCAGTAGCCGGTGCAGTCGCCCTCGGCCACCTGCCGGCCGTCGATGTAGATACCCTCGGTCGTGGTGATGCCCGTGGCCGTACCCGAGCGCTGCAGCACGTGCCCGATCGCCAGCGTGGTCGTCGTCTTGCCGTTGGTGCCCGTGACCGCGATGACCGGGATGCGTCCGGCGTCGCCGTGGGGAAACAGCGATTCGACGATGGCGCGCCCGACATGATGCCGTTCGCCCTCGCTCGGATGCTCGTGCATGCGGATACCTGGTGCGGCATTCACCTCGATGATCGCGCCTCCTTGGCCGGACAGCGGCTGGGAGATGTCGGTGCAGACCAGGTCGATGCCGGCGACGTCCAGGCCGATCTTGCGCGCCGCGCGCACGCAGGCACAGGCGGTGTCCGGATGCATCGCGGCGGTGACGTCCTCCGCGGTGCCGCCGGTCGACAGGTTGGCGTTGCCGCGCAGGCGCACCACGCGCCCGGGCTCCGGCACGGAATCGACCTCGAGCGCCTGGTGGGCGAGCTCCTCGATGGCCGCATCGTCGAGCCGGATGCGCGTCAGGACGTTCTCGTGCCCCTGGCCGCGCCGCGGATCCTGGTTGACCAGGTCGACCAGCTGGCGGATGGAGCGCTCGCCGTCGCCGACGACCTGCGGCGGCACGCGCCGCGCCGCCGCCACCAGGTGCGTGCCGACCACCAGGGCCCGGTAGTCGTCGCCTGCCACGTGCTTCTCGACCAGCACCTGGCGTCCGAAGCCGCGGGCGCGTTCCCACGCAGCCGCCAGGCCGGCCTCGCTCGTGACCGCCGTCGTCACGCCCTTGCCCTGGTTGCCATCGAGCGGCTTGACCACCACTGGGCTGCCGATGCGGTGCATGGCCGCGATCGCCTCGTCCAGCGAGGTGGTCGTCCTGCCCGAGGGCACCGGAAGGCCGGCCTCCTGCAGCAGTTGCTTGGTCAGCTCCTTGTCACTGGCGATGCCGACGGCGATGTAGTTGGAGCGGCTGGTGGTGGTGGCCTGCACGCGCTGCTGGAGGCTGCCCCAGCCCAGCTGGAACAGGTTCGCGTCCTCGGACAGCCGCAAGGTGGGGATGCCTCGCTGCTCGGCCGCTTCGATGATCGCGCGGGTGCTCGGGCCGATGGCCGAGTGCTCCACCATGGCGCGCAGTCCGACCAGCGTCTGCTCGATCGGGTAGTCGCGCCCTTGCGCCAGCGCGACCACCAGCTCCACGGCCGCCTCGAAGGCCGCCTCGACGACGCGCTCGCTGCGATAGGCCACGACCACGCGATAGTGCCGCGGCTGGCCGCGCACCATGCGCGCCTTGCCGAAGGCCACGTCATGTCCGGCCAGGCACTGCAGCTCGATCGTGACATGCTCCGCGATGTGCGCCATGTAGGTTCCCTCGCGCAGGCGCTCGACGAAGCCGCCCACGTAGCCGAGCGAGCAGCGGTGTTCCTGCAAGGTGGGCAGCAGCGCGAGGAGGCGATCGGTGAAGCCCGGGATCTGCGCCGACGAGACCTCGTCCAGCTCCTCCAGGTCCAACACCGCCAGGAAGCAGGGGTTGTACGAATGGATGCTCGGTCCGCGCAGCACCCGGCGTTCGATGATCTTCATGACATCTCCTTCTGGGCCACGGATTCGGGGCTGGGTTCAGGCATCGCCGACACGGCGGCGACGACGTCGATCAGGGCGCGCGGGGTCTTGCGCACGCCGTCGTTCTCCTCCTCGCCCAGCGTCGGGTCCGCGCGATAGCGCACGCCATTGGGCAGCAGGTGCAACTTGACATTGGTCAGTTCCAATAGCGCGTCCTTCTCGATGTCCAGGAGGTTCGAGAGCATCTCGCGTCCGTCGATCAGCGTGACCGCGCCTTCGCCGATCACCTCCAGGCCGCGGCCCGGCTCGATCACCAGGGCCGTGTCCTCGTCGATGCCGGCCCCCAGCAGATACGGGTTCTGCGCCACGATGGACAGCAGGCGGCCGAGGCGTTGGCGCTCGGAAAAATGCTGGTCGATGACGACGCGGCGCACGAAGCCCAGGCCCGCCGCCAGGTGCACGGATCCTTTTTGCGGCAGCACTTCCCGGGTGCCGTCGAACAGCATGTGCTCGGACATCGCCGACGCGCCCGCACTGGTGCCGCCAATGCAGGCGCCGCGCTCGCGCAGCGCGCGATGCATCGCCTTGTCGATGCGCGTGCCGCCGATCAGCGACAGCAGGCGGCGCTGGTCGCCCCCCGTCATGAAGATCCCGTCGGCGTGCAGGATCCTGTCCGCGAGCTGCGGGTCGGCGGCGTCCTCGCGGCTGTTGATCTGCAACGCGCTGCGGTCATTGACACCCAGTTCGCCGAAGGCGCGGTCATACGTCTCCCACATCGCCTCGTGCTGCGTGCTCGCGGCGGTGAGCACCACGATGCGCGCGGCATCGCCGCCCGCGAGCTGGACGAAACGCGAGAGCACCCGCTTGTCGTTCGTGCGGTCCTCGCCGCCTCCGATGATCACGAGATGGCCATGGCGGGCCGGGTGGGAAGAGGACGCAGTGGTCATGGCTGAGTGGCGTGGAGCGGCAGTCGAGGTGACGCCCCCATTCAGCAACCGCTATGCCTCGGCCACGCAGCGCGGACTGAACGCCCGCACAGCGAGAGTCGAATCTCCAACGTCGCCGGCCCGGCGGTCAGCGCACCGTTTCCCCGGATGCGTTCACTTGCAAGCGGCCAGCGCAGTCGCTGTTCCACACGCGTTGAGGCGGGGCCTGCTGTTCGATGAACGTGAGCAGCGCGGTCGCCTCAAGCAGTCGCGACAGATGGAAGCCCTGGGCAGCATCGCAGCCGGCTTGGACCAGGAGTCGCAGCACCTCCTCGGACTCGACGCCTTCGGCCAGCATGCGATAGCCGAGCCGATGCCCCATCTGGATGAGGGACGTCACCAGCTGAAGGGCACGTGCCTCGGTGGCGATCGGCATCGCCAGGCGCTGGTCGAGCTTGAGGAGTTGAACCGGCAAGGAAGTCAGGCAGGAAAGGTTGGAGAAGCCCATGCCGAAGTCGTCCAGCGAAACCTGTGCACCCCAATGGCGAAGCGCCTTGAGCGTGTCCTGCGTCGCCTGGCCGGTCATGACGGTGTGTTCGGTGCACTCGATGTGGATGCGGTCCGCCGCGATGCCGTGACGGACGGCCGCCTCCTGAAGCGCCTCGATGAAGCCGGGCCGCTCCAGGTTCCAGGACGAGACGTTGATGGCGACGGTGAGGTCGATGCCCCGCTCCTGCCACTGCTTCATCTGCGCCAGCGCGGTGTCGATGACCCAGGGTGTGAATTCATGGATCAGGGTCGTCGACTCGATCAGCGGAATGAACTCGCCCGGAGAGACATTTCCGAACGTCGGGTGGTTTCATCGAGCGAGCGCCTCGACGCCGGAATAGTTCCGTGTCCGCAGGTTCAACTTCGGTTGATAGACCAGCCGGAATTCGCCTCGCTGGAGGCCGCCGGGCACGTCGCGCAGCAACGAGTAGGCACGTCGATGCTCCGCGTCGAAGCAGGCGCCGTACCACAGCGACGTCTTGCCCTGGGACATCGACTCGTGCATCGCGGAGGTGGCGCGACGGATCGCGTCGGCAGCCTCCGCGGGCTCGAGCACGAAATCCACCAGGCCCGCCTGCGCATCGAGCTCGACACTGATGCCGCCGCTGGTGAAGGGCTCTCGCACCTTGTTCATGAGCGCCGAGACGAACGCATCGGCGTCCATGGAGACGGCCTGAGGGAGCAGGAAGCTGAAACGCGTCTCGCTCACGTGATAGAGCGCCGTGTCGGAAGGAAGCAGCGACCTCCGCTTCGCGGCAATCTGTCGCAGTGTTCCTTCAAGAGGCCGGACGCCCAGTGCTCGCACGGCGGCCTGCAGTTGCGCATGGCCCATGACGTCGAGCAACATCAGGCAGCGGCGTTCGCCGGGAAAGTCCGAACACAGGGCGTCCAGGTCCTCGGTCATCTGCGCTCGATTGGGAAGCCGCGTGACGCTGTCCAGGCGTCCGGAAAGGTGGTGAAGATCCACCTGCGCCATCACGAGCGCCGCCATGTTCGCCAGTTGAGTGCAATCGTCCTGCGTGAACGTGCGCGGCTGCCGGTCGATGACGCACAGGGTGCCGAGCGCGTGGCCGGAGGCCAGCATCAGGGGCGCCCCCGCGTAGAACCGGATCTGCGGATCGCCGGGCACGAGTGGATTGTCGCGAAAGCGGTCGTCGGCCAGAGCGTCCTCGACGACCATCGCGCTCGGGCCACGGATCGCATGGCTGCAGAACGATGAACCACGGTCGGTCTCCCGCAGCTCGGGGCCCGCTTCGCGCATGGCAGCTGCGGCAGTCGTGATCACCGGCCTTGGTGGCGCCGCAGGAGTGCGCTTTGCTCTCGACAGCAAACCGCTTCTTGAACATTCAACCGGCCGGCCTCGCAAGGCTGCCAGCGAGCGCATGGCAACACCTATTTCGATCCGCATCCCGCACCAGCTCGGTCGCGCGGAAGCTCGTCGACGCATCCAAGGCGGCTTCGCCAACATCGTGCGCCAGCTGCCGGGCGGCGGTACCACCTGCGTTGAACGATGGGACGGCGATCGGCTGACCTTCCGCGTCAGCGGCCTGGGTCAGACCGTGACCGGCACCGTCGATGTTCTCGACGCCGCAGTGACGTTCGAGCTCGAGTTGCCCGGTATCCTCGGCATGGTCGCCAGCGGCCTGAAGGGGCGGCTGCAGAAAGCGGGGCAGCTGCTGCTGACATCCCGCAATCCGGACAAGACTACATGAAGGATTGCAGCAACTCGCGAGCGGTCTTCAGGTGCCCTTCGATGATCGGAGCGGACGACGCGGCCATGCGACGCAGGTTCGCATCCGATCCCTTGTCGGCATAGCTGCGCATCATGGTCAGCGCGCTCGTGTGGGCCAGCATCTGCTGGCGAGCGTATTCGCGATCGAACTCGTTGCCGCGCAGGCTTTGCAGGCTCATGAGAAAGCGCATCTGGTCGCCACCCACGTGCGGTTGCGGCGGCTCCAGTCCGGCAGCCTTGGCCGCGTCGCGCAGGGCCTGCGCCGTGCGCTCATGGTCGGCGATCATCCGCTCGGCAAACGCGCGGATTTGCGGGTTGCGACTTTGCGCCAGCGCACATCGGGCCGCGTCCAGTTCGTAGCCGTCCGACTGCGCCGCCGATTGGGCGAACTCCTTGGGCGTGGGGATCTTGGGGCCTTCGTTGAGCATCACGGATTCCCCTGTCCACCACCGGCGCCATAGATGTTGCCGGTCGTGTAGCTGCCGTCGTCCTCGGCAAGACGCACGTAGATGCCGGCCAGCTCGGCGGGCTGGCCGGGTCGTCCGAGCGGTGCGGTGGCACCGAACGTGACGACCTTGCCCTCGGTCGCACCGCCCGAGATCTGCAGCGGGGTCCAGACCGGGCCGGGCGCCACGCCGTTGACGCGGAT
>JBJMWF010000433.1:0-6162 GCA_045810265.1 Vitreoscilla sp. | reverse complement strand
GGAGCGACGTCATGAACGTGTTCCGCGGGGAACTGCCCGACCGGCTCGCGGCCGAATACGTGCTGGGCACGCTGACCGGTGGCGCGCGGCGCCGCTTCGAGGCGCTGTTGCCGGCCCATCCGGCGCTGCGCGCGGCTGTCGCCGACTGGGAAAGACGCCTGCTGCCGATGGCCCTGAAGGCCGAGCCGGTGCGGCCGCCGGCGCGCGTCTGGAGCGCCATCGAAGGCAAGCTCGGTTGGACGGCGCCGGCCAAGGCCTCGCCGATGCGGCTGCGCTTCTGGCAAGCCTTCGCCACCGCCGCCACCGTGGTCGCCGTGGTGCTGGCCACGTCCACGCACAACGGGCCGACCGAGGCGCCGATGATCGTCGTCCTGCATGCGACCCAGGGGACGGAGACGCTGGTCGCCGGCCTCAGCGCGGATCGCCGGCAGCTCTCGATCCAGCCGCTGCAGCGGGTCGCGTTGACGCCGGATCGCTCGCTCGAGTTGTGGGCGCTGAAGAAGGACGGCCCGCCGGCGTCGCTGGGCGTGATCGCGGCCGACAAGCTCACCGCGGTCAACAAGCACGGGCTGCCGGCGGACACCAAGGGCCTGGCGGTCACACTCGAACCCTTGGGCGGCTCGCCGACGGGCGGGCCCACCGGCCCGGTCTTGTTCGTGGGTGACTTGACGCTCTAGAGAGAGCAACTGGCCGGGGTGGATCCTGCGACTGCGCGCAGGATGACACGCTGCAGTCATCCTGCGCGCAGTCGCAGGATCCACCCTCGTCAAGCGGCCACGAGAAGGAGAAAGGGGCGCCGAGGCGCCCCTTCGCTTTTCCCGACGACGTCCAGCAAGAGTCAGGGCAGCGCGTTCAGCGCCGCGCGGGTCGGCACCGAGAAGTTGTAGCCGTCGTGCCTGTCCCAGTTGATCGACCACGTCATCGCGCCGCGGAAGGTCGGGTAGGCCTTGGCCGGCTTGATGCTGCCGCAGTTGGTCAGACGCGTCAGGCAGGTCAGGGTGTTGTTGATCACCGTCGGCGTGACGAAACCGGTGTTGGCCGAGCTGGTGCCCGAAGGCACGCCGAACGCCACCTGGTCGGGCCGCAAGCCGTTGAAGTGCCAGCCGCTGCCATAGGCCGTCGTGAAGCCCTCGATCAGCATCAGGCTGCCGGCCACCAGGCCGTCGACGCTGCCTTCGGACACCTGCTGGTTGCTCGCGTTGTCGTAGGTGAACCCGCCGTTGTTGTAGTACTGCACGTGGATCTCGGTGAGATCGTTGCGCAGCGCGTCGATGATCGGCAGGTAGGCGCCCCAGATCGAGCCGTAGGCAACGTAGCCGCCCTGCACGTACGGATGCTCGGGTGCCATCGACAGGTAGAACGACGAGCCGACCTTGGCCTTGAGCTGCCGCATCGCGGTGACCAGGTTGGTCTGGATCGCGGTGCCCTGCGAGACGCCGGTCTCCAGGTCCAGGTCGATGCCGTCGAAGCCGAACTTCTGGATCAACGCGTAGGCGCTGTTGACGAAGTTGGTCACCATCGTCGCGTTGTCCAGCGAGATCGAGCCGTTCTGGCCGCCGACCGACAGCACCACCTTCTTGCCGGCCTTGTGCTTGGCGGCCACGTCGGCGATGAACTGCGCCTCGCTGCCCGCGTTCGGGTCGACGGTGAAGCTGATGTTGCCGTTGCCCGCGTTGTCGGCGAAAGCCACGATGATCACGTCCCAGTCGTTGCTGACCTGGGAGATCGGATAGGTGTTGCCCGACGGGTTGGTGAAGTCGTGCCAGTACCCGACCAGCCAGTGGCCGGAGGGCGGCGTGGGCGACGGCGAAGGGGCCGGTGCAGGCGGCGGCGGTGCGGGCGTCGGCGGTGGCGGCGCGGGCGTGGGCGGCGGAGGAGCCGGCGTGGGCGGCGGCGGGGCCGGGGTTGGCGTGCCCGAGCAACTCGTGATCTTCGTCCACGGCTGGCCGCTGCCGGCGCCGCCGTTGTTGGTGGCCGGGTCGTTGCCCTGCGTCCACCAGTTGGCCTTGTAGCTGACGCCGTTGCGGATCGCGGTGTCGCCGGCGACGTAGGCGATGGACGAGACCCAGGCCTGGCATTCGACGGTGGCCGCCGCGGCGGTCGTCGGGGCAAGCGAGGCGGCGCCGGCGACGGCGGCGCTGAGAGCGATCAGCAGTTCGATCTTGCGCTGTCGCGCGCTCGTGCGGGTGCGGAATTCAGACATGGTCTGCTCCTTGGGAAAGCGGTTGTGGGGTGCGGCCAAAGGGCCGACGGCCGGAACGCTGCAGGGCGGGCCGGCCGTCGTGAGGGCGGCGCACCGTGCGCCGCCCCGTCGATCAAGCGTCTCAGAGACCCAGGTCGCTGATGAACGCGTTGGAAAAGCCCCAGGTGCCGGCGCTGCCGTAGCTGTTGCAGGTGGCCGAGGCGTAGCCGGGCGCACAGTCCTTGTCCCGGTCGAGCGACCAGAAGTGGATGCCCGACACGCCGTTGGCCTTGACCCAGCTGCTGAGGGTGGCGGCATCGGAGATCGAGAAGATCTCGTCCGTCGCATCGTTGCCGCCGATCATGGGCGTGATCTCGATCTGCGAATACGGCACCCCGTAGTAGTTGTGCAGGTTGACCGCCGACTGGATCGCCGACTTGCCCATGTCGCACTTGCCGCTCGAGTTGAGCGTGCAGTTCGACGCGATCGCGCTGCCGTAGTCCATCGCCATCAAGTTGATGATGTAGTTGGTCAGGCCGTGCGACTTGATCGAGGCCATCACCGTCACGCCCATCGAGCCCAGGCTCTGCGGCGAGTTGCCGCCCAGCGTGGCCAGCGTGAAGCTCCAACGCAGGCCCGGGTGCTTGGACTGCGAGTTCTTGACGCGGGTGACCAGGTTGTCGATGTCGGCCGACGACTGGCCCGCCTCGATGTCGAAGTCGATGCCGGCCAGGCTGGACGACGCGTAGCGGTTGACGAAGGTCTCGAAGTCGGCGTCGCTGGCGCAAGTGAACGACCCCGCGGCCCCGCCGGTCGAGATGACGTACTTGGTGCCGGCACTGACGAAGTTCTGCACGTTGGCGGCGGCGACCGCGGAGGCCGACAGGCCGCCCCAGTTCTCGCTGCCGCAGGCGCCGGTGGCGAAGGCCCAGGTGATCTCCCTGAGCTTGGCCGGCTTGACGCTGAGCACCGGCGACAGCGTGCCCGTCACCGCCGTCGAGATGACGTTGGTGTTCCAGTTCATGCTGACGGTGATGTCCTTGTACGGACCATAGAACACCGAGCCGGCGGGCGGCGGTGCCGGCGTGGGCGAGGGAGTCGGCGCCGGCGTCGGTGAAGGGGTCGGCGACGGCGTCGGAGCCGGCGTGGGCGAGGGTGTCGGGGACGAGCAGCCGCTGGAAAGCGTCCAGGGCTGGCCGGAGCCGGCACCGCCGTTGTTGGTGACGGGTTCGTTGCCCTGCGTCCACCAGTTGGCGGTGTAGGTCTTGCCCTGGTCGATGACCACCGCGCCGGCCGTGTAGGCGACCGAGGAGCTCCAGGCCGAGCAGTTGGGCGGATTGGCGGCCATGGCGGCCGTGGGACAGGTGGCTGCGACGGCCGCCGAGAGGGCGGCCAGCATCTGCAGCGTGCGCAGGCGCGCGGTGTCGTTCGTGGGCATGCTTGTTCTCCGTGATTTCCGGGCAGGGAGCGTCTCTCGGGGAGGGGACGCTGGACTTGATCCGAAAGACGGTGTCGCCACGGTTTCAACGATTCGGGCGTGGTCGCACCGGAAATCCTTCGAATCGGAAGTCAGCGTAAGTCTGCGTCACGAAACTGACATGATGGATAACCACTACAAGACCAGTATCCGATAAAATAAGAAAATAGTATGTGCATACTTTCTTGGAGACGGATTCCGTCGACGCTCGACAACGAGGCTGTTGTTGGAGTTTTCCTCGGTTTGCCCGATGGTGGCCGGCCGGAACGGATGAAAGTACCGCCCCACCACGCTTCGGCTTGGCCCTTCAATATCGCTTGAAATCGCGATTAGGGTATTAAGGCCGGTTTCAACTGGTCATATTGAAGAACGGTATTCAGTAAATGCGACTGGGCGCCAGTCAATACCCGGATCCGGGTATCGGCGCTTTCCCGCCGGCCGCCTCCCGGCGGCGCAGGAACTTACTTGACGAAGTCGTTGAGCTGGATGATCGGCAGCAGCACCGACAGCACGATCACGAGCACCACGCCGCCCATCGCCACGATCAGCAGCGGCTCGAGCAGCGTGGCCAGCGCGAAGGCGCGGCGTTGCACCTCGTTGCTGAGCTGGCGCGCCGCGCGATCGAGCATCACGGGCAACTGGCCCGTCTGCTCGCCCAGGCGCGCGAACATGGCCAGCAGGCCCGGGAAGCGCTTGTGCGCGGCCAGCGCCGACGCCAGCGGCGCCCCTTCGCGCACCTGCACCAGCGCCTCCATCGCGTCCGCCCGCAAGGCGTGGTTGCCCAGCGTCTCGGCGGCCGCCTGCAGCGCCTTCAGGATGGGCACCCCGGCGCCGGCCAGCATCGCGAGCGTGCCGGCGAAGCGCGCCGCGTTGTAGCCGCGCGCCAGGCGTCCGGCCAGCGGCAGGTTGAGGAAGGCGGCGTCGAAACGCAGCCGGAACGCGGGCTGGCGCAGGGCGGCGCTGAACAGGATGCCGCCCAGCACCAGCAGCGCGGCCGCCAGCAGGCCCCATTGGCGCACCAGGGCGCTGATGGACAGCATCATCTCGGTCAGGAAGGGCAGCGCGTGCTTGCTGCTCGCGAACACCGAGGCCACCTGGGGCACCACATAGGTGACGAGGAAGGTGACGATGATCACCGCGATCACCGATACGATGGCCGGATACAGCGCCGCGCCGATCAGCTTGCCCTTGAGCGACTGGCGCTCCTCGAGGTCGTCGGCCAGGCGCTCGAGCACGCGGCCCAGCGCGCCGCTCTGCTCGCCGGCGGCGACGACCGCGCGATAGACCTCGTCGTACTCGCGCGGCACCGTGCCCAGCGCACGCGCGAACGTGGCGCCGCCGTTGACTTCGCTGCGCAGGTGCGCGATCAGGTCGCGCTGGCGCTGCTCCTCGGCCTCGTCGGCCAGCGCGGTCAAGGCGCGTTCCAGCGGCAGCCCCGCGGCCACCAGGCCGGCGAGCTGGCGCGTCCACACGGCCAAGCCCGATGACGAGAACGCCTTGCGCGAGAAGCGCCCCTGGCCGCCCGCGGACTCGACGACAGCCACCGGCGTCAGGCCCAGCGGCACCAGCTGCAAGCCGCGCAGGTGCGAGCGCGCGGCCTTCATCGACTCGGCTTCGACGATGCCGTTGGATGATTTGCCGTTGCCGTCGAGGGCTTCGTACTTGTAGGCGGGCATGGACGCTTGGCCGTTCCGTTGTCTAGTCGCGGGTCACGCGCACGACTTCTTCGAGCGAGGTGACGCCCTCGGCCACCAGGCGCTCGCCGTCCTCGCGCATCGAGCGCATGCCGTTGGCGGTCGCCGCCTTGATCAGCTCCTGCTCGGGCGCACGGCCGTGGATCAGGGCCTGGATCGAGTCGTCGACGACCAGCAGCTCGTAGACGCCGGTGCGGCCCTTGTAGCCGGAGTTGACGCAGTGCTCGCAGCCCACCGGATGCCAGCGGTGCTGTTCGTCCTCGCGCTTGCAGTACTCGCACAGCTTGCGCACCAGGCGCTGGGCCAGCACGCCCAGCAGCGACGAGCTGAGCAGGAAGGGCTCGACGCCCATGTCGATCAGGCGCGCCACCGTCGACGGCGCGTCGTTGGTGTGCACGGTGGCCAGCACCAGGTGGCCCGTCAACGAGGCCTGGATGGCGATCTGCGCAGTCTCGAAGTCGCGGATCTCGCCGATCATGACGACGTCGGGATCCTGCCGCAGGATCGCGCGCAGCGCCTTGGCGAAGGTCAGGTCGATCTTCGGGTTGACCTGCGTCTGCCCGATGCCGGGCAGCTCGTACTCGACCGGGTCTTCCACCGTCAGCACGTTGGAGGTGCGTGTGTCCAGCCGCGTCAGCGAGGCGTACAGCGTGGTGGTCTTGCCGGAGCCGGTCGGGCCGGTCACCAGCACGATGCCGTGGGGCTGTTGCACCAGCCGGTTGAACTGCTCCAGCACATCGCCGTCCATGCCCAGCGACTCGAGGCTGAACTTCTGCTCGCCCTTGTCGAGCAGGCGCAGCACCGCGCGT
>JBJMWF010000432.1:0-12597 GCA_045810265.1 Vitreoscilla sp. | reverse complement strand
GGTCCGAGCGCGCGCAACAGTGCACCCAGGTGCGCGACCGGCAGCGCGACCACGCTGCGCTTGCGGCCCGGCGTGGTGAGCATGGGCTGCTCGAACAGCACCCGGGTGCCGGCGTCGGGCTGCCAGGCGGCGGGCACCAGCAGGCTCACCAGCACGTCGCCGTCGTTGCCCGCGATCTCGCGGAACTCGGCGTGGCTGGCGGCCAGCCAGCGTGCGTAGGCGGTGAAGCCTTCGTAGCGCGGGATCGTGGCCAGCACCTGCGGGCCCGCGCTCTGCAGCACCACCAGCTCGGGATGCGCCGCATCGCGCGACGGCATCCCGGTCAGCACCACCGCGGTCACCGGCTTGGGCGCGTCATAGATCGATTGCGTTCCCTGCTTGATCAGCTTGCCGTAGCCGCTCTTGACCAGCAGCTCGGTCGTCAGCAGGAAGCGGCGCTCCCAGCGGCGCAGCAGGTTCGGTCCGGAGGTCGGGGCGTCCGACCACAAGGTCTTGAGCTCGACTCCGAAGTCGAACAGGTACCACGGGTCGACGCGGATGAAGTCGACATAGCGCTGCGCATAGGCCGCCGCGAAGCGTTCCTCCGGCACCTGCTCGGTGCCGGCGACCGTGGCCTGTGCGAGCCGCCCGAGGGTGTGCTCGTAGATACCCTTGAGGGTGTATTCGACGGTGGTGCTGGTGCCGATGACGCAGATCATCAGGTGGTAGCCGCCGTTGAACGGGAAGCGGCTGACCTCGTGCGTCACCGCGGCATAGGCCTGCCAGAACTGCGCGACGTGCGCGAACAGCGGGAAGGCGCTGACCGGCGCGCCGCTGGCCAGGTAGTGCGCATACTCGGCCGGGCTGTGCACCAGGAACCACTCCGGAAACGTCAGGAAGGTCTGGTCAGGCGGGCGGCGATGCTCGGGCGGCGCGGTCAACACCGGCGATGCGGCGGCGGGCGCGGCGGTTATCGGGTCGGTGGCCATCCGCAGGTCGGCCCCTTGCGCGAACGCGCACACGCCCAGCGCGCCCGCGAGCGCCCAGGCGCGCCAGCCCGCGCGCGTCACGCGGACACCGCCTTGGTCGCGGAACGGCTGGTCGCCACGCCGTCAGCGCGCCGCACGAAGCACAGCAGCGTGTTGTCGGTCGGGTCGTTGTCCTGCAGGACGCGGTGGGTGCTGTCGTCGAAACCCGCCTCGTCCAGGCGCCTGGTCCAGGTGGTGACCGGCTCGAACAGGCGCAGCTCGGCGGCGTTGGTCTCCCAGGTCTCGGCCAGGCCCGCATTGAACACGGTGTGGGCCAGCGAGACCAGCGCCCGCACGTTCTCGTCGCGCACGTCGTGCTCGCGCACGATGAACACGCCGCCCGGACGCAGCACGCGGCGGATCGAGGCCAGGAAGGGCCCGAGCTTGTCCAGCGTCATGTGGTGCAGGCCGACGTAGCAGCCGACGAAGTCCAGGCTCTGGTCGGCGATGCTCTCGGGCAGCGGGGCGTAGTCGTCCAGCGGCAGCTGCGTGCCCAGCCGCGCGATCTGGCCACGTTCGACGATGTCGGGCGGCGAGAACGATTGCGGCCTCTCGTCGATGAAGTACTTGGGCCCCTTGAACTTGAGCGCGCCGGCCAGGCCCCGGTAGTAGCGGCCCTTGGAACCGATCTCGGCGTAGCCGGTGAACTGGCGACGCTCGCCCAGCACCTGCAAGGTCTGCTGCGTCATCTCCTGCTTCTGCCGCCGCAGCGACGGCAGCGCGTGCGTGAGGTCGGCCAGCAGCGGCTTGATGGCGCCGAACTCGCGCTGGATGTGTCGATACACGCTCTCCTCGTCGCGGTGCAGCTGGCAGGCCTGGCGGATCAGGTGGTGCAGCCTGTCCTCGGGGACGGTGCGGAACACCGCCTGCAGGAAGCGGTAGAAGGCGTCGGACAGGTGCACGTCGCCGAACACCTGGTGGAACTCGCTCGAGAAGCGCGGGGCGGGCACCGGTTGCGCGCGCTCCAGCCAGGCGCGGTAGTACTTGTCCCACAGCGCATTGGTGAAGCGGAAGTGCGGATCCATCTCCCACTTGAAGGCGAAGAAGTCGGCCGCCTGCGGATACGCGCGGTGGAACTGCTCGCTCGTGGCGTGCGGCTGGTAGGGCAGGTAGTAGGTGCCGCCCACCGAGATCACGGCGTCGATCAGCTCGCGCGTCCACACGCCGACGCGGCTCTTGGCGTTCTCGCGCGTGCGCTGCTTGTGATACAGGACGAAGGCGAAGGTCTCGGTGGGCGCCCACGCAAGCGCGGTATGGCGGTCGGGCATCGCGTGGCGGATCGACACGTTGAGCGCATTGACCCGGTGGCGCTGCAGGATGGCCGCCATCAGCGGCACGAATTCCTCGAGCTTCTCGACCGGCACGAAGTACTCCTGCAGCACGTAGGTGCGCTGCTCGCGCGCCGGCGGCTCGAGCTCGGCGACGTCATAGCCGGCTTCGTAGTTGCGCCAGTGCACCGTCTTGCGCAGGTACAGCAGCGGATCGATCAGGCGCTCGCGCCGCTCCTTGCCGAACGGCGTCTCGGAGACCGCCCACAGGAAGTACTGGTGCAGCGGATAGGACTTGCGCAGCGGCTGCAGACGGCTGGACGTGGTGGCGGCCTCGTCGGTCTCGACCCAGGTGACCGAGCGCAGCGAGCTGTAGTGCGGCGCGTACAGGTCGGCGTTGTGGAACACCGCCTTCGGGTTGTTGCGCACCGTGTTCTTGAAGTGCGCCCAGTAGTCTGCCAGCGGCATCACCGCGTGCGTGCGCTTGACGCGCTTGTTGTCGGCCAGATCCAGCTCCACCTCGCACACGACGCCGAGCGCGCCATAGCCACCGATCGCGCCGTAGAAGATCTCGGGGTTGCGCTGGCGGTCGCAGTCGACGGCCGAGCCGTCATGCAGCACGATGCGCAGGTTGCGCACCGACAGCACCAGCGGCCCCAGGCCCACGTAGCGGCCGTGGCAGTTCACGCTCAGCGCGCCGCCGACCGTGAAGTTGGCGTAGGTCTGCATGATCTTGACCGACAGGTCGTGCGGATCGACGAACTTCTGGATGTCGCACCAGCGCGTGCCCGCCTGCACGCGGATCGTGCGATCGCCCGGCGAGAACGACAGCACGCGGTTCATCGTGCGCATGTCGAAGTGCAGGCTGCCGGGGCTGGCCGTCTGGCCGCCCATGCTGAAGCGGCCGCCGCCGATGGACACGGGCCCGCTGGTGCGGCGCATCGCTTCCTGCACCTCCTCGACCGAGGTCGGTGCGACGATGGCCATCACGCGCACCGGATTGAGCTGCGTGACGTCGTTGACGATGTGGTGGTTGCTCATGGTCGTCCTCGTCACACGGTTCGGTAATCGAGCGCGACGCCGGGCCGCGCGCCGAAGCGCTGGCCGCTCTCGCGCGGGCCGAGGAAGGCGCAGTCGACGATCAGCACCAGCGCGCCCAGCACGGGCAGTGCCGTCAGCAGCAGCCACCAGGCCGAGCGGCCACGATCGTGCAGGCGGCGGCCCCAGGTGGACACCAGCATCAGCGTCGTCAAGGCGGCGGCGACCAGGCCGACGGCCGGGCCGGCCATCGAATCGGCGGCGACGCACAGGCCCAGGCAGATCGGCAGGCCGACCGCGTTGCGCAGCCAGAAGCCCGCGCGCCCGAGCCGGCCCGTGGTACTCAACTCATTCCATGCGCTCATCCCGCCATCCCCTTTTGCGTTCGATTCTATGCAGAGCCGAAGGCGTTGGAGGAGGTCTTACCCGGGGCGGCGAGCGTGTTGACGCCCGGAACGCGAAATCGCCGCCGGCTCCGCGAAACCGGCGGCGATGGGCGGGGCGGTGAACCGGCAGGCGCGCGCCTGCCAGGTCCGCAGGTTCGAGGCTTATTCGTCGATGCGCGTGACCTTGGTGCCTTCCAGCGTCGCGCCCGCCATGATGCCGGCGTTGGTCATGACGAAGGCCACGGTGGGCGCGCGTTCGGCGTTGGCGTCGATCGCGCCGTTGGCCCCCACGGTCAGCAAGGCCACCGAGGCGTCGACGCCGGCGGACCAGCCGTGGCCGGCCTTGAAGCGTTGCAGCGCGTCCTCGGTCATGAACAGGAAGACCAGCGCGCGCGACTGCGCGCCGATCTGCCAGCCCACCGAGCCGGTGGTGGTGCGGTAGTAGCCCTCGACGCGGCCGCGCTCGCGCAGCTGGCCTTCGCCGTAGGCGCCGCCGATGACCAGGCCAGCCGAGATCACGCGCGGGAAGACCAGCACGCCACGCGCCTTGGACACCAGCTCGCGGCTGCCGGGCGTGGTGGCGTAGAGGCGATCCAGCGTTTCCTGGTAGCTGGCATCGACGGCGTGGCGCGATTCGGCCGTGCTGGGATGGTCACCCTGACTTGGCTTGGTGACGCTGGCGGTGGTCGAGCAGCCGGCAAGCGCGGCGGCCGTGACGAGGGCGGCGAAGGAGAAGAGGCGGGTGGTTTGCATGAGCATGTCCTGGTTGGGCTGCGCGACCGCGCTGTAGATTGCGGTTCGCCGCCGGGATTGGCGGGTGACGAACCCCGATGGCAAACGCGGTGCCAGCTCCTCAGGACGTGGCCGGGGACGCCGGCGGAGCGGTCGCGTCCGGCGCCGCCGCCGGTGCCGCGATGCCGTCGGACACCACCGAGGCCTCGGCGTCGACCGCCAGCGGCGGCAGGCCCGGTTCTGCCGCGATCGTCGGCACCTGGCGCGGCGCCTGCCGATCGGCCGTCGCTTCGTCGACCGGCGCACCGGCTCGTATCAGGTAGTCGATCATCCAGGCGACGGTCGCCTGGTCGCGCTCGAAGTAGTGCGTGTGCGCGCCCAGGCCCAGGCAGACTTCGACCTCGGGCGCGTGGCGCAGCTGCGCCTCGGCCGGCGGCGTTGGGTTGAAGCCGCCATAGACATCGACGCGGCCGAACGGGTCGGTGCCGACGGCGTAGTCGGTCGGATGCTTCAACACCGGCTCCTGCGCCGCATCGCTCCACAGCCAGCGGCCGACGTAGTCGCCGCTGCAGAATGCGTTCATCCAGCGCTGCACGCCCACGTCGCCCGCGCGCGGGCCGAACACCTGGCCGTTGCGGGCGAGCACCCAGGCATACAGGCCCGGAAAGCGCGCGCCGTACAGCTGGCGCAGCGGGCAGCCCAGCGTCAACAGGCTGACCGGCGGCAGCGGCCCGCCGCCGACCCTGGGCGTGTCGCCCCCCGCCGGCGCGAGCTGCGCGCGGCTGGACAGAAAGCGCAGCAGCTCCGCGCTGATCACCGTGCCCTGGCTGTGCGAGACGACCACGAGGCGCTCATAGCCTTGCGAGCGCACGTGTTCGAGCAGGGCGGCGTAGCGCGAGAAGATGTGGGCGCGCGGGATGTTGGTGCGCGGGAACTCGCGGAAGTGGTTGTCCACGTCCATCGCCACGTCGAGCGGAGCGCGCAGCGCGGGCAGGCGGCGTGAGAGCTGGCCGCCGAGTGCCGACAGCGCCGCACCGACGCCGGCGGCGCTGAACACCGCGGCCTGCAGCGGCGTGAACAGGCTCTGCGACACGGATGACACGCCGTGTTCCAGGCTGCCCAGCAGCGCGACCACGCTCGCCAGCCCGACGCCGTCCAGCCACTGGCTGACCTTGTCGTGCTCGAACACCGTGGTCAGGAACAGCGCAGCGATGCCCAGGCTCAGCGTCACGCCCAGCGCGCTGATGACGGCGACGGCCAGGTCGAGCCGCCGATAGGCCGCCGTCAACCAGCGGCCCAGCGCACGCGCGTGCTGCGTTCGCTGGCGCAGCGTCGCCCGCGCCGGCAGCGGGTGGCGCTTGTCCAGCTCCTGCTGGTGCGCATCGCGCCGCGAGTCGGCGATCAGCTTGAGCTCGGCCAGTACGCTGGGTGCGAACATCGTCAGCAGGTAGGCCACCAGCATCAGCAGCAGCGTGGCCAGCAGCGAGAAGGCGCTGGTGCTCTTGACGTAGCGATCTTCGAGCACGGCCTGCGCGGCCGGCATCGACTGCTGCGCGGCGGCGGTGCGGGCATCGTCGCTGGTCCACATGCAGGCGTTCTGGCCGGCGCCCCGCGGCGCGACGGCCGGGGGCGCTGCCGGCGCCATCGCGAAGATGCAGGGGCGATAGCCGGTTCCTTGCACCGATGCGTCCAGCGCGTTGTCGATCAGCGCCCAGACCGTCATCGCCATGGCCAGGAACATGCCGAACGACACGGTGATGCCCAGGCGGCCGGTGGCGATGCTTGCGCGCGAGGCGTAGCCCGACTCGGCGCGCGCGACCTGGCCGGCGACGAACCAGACCACCAGCAGCGGCCCGGCGACAATCCACCACCACTTGATCGCCAGCAGCACGCACTCGGTGGTGAACAGCGCGGCATGCACCCAGACGTCGCGCCATGCCGGCGCCACGCCGGCCTGCGTCTCGTGCACCGCGCTGCCCAGCATCAGCAGCGCCGACGCGATCCACATCCAGCGGCCCACCGCGTGCACCAACGGGAAGCGATCGTCGGCGACGCGCAGCGCGTATTCGTTGAGCGCGGTCAGGATCGCCAGCAGCGCTGCCGCCGTGATCCATTGCAGCAAGGCGGGCGCGAAGGCCAGTGCGCAGACAGAGACGACGATGACCGCCAGCGGCGCGGCGAACTGCAGCCACTTGCCGTCGCCACGCCGGTAGATCATGCGCAGCACCGCCAGGATGGCCAGCGCGATGGCGACGCCGCGATGCAGCCATGCCTCGCGCAGCGCCACCACCGCGGCGTCGGAGGCGGTGTTCGGCGCCACGCCCGATGTGAGTCCCAGCGCCACCAGCAGAACGCCGAGCAGGGCCAGCTGCGTGAACAGCAGCGCCAGTCCATTGACGAACATCCAGTCGAGGGCGATCTGCAGCCACGCCACGACGTTCCAGGCGGCCGCCAGTGTGCGTCCCCAGCGCGCCCCGGGGCTACGCGCGCGCGTGAGCTGGCCCCACATCTCGTCCACCGTCTCGCGGCCGAGCTTGGAGAGCCGGAACACCAGCGTGAACAGCTCCGCGACGATGCGCGGCACGGCGCCGGACAGGCGCGAGAGGTCGGCCCAGTACATCTCGAAGACGTCGACCTGCGCGCTGACGTCGGCGTCATCGGCGAGCTGGTCCGGGCCGACGTCGTGGCGCTGCAGCGAGATGCGCGTCGTGTCGTAGCTCTCGGGCGCCGCGCCGTTGCGCAGGTGCTTGGCGAGCAGGTAGTTGGTGATGGCGATGCCGCGGTCAGCCGCGGCGGGGGGCGCCGCGATGCCTGAAGGCGCCGCATGAGCGGAGACCTCCGGCGCCGCGGCCCAGCGTTCGCGCTGGAAGTCCGAGCGGGCCGACTGCAGCAGCGACTTCATCAGGGGCCGGTCCTCGCCCCGCGGCGTGGCCGGCGCGGCCTGCTCTGCATGCGGTACCGCCTCCGGCTGCGGGGGCAAGGGCGCGACGCGCAGCGTCAGGTCCTCGGTGGACGACGAGGTGTAGCGGGCACCGTCGGGCGCCGAGGACACCAGCAGGTCGACCACGGCGCGCGCCGTCTGGCCAGGCTGCTGGTCGGCCACGCCGTGCACGACGATGACGGCGACGCGGGGGATGGTCAAGTCGGGACTCCTCGGTGCGGCGCACGCGCGCGACGGCGCGGGCCGCCCACCATAGTGAGCGTGCGCCGACGCGTCAAGACGGGCCGCCTCCCCTGGCCGGGGTAGCCCGCGTTCAGGCGGGGCTGCTTTCGAGCAGGAAGGGCGTCAAGGTGCCGGCCGCCAACAAGGCCTGGCGGCGCTGCACCTCGAGCGCCATCAGCTGCACTTCCAGGCCGACGCGCTGCGCCTCGGCCTGTTCGCGCGACAGCCGGATGCGCTCGGCCAGCTCCAGCTCCGGATCCTGCACGCAGCAGTGCGCCAGCTCGGGGTCGTAGACGACGCCGTCGGTCGGCACGGTGACCAGCGCGGGATGCTGCGTCGTCTCGCCCACCGGCGGCAAGAGCTTGAGCACCGCCTCGACCGCGGGCCGCAGCGCCGCCGGGATCTGCGCGATCTGGGCCGGTGTCAGAACGGGTGAGACGTAGTTGCCCTCGCTCACCTGGAAGGTGATCGCCAGCAGCCGCGTGGAGCTCTGGTAGACGTCGACCACCTTGCGCACGAAATACGTCACGGCGTAGCAGCGATTGTTGTTGACCAGCGTGCGCTGCGTGGTGGTGACGCTCTCCGAATCCTCGTAGGTGCTGACGGTGATCGAGCGCTGCAGGTCGGTGTATTGCGAGGCCTGCTGCGCGATCGACACGAACTCGCTGGAGCTGGTGTTCACCGACAGGCTTTCGACCGAACTCGAGCTCGACGTCGAACTTGCGCCGCCGCTGCCGCCCAGGCTGAACAGCCCGAGGTTGATGCCGCCGCTCGCGCCGACGTTGGCGCTCGAGGTCTGGCTGTTGAGGACCTGCTGCAAGGCACTCGAATCCTTGCTGCTGTGCTGCTGGTGCAGCGCCGAGACGAACTGCGAGAAGGTGGTCTGCACCGAGTAGCGCTCCGTCTCCGAAGTCGTGCGGCGATAACGGTCGCTCTGGTAGACGTTCATCTTCTCGCCTGGCAGCAGCGTGAGCGTATAAGCCAGGCCGCCATGCTGCTTGCCCACCAGGCACAGCGAATGCGCGAAGGTGACGTTGATGACGATGCGACCGCGGGCGAATTCGGCGGCCACGCCATCGACCCCGAGCGGCAGCGTCACGCTGCGCGTCTCGTTGAAGAGGGTGCAGGTGGGCTTGTTGCGCCACGCGGGATCGCATGGGCTCTGGCAGCATGCGTCCTGGGTGGGAAGGGTGACCGGCGTGGTGCCGATGGTGGGATCGAGCACGGGATTGTTGTCGGACATGGCTGAACTCCTCTGGCAGGACGATGGGCAACCATGCCGAAAGGGATCGGCGGCGTGCGTGGATCCTGCCCTGCGGAGCCACCGGTTGCGCGCGGCCATGTCTTCGCGGGCGTTGCCCTGGCACGGTCGGCAGGGCGAGTGTTGACGAGCGCACGCCGCCGATGAAATCCCTAGCGGGCGCTCAAACGCGGGGGGTGCGCTGTCTGCGCGACCGGCGCCTAGACCACCGAGTCCCACGGCGCCGACAGCCGCAGCGCTCCATGGATGATGCCCACCATCGAATAGGTCTGCGGGAAGTTGCCCCACAGCTCGCCGGTGTCGGGGTTCATGTCCTCGCTGAGAATGCCCAGCGGGTTGCGCCGGGAGAGCAGCGCCTCGAACGCTTCGCGCGCTTCGTCTCGCCGGCCGATGCGCGCGAGCGCGTCGACACGCCAGAACGAACAGATGTTGAACGTGGTCTCGGGCCGGCCGAAGTCGTCGGCGGCCTCGTAGCGGCGCATGAAGGCGCCGTCGCACAGCGTCTTCTCCATCGCCTCGACGGTGCTGATGAAGCGCGGATCGTTCGGTGGCACGAAGCCCACCTCGCCCATCAGCAGCACGCTGGCATCGAGCTCGCTGCCACCGAAGCTCTCGGCATAGGCCTGGCGCTTCTCGCTCCATGCGAACTGCAGGATCTTGCTGCGGATGACGTCGGCGCGCTCGCGCCAGAATGCCGCGCGATCGGGCGCCGACACGCGCAGCGCGATGTGCGCCAGCCGGTCGCACGCGGCCCAGCACATCAGCGACGACGAGGTGTGGATGCGGGCGCGCGTGCGCAGCTCCCAGATGCCGGCGTCGGGCTGGTCGTGCAGCCGCCAGGCCTGTTCGCCCATGGTCTCGAGCGCCGCGAAGTCGGCCGCGTCGCCGCGCCGGAACAGCCGGTGGTCATGGAACGACTGCGCCGACGCGAGGATGATGTTGCCGTAGGTGTCGTGCTGGAAGTGCTCGTGCGCCTGGTTGCCGATGCGCACCGGGCCCATGCCGCGGTAGCCGGCGGCGTGCGGCACGATGGACTCCGCGAGCTCGCGCTCCAGGCCGATGCCGTACAGCGGCTGCACATGGCCCGACCCGGCCTCCTTGTGCAGCACGTTGGTCAACCACCCGAGGTATTTCTCCATCGTGCCGACTTCCGACAGTCCGTTGAGCGCCCGCACCACGAAGAAGGCGTCGCGCAGCCAGCAGAAGCGGTAGTCCCAGTTGCGTCCGCTGTGCGGCGCCTCGGGCAAGCTGGTCGTCATGGCGGCGACGATGGCGCCGGTCTCCTCGTACTGGCACAGCTTGAGGGTGATGGCCGCCCGGATGACGGCATCCTGGTATTCGAGCGGCAGCGCCAGGCGGTGCGTCCAGTGCCGCCACATGAGCGAGGTCTGGTCCTCGAACTCGCGCGCCGTGTCGTCGATGGCGCCGGCCATGGTCTCGTCGTCGCCCAGGAACAGGCTCATCTCGCGATCGAGCGCGAACCAGGTGCCATCCAACAGGTAGGTGATGGGCACGCTGGTGTTCAGGCGCAGCGTGATCTCGGGCATCACGAAACGCACGTGGTGGCTGCCGCGGGTGACCTGCGGCTGGTCGGCGCCCCAACCCCCGTGCGGGCGCACCGTGACGCGCACGCGCGGCCGGCCGGCTAACGGGCGGATACGTCGGACGAGCTGCGCCGGGCGGAACACGCGGTCGCGCGTGACGAATCTTGGTGCGAAATCGACCACCTCGACGCACTGCCCTTGTGCATCCCACAGGCGGGTGCGCAGGATCGCGGTGCCGGCGTCGTACGATTGCTCGCTGCGCGCCAGGCCCTCGATCTCTATTGCCATTGCGCCGGACTCGGGTACACCGTTTGCCGACTGCAGCAAAGCGTCGAATATGGGCGTGCTGTCGAACCTCGGCATGCAGCACCACACCACGTGGGCCCTCGAATCGACCAGCGCACTGATGGCGCAATTGCCGATCATCGCCAGATCCAGCGAGGCGGCATGCGCACTCGAAATAGCCTGGGGGTTGCTCATTGTTTCTGGGCGCCTTCGGTTGCAGATATTGGATCGTCCCTTGAACAAAGATAGAACCCAGGGAACTTTGGTTCCGCCGGCAAGTGCCGGGCCTGCCTTCCTCCGTTGGCCGATCGTGCAGACGATACGGCTGCAACTTCGTTTCCTGCTGCCGCTCATCGCGGTGGTCATCGCCACGGCCTATCTTGTACAGCCGTTGGTCGATGGCGTCACGCTGCGCTGGTTCGCCCGCGACCTCGATAGCCGCGGAGCCGTCGTGGCCAATGCCTTGTCCGATTCGGTGGTCGAGGCGATGCGGGCGAAACGCCCGCGCCAGCTCGAGAAGCTGTTCGACCGGGCGCTGCAGGACGAGCGCCTGTTCGCCATCGGCCTGTGCAGTCCGGACGGCCAGATGCTGGTGCGCACGCCGGCGTTCCCGGGCGACCTGAACTGCTTCGACGCCTTGCAGATCAGCTCGCGCCGCGACCCTCGGCTGATGCTCAATGGCGGCCCGGTGCACGTGGCGATGCATGAGGTCATCGACCAGCCGCACCCGGTGGTGGCCGCCGATACCGCGGCCGACGCCGCGAGCGCGTCGCCGCCGGCCGCGGGCGCCTCCGCCCCGGGCGACAACATGGCCGCCGCCGCGGCCGCCGCGGCGTCCGAGGCCACGGCGCAGACAGCGCCGGTCATCGTCGGCCGCCTGGTGCTGCTGCACGACCTGAGCTTCATCGAGAAGCGCAGCCAGGACACCCGGCGCTACCTGGTCGGCCTGATCGCCGCCCTGGGCCTGGTGATGGCGCTGATCACGATGGTGGTGGCGCAACTGAGCTGGCGCGGCTGGGTCGCCGGCGTGCGTGCGCTGCTGCGCGGCGAGGGCATCATCAGCCCGATGGATGGCTCCTCGTCGCCGACAGCCGTGGAGCTGCAGCCCTTCGCGGCCGACCTGCGCGAACGCCTGCGCGACCTAGAAGACGAGTACCGCCGCATGCAGGGCCCGGAGGCCGACTGGAGCGCCGGGCGGCTGCAGGCGCTGCTGATGACGCAGCTGCGCGGCGACCAGGTGATCGTGGTGTCCAACCGCGAGCCTTACATCCACGAGCATGCCAAGGACGGCAGCGTGATCGTCAAGCGTCCGGCCAGCGGCCTGGTGACCGCGGTCGAGCCGGTGATGAGGGCGTGTTCCGGCACCTGGATCGCGCATGGCAGCGGCGACGCCGACCGCGATGTGGTCGACGCCAACGACCGCGTCGCGGTGCCGCCGGGCCATGCCGACTACCAGCTGCGCCGCCTGTGGCTGACGGCCGAGGAGGAGCAGGGCTACTATTTCGGCTTCGCCAACGAAGGCCTGTGGCCGCTGTGCCATGTGGCGCACGTACGCCCGGTGTTCCGCGAGTCGGACTGGGAGGCCTACAAGGCGGTCAACCAGCGCTTCGCCGACGCGGTCGTGGCCGAAGCGCGCAGCGAGGATCCGATCGTGCTGGTGCAGGACTACCATTTCGCGCTGTTGCCCGCGATGGTGCGCGAGAAGCTGCCCAACGCCACCATCCTGACGTTCTGGCACATCCCCTGGCCCAACCCCGAGTCGTTCGGCATCTGCCCGTGGCGGCGCGAGATCCTGCAGGGCATGCTGGGCTCGACGATCCTGGGCTTCCACACCCGTTTCCACTGCAAGAACTTCATCGAGACGGTCGACCGCTTCCTGGAGGCACGCATCGAGCACGAGCACTCGACGATCT
>JBJMWF010000431.1:0-10413 GCA_045810265.1 Vitreoscilla sp. | reverse complement strand
TTGGACAGCAGCAGCCGGACGATCGCCGCGCTGCCGCCGGTGGCGGCGTAATGCAGCGGCGACCAGCCCTCCTTCGGCACGGCGGCGCCGTGGGCCACCAGCGCGGCGGCCGCATCGACCTCCGCCTTGAGCGCCGCCATCATCAGCGGCGTCTCGCCGGCGTGGTTGCGGATGTCGATCTGGATGCCCTTGGCGTCCCACAGCACCTTGGCCACCTTCAGCGATTCGGTCTGCAACGCCAGGATCAACGCCGGCTGGCCATGTTGATCCAGCTGGTTCGGGTCGAGGCCGGCAGCCAGCATCCGGGCGACGGCCTCGTCGTTGTCGACATTGACGGCGCGGAAGAAGTCGACGCTGTCGAAGGTGGCGGCCAACGCGGTGCAGGCGCACAGCGTGGCGGCGAGGGCGACGCCCAGGGCGCGCGAACGGGATGGCATGGATGGAGTCTCTGGTGAGTGACGCGGCGACGCCGGCAAGGCTGGCTCAGGCGGACTCAGGGACTGTCACACCGAAAAGTTGCTCGAAGTTTGCCCGCGTGGCGTCGGCCACCGCCGTGTTGGATATGCCCTTCAGGTCGGCGATCAGATGCGCCACGTGCGGCACCCAGGCCGGCGTGTTGACCTTGCCGCGATGGGGCACCGGCGCCAGGTAGGGGCTGTCGGTCTCGATCAGGCAGCGATCGAGCGGCACGAAGCGCGCCACCTCGCGCAGTTCGGCCGCGGTCTTGAACGTGAGGATGCCGGAAAACGAGATGTGAAAGCCCAGATCCAGCGCCGCCCGCGCGACGTCCATGGATTCGGTGAAGCAATGGAAGACGCCGCGCGGCGCCGCGCCGGCGCCCTCGCCTTCCTGGCGCAGCAGGGCCAGCGTGTCGTCGCTCGCTTGGCGTGTGTGGATCACCAGCGGCAGGTCCAGGCGGCGGCCGGCGCGGATGTGCACGCGAAAGCGCTCGCGCTGCCATTCCATGTCGGCGATCGAGCGGCCCTCGAGGCGGAAGTAGTCCAGGCCGGTCTCGCCGATGGCGATCACGCGGGGACGCCGCGCCCAGTCGCACAAGGTGTCGACGTCAGGCTCGGTCATGCCCTCGGTGTCGGGATGGACGCCGACGCTGGCCCAGAGGTTGTCGTGCGTCGTGGCCAGCGCGTGCACGGCCTCGAACTCCTCCATGCTGGTGCAGATGCACAGCGCGCCGCCGACGTCGGCCGCACGCATGTCGGCCAGGATCGCGTCCAGGCGCTGGCTCAGCTCGGGAAAGGCAAGATGGCAGTGGGAGTCGACGTACATGGTCAACCTGGCTCGCGCCGGCCGGCGCGAGGCGCGCGCCGAACCGCTGGCGAGAGGCTCAGATGGTCTGGGTGGGCTTGGAGGACGAGATCGAGGTGCCCAGCACCTCTTCGATGCGCAGCTTGAGCAGGCGCGTCTTCTCGTCGACCGGAAAGCGCACGCCCACGCCCTGCGTGCGGCCGCCCGGCGCGTTGGCCGGCGTCAGCCAGCCCACCTTGCCGGCCACCGGATAGCGCTGCGGATCGCCCGGCAGCGTCAGCAGCAGGTAGATGTCGTCGCCCAGTTGGTAGTCGCGCGTGGTGGGCACGAACAGGCCGCCTTCGGCGAAGATGGGCATGTAGGCGGCGTAGAGCGCGCCCTTTTCCCGGAAGACGAGCTGGATGACGCTCGGCCGCGCCGAAACCGGCGGCGGCGAGGGCATCACTGAATTCGGTTCATCTGGCATCGTGGCCCTAGTGTAGCCACCTTGGCCACGGGCTTGCCGCGCGACAGCGGGCGCTTGGCGCGGCTTTTTCCGCTCTCGGGGCCGATCCGCGCGTCCTTTCGGGCGATAACCGGCCGCTGCGGCGGGTTTCAGCCCAGCGGGATATCCTCGGGCACCTTGCCGGCCGCCGGCCGGCTTTTCTCGCACCAGGAGCCCGGGAATGAGCGCGAAACACGAACAAGAGTCCGACGTTTCTTCTGCCGACGGCGGCGACCTGCGCCGGCGCGACTTCGTCGCCCTGTCGGTGGCCACCGGCGTCGCCGCGACGTCGCTGCCCGCCGCCGCTGTCCCCGCCGGGCCGCCGGTGGTGGAGAAGAACGTCACGATCAACACGCCCGACGGCAGCTGCGACGCCGCCTACTTCCACCCGGCCGAGGGCAAGCACCCGGCCGTCATCCTGTGGCCCGACGCCTTCGGGCTGCGGCCGTCGATGCGCGACATGGGCCGGCGCCTGGCCGGCGCGGGTTATGCGGTGCTGGTGCCCAACCCGTTCTACCGCATCGGCAAGGGGCCGTTCTACGAGACGGCCGCCAACGTCGACTTCAAGGACAAGGCGACCTTCGCCAAGATCGGCCCGCTGATGGGCTCGATCGGCGCCGCCGGCGCGGCCGAGAAGGATGCGGTGGAATTCGTCAAGTTCCTCGACGCCCAGCCGGAGGTCGACAAGGCCCGCAAGATCGGCACGCAGGGCTACTGCATGGGCGGCGCGCTGGTGCTGCGCACCGCCGCCACGGTGCCGGCGCGCATCGGCGCCGGCGCCTCGTTCCACGGCGGCGGACTTGTCACCGACAAGCCCGACTCGCCCCATCTGCTGGCGCCAAAGATCAAGGCCAACCTGCTGATCGCGATCGCCGGCAGCGACGACGCCAAGCAGCCCGACGCCAAGGACAAGCTGCGCAAGGCCTTCGAAGACGCGCACGTCCCCGCCCGCGTGGAGGTGTTCGCCGAGAAGCACGGCTGGTGCGTGCCTGACATGCCCATGGACGACGGCCAGCCGATCTACAACCAGGCCGACGCCGAACGCGCGTGGGGCGAGCTGCTGTCGCTGTACAAGACCGCGCTGGGCTGACCCGTCGTCGCGTGGATCCTGCGACTGCGCGCAGGATGACACGATCGGGCCCGTCGCCGTTGTGCTGGCATGCCGTTGACTCGCAGAGGCGCTGCCGCAGGTGTCTGGCGCCGGATCGGATCGCGTCGGGCCGTTGCGGGAGAGCGAGGCGCTGATCGCGATTCGAGGCGGGGCCTGACGCCGGCCGCGCTTGGATCGGTGCCGGGCACGTTCTCGTTCGCGGCCGGAGCGTCTCTATCATGGGCACCGTGGCGCGAACGAGAGCATGCCAGGCACCTCCGTTTGCGGCCAGGTGAATCGGCTGTGAACCCTCCTCAGCGGCCCCAGCGATCGCGCAGGCGCGCCGCGAGATCGATCTTGACGTCCGGCACCGCCGCCGGCCCGGGCGCGCCCTCCGCGCCCGGCGGACGCTGCGCGGACACGCGCTCGAAGCACTCCGCCGCCTTGTCGGTGATGAAACGCGAGAGCGACGCGTACACGTGCCTATCGCCATGGCGCGCCTGTTCAGACACGAAGAAGCGCTGGGGCGCGATCAGCTCCAGGTGCTGCTTCGCACGCGTCATGCCCACGTACAGCAGCCGGCGCTCCTCGGCGATCTGCCTGGCATCGCCGGTGCTCATCTCGGACGGGATGCAGCCGTCGACGACGTTCAGGATCTGCACCGCGCCCCACTCCTGGCCCTTGGCAGAGTGGATGGTCGACAGGATCATGTAGTCCTCGTCCAGGTGCGGCGGGCCGGCTTCATCGCTGGAGGCCGCCGGCGGATCCAGCGTCAGTTCCGTCAGGAAACGTTCGCGCGCGGCATAGCCGCCGGCGATCTGCGTCAGTTGGGCCAGGTCGGCCTGGCGTGCCGGCGCGTCCTCGTGCAGCCGTTGCAGCAGCGGCAGGTACCAGCCGTTGACCGCATCGAGATCTGCCGGCCACGCGGGCGTCTCGCGCAGGCGAGCCCACAGCGCCGCGAATGCGGCCCAGTCCTCGCGGGCGGCCGCGGGCATCGCGTGTTCGAGCAGCACGCTGCCAGGCGTGGCCGACGCGTCCATCGCATCGAGCAACTTGCGCGCATTGGCCGGCCCCACGCCCGGCACCAGTTGCGCGACGCGAAAGCCCGCGAGCCGGCTGCGCGGGTTCTCGGCCCAGCGCAGCACCGCCAGCACGTCCTTCACATGGCTGGACTCGAGGAACTTCAGGCCGCCGAACTTGACGAACGGAATGCGCCGCCGGGTCAGCTCCAGCTCCACGGCCGCCGAGTGGTGCGCCGTGCGGAACAGCACCGCCTGCTGCTTGAGGCGGATGCCCTCCTCGCGCCACGCCAGCACGCGGTCGGCCACCTGGCGCGCCTGCGCCATCTCGTCGGGCACCGTGACGATGCGCGGGCGGGCCGACGAGGGCCGGTCGCACCACAGCGTCTTGGCATAGCGCTCCGGCGCCTCTGCGATGACGGCGTTCGAGGCCTCGAGGATGGGTTGCGTGGAGCGGTAGTTGCGCTCCAGCGCGACGACGCGGGCCGGTTGCGCGAACTGCAGCGGGAAGTCGAGGATGTTGCGCACTTCGGCGGCCCGAAAGGCGTAGATCGACTGGGCGTCGTCGCCCACCACCGTCAAGCCGCGGCCATCGGGCTGCAGCCCGCGCAGAATCGCGGCCTGCAGGCGGTTGGTGTCCTGGTACTCGTCGACCAGCACGTGGTCGAAGCGCGCGGCCACGTGGCCGGCCAGCTCGGGCGCCTCCATCAGCGCCGACCAGTACAGCAGCAGGTCGTCGAAATCGAGACTGTGCTGCTGCGACTTCGCCGCGGCATAGGCCGAGAACAGCTGCCCGAGCTCGGTCTCCCAGCCCTGGCACCACGGGAACGCCTCGCGCAGCACGCCATCGACGGTGCCCTGGCTGTTGACGACGCGCGAGTAGATGGCCAGGCAGGTCGCCTTCTGCGGAAAGCGCAGCTTGGTGGCGGCCAGGCCCTGCGCCTGGCGCGCCAGCGCCATCAGGTCCTCGGCGTCGGCCCGATCGAGCACGGTGAAATCGGCGGGCAGGCCGATCGTCTGGGCGTAGTCTCGCAGCAGCCGCGCGCCGATCGCGTGGAAGGTGCCGGCCCAGGGCAGCGACGGCGGGCGCGTGGTCGACGGCAGGCGCAGCGCCTGGTGCACGATGCGGCCGGCGCGATGCACCATCTCGCCGGCCGCGCGGCGCGAGAAGGTCAGCAACAGCAGCCGGTGGGGATCGGCGCCGCGCTGGATCAGGTGCGCCACGCGGGCGGCCAGCGTCATCGTCTTGCCGCTGCCGGCGCCGGCGATCACCAGCAGCGCGCGGGTGTCGCCGTCACTGCCGTGGCGGACGGCGTCGCACTGCTGGTCGTTGAGGTTCTCGAACGGGTCGGCGACGAGAGGCGGCGAGACGACGGCGGACATGCCGCAACTGTACATCCATACAGACGCGCGCAGTCGGAACGCCGCACGTCAAGGCGCCTGCAGTTTGCCCAGCAGCTCCAGCGTGGGGAAGCCATCGGCCGACAGTCCCAGGCTGCGTTGCCAGGCGCGCAAGGCCTGGCGCGTCGTCGGTCCGACCTGGCCATCGGCGGCGCCGGCCGCGAAGCCGCGGTCGTTGAGCGCCGCTTGCAGCGTCTTGACCTGGTCGCGCGACAAGGGCTGTTGGTCGCGCGGCCAGCTGCCCTGCACGCCCGGGCCGCCGGCGATGCGCTGGGCCAGCAGGCTCACGGCAAGCGCGTAGCTGGTCGAGTTGTTGTAGCGCAGCAGCGTGCGGAAGTTGGGCCCGACGAGGAAGGCCGGGCCGCGCGCGCCCGCCGGCTGGAAGATCGCGCCGTCGGCGATGTCCGGCAGCGGCGTGCCATCCAGCGTCTGCACACCTTCGGCCGCCCACTGCGCGCTGGCCTGGCGGATGGCGTCGTCGGCGCGGCCGGCGTCAAAGCCCTCGGGCAGCTTCACCTCGAGGCCCCAGGGCTGGCTGGTCTGCCAGCCCGAGCCGGCCAGGAAGTTGGCCGTCGAGGCCGTCACGTCCGCCATGCTGCCCCAGATGTCGCGCTTGCCGTCGCCATCGGCGTCGACCGCGAACGACAGGAAGGCCGTGGGGATGAACTGCGTCTGGCCCATGGCGCCGGCCCACGAGCCGATCATGTGATCACGCGTGATGTCGCCGCTTTGCAGGATTTTCAGCGTGGCCATCAGTTGCTGTTTGGCCCAGGCCTCGCGTCGGCCCTCGAAGCCGAGGGTGGCCAGCGCATCGATGGTGGGGATGTCGCCGAAGTTGCGGCCGTAGTCGCTCTCCATGCCCCAGATGGCGACGATGATCGCCTGCGGCACGCCATAGCGCGCCTGCGCCGCCGCCAGTTCGGCCTGTGTCTCGGCGAGCTTGCGCTGGCCGCGCTGCACGCGATCGGGCGACACGATCATGTCCAGGTAATCCCACACCGTGCGCGTGAACTCGGGCTGCGCGCGATCCGAGCTGACCGCGCGCGGCACGTAGTGGGCGTCGTCGAACGCGAGGTGCAGCGTGGCATCGTCGATGCCGGCAGTGCGCGCGGAGTCTTCGAACGCGGCGACCCAGCGCGCGAAGCCCTGCTGCAGGGCGAGCTCGTCCATCGACACGCCGGCGGCCTGCGCCGCGGCGGGCGTGATGGGCGTGGGCTGGGGCGTCGTCGACGGCGGGCTGGCGCAGGCGGTCAGCGCCACGGCGGCGAGTGTCGCCAGAGGCCGCCAGCGGCGTTGCGGCGGCGCGAGGAAGAGTGCATGCATGCGGGGGATTCTCGCCGTCAGGAAGGATGGCCGTCTGAGTCCGGCTCGGCCGCGGAAGTTTCCTCGACATGGCAGGTGGCGCGGCGCATGCACGCCGCCAGCGACCGCACGCGCTGGATCGCGCCGCTGCGGTCGTCGAACTCGGCCACCATCAGGTCCAGGGCGGCGCGCTCCTCGTGCGCCTCGACCGGCAACCAGGGCGCGCCCAGCGCGGCCCACTGCGGGTCGCTCAACAGCATCTCGCCGGTGAGGAACAGCTGGCGGCCGGCATCACCGTCAGTGAACGATTCGGCGACGGCACGGCCGCCATCGCCGGGCCGGCACAGGCCGTGCGCCATCGTCTGGTCGAACACCACCAGATCGCCGTCGGACAGCGCGATGCGCACGCGCGCATGCGGCATCACGAATTCGACCTCGCCGGCGTCGATGGCCAGGATCCAGAACAGGCTGCGCGACCAGTGGCGCGCGACGTCGTTGTGGAAGCCCGCGCCGCGCGACGCCAGCCAGTCGATGCGTGTGGCGACGCTGCGTCGGTAGTCGGCCGGCTCGTCGCCCAGCACGCGGGTGACGCGCAGGGCCCGCGCGATCGCGTCCGCGAGGTCAGGCACCTGCGAAATGGCTGCCAGCTCCTCCAGCGTCGTCGGGGCGTAGTCGACCGCGAACGTCTCGGCGATGTCGACCTTGGCATAGCCGGCGTGCGCGAGACGCGCCCGGGCGGAGGCATCGAGGAAATCCGTCGCCACGACGTGCGCGCGCCCGTACGGGGCGCGGGCGTCGAACGCGTGGCACGGTTCGTCGCTGCGCACCGCGAACGCACGGAACGGCGCCGGCACCACGTGGGCGTCGGCGGCGATCGTGCGATGGGCAGGCGGCAAGGGCATGCCGCCATTGTCGGGGCAGCCGCCGGCCGCCCCGGGCCAGGCGCCCTACTTCAGCTTCAGTTCCTGCAGCTCCATGCCGCCGATGAACCTGCGCATGACCTTGCGCTCGCCGCTCTCGGCGGTCATCTTGCGGTTGTCCTTGGCCATGTAGGCCTCGAACCGCTTCTGCTGCTCGAGCTGCTGCGCGTTGGTGAAGTAGTCCTTGGATTCGACGGCCAGGATCAGGTCGGGCTCGCCGTTGCGCGCGTTGTTCACGGAGAACACGTGGTACGAGACGATGGTGCCTTCCTTGATGCCGAACTCGTTGCTCTTCTTGTATTCCTTGTCCAGGAAGTCCATGTAGTTCTCGAACTGGCCGGGCTCGATCACCACGTTGGTGAAGGTCCAGACGGTGCCGGGCGTGTAGCTTTGAGACTGGGCGAACGACGTCGACCCGAACGCGAGCAGCGCGGCGGCGGACATCATCTTCAAGGCGTGGACGATCTTCATGCGAACTCCCTCCGTCGCCAAGAAAACGCTGGCGACCGCGTTGGCGCGACGTGCGCCGAGGCGCTGGCCGGACCGGCATTCGAGCGCCCGGGCCAACCCGACAAGTGTGAGCCGGCGAAGTCCAAAATGACAGCGAATTGCGAACATTCGACTGCAAGGTCCGCGCCGGCCGATGCGATGCGCTACGCTGGCGTCCGAGGAACCAGGCACTCCACTCATGACCACCACCGTGCTGCACCTGAAGATCCGCGGCGTCGTCCAGGGCGTCGGCTATCGCTGGTCCATGGCCCGGGAGGCGCACCGGCTGGGCGTCACCGGCTGGGTGCGCAACCGCCATGACGGCTCCGTCGAGGCCATGCTCGCGGGCCCGCGCGACGGCGTCGACCGGTTGATCCAATGGGCCCGGCGCGGACCTGCATCGGCGGTCGTCGAGGACATCGAGGTGCAGCCTGGCGACGGCGTCTTCCAGGCGTTCGAACAACGACCCAGCGCATGACCGCCCGCCGCCCCGCCCCGCGCCTGCCCGAGATCGACCCCGAGCGCTGCACCGGCTGCGGTCGCTGCGTGGCGGCCTGCGAGCCGCGCGTATTGAGCCTGGAGACAGGCCCCGACTGGCGCAAGTTCGCGCTGCTGCATGCCGCCGACGACTGCACCGGCTGCAGCCTGTGCGCCTGGCGCTGTCCGTTTCAGGCCATCACGATGCAGCGCCCGGCGAGCGACCGCTAGCGCCGTCGGAGGCCGGCTTGGCAACGCGCTCGTCGGCCGGCTCCCACTGGAGACCGTACAGCAGATGTTGCACGAGCCGGGCGGCGCGCACGCTGTCGATGCGATGCGCCCACCAGAGCTCTTCGATCAGGTCGTTCAGCCCGGCGTCCTGCCTCAGTGCCATCGACCAGCCGGCGAAGCGGCGTTTCGAGATCTCGGATTCGTACAGCATGCGGATGTCGCGATGTCTCGAATCGCGGCTGATCGATGCCATCAGCGCCCGCACAGCCGACGGCGGCCCTTCGAGCACCTGCGAGAAATGGGTGCCCGTGAAGATGAGGGCGCCGGTGATGTGCGTTCGCGCGTTGAAGGTGGCTGACCACGACACGATGGCCTGCACGGCGTCCGCCGTCAGGTCAGCCGCGGCCCGGCTGACGTACTGCAGGCGCAGCAACCCGCCGTCACCATCGGCCGCGGACTGCGCGCGCGCATCGTCGCGCCGCTGGCCGCCGGCCGCAACCGAATCGGGCGCCGCGCCCGTGCCGTTCACCGAACAGCGCCCCCGGGCCCGGCGGATGAAGCGCTCGACCTCCGCGGGATCGTTGCCGACCATCTGCACGGCCAGTCCCAGCGCATGGCGTGACACCGCAAGGCGCTGCACCCAGTAACGTACCTGGAGGTTGTCGTCCATCTGGATGACGTTCACCGGGGGACGCCTGCGTCCCGGGACAGCGTGTTTCATGGCCTGCCTCGTGCGCAGTGCAGGCAAGGCCGAGTCCTGATCGATCGTCTAGCGAGGACCGTGACTCCGCGGGTCAGGCGGCGCGTCCGCGCGACTTGATCCACACCGCCCGCGCCTCGGTCAACAGGCTGTCGGTGATCAGCGGGGCGTTGAACGGGTGCTCGTCGTGGCGCGCGAGCCGCGCCAAGGATTGCGACCAGTCGGACAGCTTCTGCCAGGAGGCGGCCGGCGGCAGGCTCGCGGCCGGGAAGTAGCGCGGCGCCGCGCCCGCCGCCACCGCCATCGCGTCGTGGCACAACTTCTGCAGCACCTCGCGCAGGCGCGGCACCGTGGCGCCGGCGGGTGGCTCCCATTTGCCGTCGGCGATGCGCCGGGGCAGCGCCAGCCAGGCGGCGGCATCGAAGCCGTCTGCGGCCAGGCGACGGGCGCCCAGCGGATGGCCGCCGGCCGCGGCCAGCAGCACCGGCGCGTTGGCAACGCCCTGCGCCTCCAGCCAGGCCAGCGCCTGTTCGGGCGTCGGGCCCGCGAAGACGATGCGCTGGCAGCGACTGCGCAGCGTGGGCAGCAGCCGTTCCGCGTCCTCGGCCAGCAGCAGCAGGCGCACGCCCTGCGGTGGCTCCTCGAGTGTCTTGAGCAGCGCGTTGGAGGCGACCAGGTTCATCGCATCGGCCGGAAACAGCAGCAAGACCTTGGCCCGGCCGCGCGAGGAGCTTCTCTGCGTCCACGCGATGGCGTCGCGCACCGCCTCGATCTTGATCTCCTTGCTCGGCTTCTTCTTGGCCTTGCCCTCGCCGTCGCCGGCATCGACCGCCTCGGCGCCACCGAGCGTCCAACCCAGCTCGACCTGCGTCAGTTCGGGCAGCAGCGCGCGGAAGTCGGGGTGGCTGTTGCTCGCCAGCAGGTGGCACGCGGTGCAGCGGCCGCAGGGCGCGTCCGCGCCTTCGGTCTCGCACAGCCAGGTGCGTGCGACGCGCAACGCGAGCTCGAAAACGCCCGCGCCGGGATTGCCCTGCACC
>JBJMWF010000430.1:0-8365 GCA_045810265.1 Vitreoscilla sp. | reverse complement strand
TGGCATGAGCCGGTCGCCAGCGCTTCGCTGGCCGGCCTGGAGGCCCTCGACGCCTGGATGCGGACGACCCAGCGCCAGGTCGCGGCAGCCGCGTCGTCGCCCGACCATCGCGTCACCGATGTGTTCGGCTTCTGGCAGGACGGCGAGTGGGCGATCATGCTGGATCCAAGTTATGCGCAGGCCTCCGATCGCAAGGCGCTGACGGCCCTGAGCGAACGGTTCGGGCTCGCACTGTCGTTCATCGTCGAGACCAGCGGCGGCTGTGCCTTCTTCGACGCCTGTCGAGAGGGACAGCCGCTTCGCCGCATCCAGTCGATCGATGGCGAAGTCACCGCGGAAGGCGAGCGCCTGCCTCAGGAGGCGGGCCGGGCGGAGTCGAGCTACTTCATCGAAGAGACCGAGGCACTGCAGCTTGCCTTCGGGATCACGCCGCCCGGGCGGCTCGCCAGGGACAAGCCGGTCATCGCGCGCTCGTATGTCGATCGCACCGACTACGGCGCGCCGGTAAGGGCTCGCCGCGCCGCCGCCGGCGCCGGCCCGTCCGCCGTTGCGCCACCGAGGTCGCCGGTCGACAAGCCCTGGTGGCGCTTCTGGTAGCTCGGCTTCACGCCAGCAGCTTCTGCGCCTCCGGGTGCCGGCGCATGTAGACCTGGACGTAGCTGCACGCAGGCTCCACGCGGTGGCCCTGTCGCCCGGCCCACTCGAGCGCCACACGCACCAGTTCGGCAGCGATGCCGCGGCCGCCAACGGCCGGCGGAACGCCGGTGTGCGTCATCCACATCACGTTGCCGCGCAGCTGGTAGTCGGCGACGCACAGATGGCCGTCGACGGTGGCCTCGAAGCGCTGGCGGGCGGCGTTGTGGGTCACGGCGACGTTCATCGGTTCCTCCGGCAAGTGATGTGTCCATCCCGGCAAGGCGCGCGCCAGCGCCTCACTCGCCCAGCCTTTGCCAGAGGAACGCGAACTGCAGCGCCTGCACGTCGGCGCGCTGTTCGTTGTCGGCCGCACCGCCGTGGCCGCCCTCGATGTTCTCGTAGTAGAGCACCTCGTGCCCTTGCTCGATCATGCGTGCGGCCATCTTGCGGGCATGGCCCGGGTGCACGCGGTCGTCCCGGGTGGAGGTGGTGAACAAGACGGTCGGGTAGCGCGCGTCCTGGCGCACGTTCTGGTACGGGCTGTATTTCTCGATCCAGGCCCACTCGGCCGGGAGGTCGGGATTGCCGTACTCGGCCATCCACGACGCGCCGGCCAGCAGCTTGTTGTAGCGCCGCATGTCCAGCAGCGGCACCTGGCAGCTGACGGCGTTGAACAGGTCCGGGCGCTGCACCATCACGGCGCCCACCAGCAGGCCGCCGTTGCTGCCGCCCTCGATGCCCAGATGGCGCGGGCTGGTGACTCGGGTCGCGACCAGGTCCTCGGCCACCGCGATGAAGTCGTCGTAGCTGCGCTGCTTGCGCTCGCGGATCGCCGCCTGGTGCCAGGCCGGCCCGTATTCGCCGCCGCCGCGGATGTTGGCGTACACCCAGACGCCGCCGTGCTCGTGCCAGGCCTTGCCGATGCCGCCCGAATAGCTGGGCGTCAGCGAGATCTCGAAGCCGCCGTAGCCGTACAGCAGCGTCGGGTTGCGGCCGTCGTGCGTCGCGCCCTTGGGCCAGATGACGAAGTACGGGATGCGCGTGCCGTCCCTGGACGTCGCGAACTTCTGCTCGACGCGCATGCCCGTCGAATCGAAGAAGTGCGGGCGCGACTTCAGCAGCTCGCGCTCGTCGCTGCCGGCATGCGCGAGGTAGAGCGAGTCGGGCGTCAGGAAGTCGGTGTAGCTGAGGAAGTAGGCCTCGGCGAGCGGGTCGTCCGGCGTGTGCGGGTCGTGCAGTTCGGACGTCGACAGCGAGCCCGGGAACGGCGCCGCGACGGCGCGGTGCTGCCAGCCGTCTGCCGTCGGCGTCACTTCCTCGATGCGGCCCGCGACGTCGTCCAGCACGTTCAGCAACACCTTGGAGCGCGTCGTGCCGTAGCCTGCCAGCGAGCGCGTGGCCGTGGGCGTGAACAGCGCCTGCAGACGGCGCTCGCCCTTCATGTAGGCATCGGCATCGGCCACCAGCAGCGAGCCGCGCGGCCAGGTCGTGTCGCCCAGCGTCCAGTCCGAGCGCAGCTCGATCAGCAGGCGGTCGCGCCAGAAGGCCAGGTTGGCGTCGTCCGGCTTGTCGATCAGCGTCAGTTGCGGTGCCTCGCCTGCCGCAGCCAAGCCGGTCAGCAGCCAGATGCGCGAGGTGTAGAAATCGAGCGATCGGCTGAAGGTGGTGCGCTCGAAGCCGGGCGTGTCGTCGACGCTCATGCCCGATGCGACGTCCGTGTGCTCGCCTTCGAACATCGTGGTGGCACTCTCCAGCGGCGTGCCACGGGACCAGCGCTTGACGACGCCCGGGTAGCCGGAATCGGTCAGGCTGCCCGGGCCGAAGTCGGTGGCCACATAGAGCGTGTTCTCGTCGGCCCAGTCGACGCTGGACTTGGCCTCGGGCAGGACGAAGCCATCGGCGACGAACTCGCGCCGGGTGATGTCGAACTCGCGCACCACCTGGGCGTCGGAACCCCCCCGCGACAGCATGATCAGGGCCCGTTCGTACGCCGGCGCCAGGCAGTTGGTGCCGTGCCAGACCCAGTTCTCGTCTTCCTGCGACGCCAGCGCGTCCAGGTCGATCACGACGTCCCAGGCCGGATACGGCTTGCGGTATTCCTCCAGCGTGGTGCGGCGCCACAGGCCGCGCGGGTTGCGGTCATCGCGCCAGAAGTTCCACAGCCAGTCGCCGCGGCGCACGACGCCGGGGATCTGCTCCTTGGAGTCGAGGATCGCACGCAACTGGTCCCGCGTCTGGCCGAACCGCGGCCAGGCCTCCAGCACCTCGCGCGACTGCGCGTTGCGCGCGCGCACCCAGGCCAGGGCCTGGTCGCCGAGGACGTCCTCCAGCCACAGGTGGGGATCGTCGGATGCGGGCGGGGTGGCAGCGGGATCTTGGGCCATGGAAGTCGTCGTCGCCGCCAGCTCGGCGGCCACGGTCAGAGTCGGAATGGCTGGATCATCGCAGAGGCCCGTCTCCCTGCGGCGGCCGTGCCATTGCGGCATCCTCGCAAGCCGGCGCATGAAATCTCCTCTTGACGAATGGGGAGGTGGGCGGGCGCCGTATCCTCCCACCCATGACCGCCAACAATCCCCTTCTTGCCGACTGGACGACCCCCTTCGCGCTGCCTCCGTTCGACCTGATCCATCCGCGCCATTTCGCACCGGCCTTCGAGGCGGCGATGCAGGCCCAGCGTGCCGAGGTCCAGGCCATCGCGGCGCAACCGGACGCCCCCGACTTCGACAACACGGTGGCCGCGTTCGATCGCAGCGGCCGGCTGTTGTCGCGCATCGAGGCCGCGTTCCATGCACTCGCGGCGTCGCACACCTCGCCCGACATCCAGGCCGTGCAGCGCGAGCTCGCCGCCCCGCTGGCCGCGCACGACAGCGCCGTGATGATGCACGCCGGCCTGTTCGCACGGCTCGATGCCGTGCACGCGAAGCGCCATGAGCTGGCGCTGGATCCCGAGCAGTTTCGCCTGGTCGAACGGCTGCATCTGGATTTCGTGCGCGCCGGGGCGAAGCTGGGCGCCGACAAGCAGCCGCGCTACGCGCAGATCATGGAACGCCTGGCGCAGCTGACCACGCGCTTCGCGCAGAACGTGCTGGCCGACGAGGCCGGCTTCCAGCTGGAGCTGTCCGACGACGAGCTCGAGGGCCTGCCGCCGTTCGTGCGTGCGTCGGCGCGCCAGGCGGCGATCGACCGCGGCCTGGGCGAGGGCCGGCACGTGGTGACGCTGTCGCGCTCGCTGATCGTGCCCTTCCTGACGTTCTCGACGCGGCGCGAGCTGCGCGAACGCGCGTGGAAGGCCTGGGTCGGCCGCGGCGAGAACGCAGGCGAGACCGACAACCACGAAGTCGCGCGCGATGTCCTGCGCCTGCGCCAGGAACAGGCGTGGATGCACGGCCACGCGAGCTACGCCGAATACGCGCTGGCCAATACGATGGCCGGCAACATCGCCTCGGTCAACAACCTGCTGGACGACGTCTACATGCGAGCGCTCGGCGCACTTCAGGGCGAGCGCGAGGCCGTGCACGAGAGCCTGCGCGACGCCGGCGTGCCGGCGCCGTTCATGGCCTGGGACTGGCGCTTCGGATCCGAGCGCGTGCGCCAGACGCGCTACGCGTTCGACGACGGCGAGGTCAAGCCGTACTTCTCGCTCGATCGCATGGTGCAGGCCGCCTTCGATTGCGCGCAGCGGCTGTTCGGCATCCGCATGGTGCGCAACGACGCGATTCCCGTCTATCACCCCGACGTCGTGCCTTATGAGGTGCACGATGGCGACCGCCTGATCGGCATCTTCCTGCACGACAACTTCGCGCGCCAGACCAAGCGCTCGGGCGCGTGGATGAGCGCATTGCGCTGGCAAGGCCGCAACGGCTCGGTCGACCTGCCGGTGATCATGAACAACAACAACTTCGCCAAGGGCGCGCCGGGCGAACCCACGCTGCTGTCCTTCGACGACGCACGCACGCTGTTCCACGAGTTCGGCCACGGCTTGCACGGGCTGCTGTCGAACGTGACCTACCAGCGCCTGTCCGGCACCAACGTGCTGCGCGACTTCGTCGAGCTGCCGTCGCAGCTGTTCGAACACTGGCTGCTCGAGCCGGCGGTGATCGCGCAGCATGCACGCCACTGGCAGACCGGCGAGCCGATTCCCGAGACGCTGGTGCGCCGGCTGCAGGAGGCCCGCCGCTGGGGCCAGGCCTACGAGACGGTGCGCTACGCCGGCAGCGCGCTGGTGGACATGGCCGTGCACTCACGCCAGGAGAAGGAGCCGCCGCCCGACCTGCCGGAGTTCGAGGCGGCCACGCTGGCGCGCCTGAACCTGCCGCCCGAGGTCGGCGTCAACCATCGCCTGCTGCACTTCCAGCACCTGTTCTCGGGCTCGGCCTACGCGGCGGGGTATTACGTGTACCTGTGGGCCGAGGTGCTGGACGCCGATGCGTTCGAGGCCTTCAAGGAGGCCGGCGACGCGTTCGATCCGGTCATCGCGGCGCGGTTGCGGCAATGCATCTATGGCGCCGGCGACAGCGTGCCGCCGCAGCAGGCCTACGCGGCCTTCCGCGGACGCATGCCGTCGATCGGGCCCTTGCTGCGCAAGCGCGGGCTGCTGCCGGAAGACGTCGAGTACTGAGCCGGACTACTTCCCGGCGGCGGAACAGTCGGTCTCGTCGACGCCCTGGTCGACGGTCACGCGCCAGTGGCCGTCCGGATCCTTGCGCCAGATGCTGGTGAAGCGCGAGATGACCTTGCCGGCGGGGTCGCGCGCGAGGCCGGTGGAGATCGCGGTGCGGCCGTCGGCCGCGACGGCCACGGCGTCGGGTGCCCACGAGAACGGTGCCTGCGGGCTCTTGTACAGGCCGCTCCACTTCTCGACGACCTGCGCGCGGCCGATGTTCATCGTCCTGCCGATGAAGACGGCGTCCTCGGCGACGAACTCGGCGAACTGGTCGAGGCGGCGGTCGGCCATCGTCTTGGCGAAGGCCGTCTCGGCGGCCTTGACGTCGACGGCGAGGGCGGCGAGCTCGGCTTGCGAGGGCAGCGGTGCAGCGGCGGCTTGCAGCGCGCACAGGCACAGAGCGAGGGCTGGCAGGGCAGGGCGCATGGCAGGGTCTCTTCGTCAGTCGAGGTCAGGCGATTGTGGAGGTGTGGCGCGGGCGCCGCCATGCGGGCGCACGGCCTTGACAGCGACCCGCTTGCGGGCGCAAAGTCGCGCCTTCGTTCAACCGTTTTGCCAAGCAGGAGGTCGCAATGAAGACTCACATCGCCAGCGCGTCGACCGCCATGCCGTCACGGTTCTCGAAGGCACTCGGCCACTGATCCTCGCGATCACTGCCGTGCCCCCGGTGCACTTGCTCGCACCGACCGCATCCGGTTCCGACGCCCAAATTCCCCACAGCCGGCCTTGACCGTGCAAGGCCTTTGTTCGTTCGCGCTGTCCGCAGCGCGAACGAGGCTGCCGCATCGGCTTGTCGTCGGTGCGGCGCGTCCGGAATCCTTCCAAATGCAAGACTCCCTCGATCTTCGCGCGCTGCGCGACATCGGACTTTCCCACGACACGGTGCAGGCGGCGCTCGCGCTGCCGCGCCCCGACGGCACGCGGCTGGCGCGCGTCGTCGAGATCCAGCGCGACCACCTGGTCGTGCACGACGGCGGCGACGCGCACGCCGTCATCCCCTGGCCCACGCTGCGGGTCGCGCTCGAACAGGAGCGCGACCAGCTGGTCGTCGGCGACTGGGTGTGGTGGCGCGCGCCAGCGTCGGACCACGACCGTGGCTGGGCCGTCGCGCGCCTGCCCGCGCGCAACCGCCTGACACGGCGCGACCCGGCCGGCGGCCGACAGGGCCTGGTCGCCAACATCGACACCGCGTTGATCGTGATGGGCCTGGATCACGACTTCAACCTGCGGCGCCTGGACCGCTTCCTGGTGCTGGCGCACTCGGCCGACGCGCGCGTGGTGATCGTGCTCTCCAAGGCCGACGGCTGCGCCGACGTGGCCGGCGCGCTCGCGCGCGTGCGCACGCACCTGGGCGACGCGCGCGACGACATCTCGGTCCTCGCGGTCGATGGCCGTTCGCCGGAGGCGGTGCGGGCGCTGGCGCCGTGGCTGGTGCGCGGCAGCACACTGGTGACGCTTGGCTCCAGCGGCGCCGGCAAGACGACGCTGACCAACACCCTGACCGGCGCGTCGTCGGCCACGCACGCGGTGCGAGACGGTGATGAACGCGGCCAGCACACGACGACCGTGCGCACGCTGCATCGCCTCGCCGAGGGCGCCTGCCTGATCGACACGCCAGGCCTGCGCCAGCTGTGGCTGGACGCCGACGCCCAGACGCTGCACGGCGCGTTCCCCGAGATCGGCACGCTGGCGCTGCAATGCCGCTATCGCAACTGCCGGCATGCGCAGGAACCGGGCTGCGCCGTGCGCGAGCAGGTGCCGCGGGAACGGCTGGTCAGCTTCCAGAAGCTTATGCGCGAGGCCAATCGCGAGTCCGAGGACGTCTTCCAGCGCCGGCGCCAGGTGGCCGAGATGAAGCAGCGCACGCGTGACAACCGGGCGCGCAATGCGGCGCGATCCGCGCATGAGGAGCGATGACGGCGGCATCGGGTTGAGGACGGGCCGGTGCCAGGCACTTCCCCGGATCGCAATGGGCATTGCGAGCTTCGGCGAGGCCGCGCGCGATCCGGGGAAATGCCAGGCACCTCGGTCAGCCTCGGCTCGGCTCGACTCGACTCGACTCGACGACGGGGCGTTGTCAGCGTCCGGCGAACCGGTGCCAGCGGTGCCTGGCATCTTCTCGTTCGCGCTGCTCCCACGGCGACCGCGATCCACTCGTCGCGAACGTGAAGGTGCCTGGCACCGATCCAACGGCTCGTGGAAAGAAAAATGGCCGCCCGTTGCGGGGCGGCCATTCATGGCATCAGCTCAGCGCGCCGCGGCGCGCGTCAGGCTCAGCGCGGCGTGCGATCGCGCGAGCCGGGGCCCGGACGACCCGGACCGGTGCGCTTGGCACCGAAGCCCTGGCGTTCGCCAAAAGCCGGACGATCGCCGCCTTCGCGGTTGAACGCCGGACGATCGCCTTGCGGGCGAGCGAAGGGACGGTCGCCGCCTTCACGATTGAACGCCGGACGATCGCCTTGCGGACGAACGAAGGGGCGATCACCGCCCTCCCGGTTGAACGCCGGACGATCGCCGCCATCACGCGGAGCGCCGCCCTGGAACGGATGCGCCGGGCCGCGGTTGTCCGGGCGCTGGCCGCGGTAGTCGCCGCGCGGGCCATTGAAGGCCGGACGGTCGCCGCTGAAGCCGCGGTTGTCGCCACCGAAGTGGCCGCGCTGGTCGCCGCCTTCACGGTTGAACGCCGGACGCTCGCCGCCCTGATGGCCACGATCGCCACCGAAGTTCGGACGGTCGCCGCCGAAGCCCGGACGCGGGCCGTAACCCGGACGGTCGCCGCCGCGCGGGCCGTTGAAGCCGCCGCGGTTGCCGCCGAAGCTCGGACGATGGCCGCCGCCGAACGAACGCTCCTCGTCGAAGCGGCCGGAACCCGGACGCTGCGAGGCCGGTGCCTGCAGGCGCGGCTCGAGGCCGGCCACGACGGAAACGGGCATGTTGTGCGTGGTGAAACGCTCGATGCGGCGGATCATCGGGATGTCGCGGCGCTCGGCGATGGTGATCGCCAGGCCCGAGCGGCCGGCACGGCCGGTGCGGCCGATGCGGTGCACGTAGTCCTCGGCCTTCATC
>JBJMWF010000429.1:0-7467 GCA_045810265.1 Vitreoscilla sp. | reverse complement strand
CGACCCCCCGGCACTCGTTGCCAACTTCGCCCAGGCGCGTGCGCTGCCGTTCGGCGTGGTCATCGACAACACCGGTGAGATCGCGCGCAAGTTCGGCAATGTGCAGTTCACGCCTACCTCGCTGTTGATCAACAAGCGCGGTGAGATCGTCAAGCGCTGGGTCGGCAAGACCGACTTTGCGGCGCTCGCGCCGCTGATCGACGAACTCGATCGGCAAGGCTAGTGTCCGCAGCCTGCGTATTTCCGGGACAGGACACTAGGTCCGGGCGGCCCGGAACTGGCTCGGTGCCGCGCCGGCCGCCTTGCGCATCAGGCGCCTGAGCGCGGTCGCGTCCTCGTAGCCCACATTTTCGGCCACCTGGGCGATCGTCATCCGGCTGGACTCGATCAGCTGGCGCGCCCGGTTCAGCCGCACGCTCTGCACCAGTGCCAGCGGCCCGCGCCCGCTCGCCGCGCGCACGTGACGCGCGAGCGTGCGCGGGGACATCGCGAATTCGCCGGCCAGCACGGCGACGCTCGGCGGCCGCGGCAGCGACGCCTCGATGCGCTGCGTGAGCCGGCGGATCAGCTCGCTGCCGTTGGCCATCATCGCCGGCACCGCGAACGGCGCCTGCGCCTGGCGGCCGTCGATCAGCAGCACCCTGCTGACCGCGTCCGCCAGCGCGACGCCCAAGCGCGAGCGCAGCAGATGCAGCATCAGGTCCGATTGCGCCAGCGCGGCGCCTGCAGTCGTCACCGGGCCGTCGGCGCAGACCATGCGGTCGGCATCGACGTCGCAGGCCGGCTCGAGCCGGCGCAGCTCGGGCGCCAGCCACCACGAGGTCGTCGCGCGTCGGCCCGCCAGCAGGCCGGCCGCCTGCAGCAGGAACACCGCCGAGCACGACGCCGCCACCGTGCCGCCGCGCGCGGCGTGCCGGCGCACGGCGGCGATCGCATGCCGGGCGTCGGTGCGCGCGAGGCGCTCCTCGATCACCGCGGGGTTGTCGGTACCGAGCCCGGGCACGATCCAGGTCGAGGTGTCGGCGCGCCCCCTTGCCGGCAACTGCACCGTATCCAGGCGCAGGCCGGCGCTCAACTCGACCGAGTGGCCGTTCGGCGACAGCACGCGCCAGCTGGGGCGTGGCGTCTTCGCGCGCGGCGCGAGCAGCGCGGCGGCGTTCAGGATGTCGAGCGTGACCGCCACGCTGCTTGCATAGGCGCCCGGAAGCACGAGGACGGTGAAATCTTGCATGACGTTTTTCGCCTGACAAATGCGCATTCGGACACTCGCAGTCTAAGTCGGACACAGGTGCAATGGCGGTTCCATTTTCAGGAGAACCGATGACGCAGATCACTTCCACGCCACGCAAGCTGACCGAGCCCGAGCCGCTGGACGACTTCACGCCGCGCCGCATCGATATCGAAGGCATCTCCAAGACCGTCCATGTGGCGGGCAGCGGCCCTGCCGTGATCGTGATGCCCGAGACGCCGGGAATCAGTCCGCACCTGGCCCGCTTCGCACGCTGGGTGCGCGACGCCGGCTTCAGCGTCTGGATGCCCTCGCTGTTCGGCCGCGACGGTGCGGTGCCCGACGTCGAGGAAGCGGTCGCCACCTTCAGGCGCACCTGCGTCAGTGCCGAATTCCGCAAGCTCGCCGCCGACCAGGCCAGCCCGATCACCCAGTGGCTGCGCGGTCTGGCGCGCATCGCGCATGCAGAGTGCGGCGGTCCCGGTGTCGGCGCCATCGGCATGTGCTTCACCGGCAACTTCGCGCTGACCATGATGCTGGAGCCCGCCGTGCTTGCGCCGGTGCTGTGCCAGCCTTCGATGCCGCTGGAGGACGCGTCGGCGCTGGAAAGCGGACCGGAGGAACTCGCCGCGGTGCGCACGCGCCTGGAACGCGAGGACCTGACGCTGCGGGCCTACCGCTTCGCGGGCGACCGCTTCTGCACCGCGCAGCGCTTCGCGGCCTACTCAGCGGCGCTGGGCGACCGCTTCGAGGCCCGTGTGCTGCCAGATGCGGCCGCCAACACGCGCGACCTGCCGCCGTTCTTCGAACACGTCATCAAGGGCGCGCACAGCGTGGTCACGGTGCACCTGATCGACGAGGCCGGCCAGCCGACGCTCGCGGCGCGCGACGAGATCCTGGCGTTCTTCGCGCGGCGGCTGAAGCCGGGCTAGTTCGCCGGACCCATGTCCAGGCCGGCGTGCTCCGCCTGCTTGTCGGCGTGATAGCTCGAACGCACCATCGCGCCCACCGCGGCGTGGCTGAAGCCCATCTCGATGGCCTTCTGCTCGAACATGCGGAAGGTGTCCGGGTGCACGTAGCGCGCCACCGGCAGGTGGTGGCCGGACGGCGCCAGGTACTGGCCGATCGTGATCATGTCGATGTCGTGGGCGCGCATGTCGGCCATCACCTGCAGGATCTCCTCGTCGGTCTCGCCCAGGCCAACCATGATGCCGCTCTTGGTGGGCACCCCGGGATGCATCGCCTTGAACTTCTTGAGCAGGTTCAGGCTGAACTGGTAGTCGCTGCCGGGGCGGGCCTGCTTGTACAGGCGCGGCGCGGTCTCCAGGTTGTGGTTCATCACGTCGGGCGGCGCGGCCTTCAGGATCCCCAGGGCGCGATCGTCGCGGCCGCGGAAGTCGGGCACCAGCACCTCGATGCGGGTGTCGGGCGAGAGCTCGCGGATCTGGCGGATGCATTCCACGAAGTGGCCGGCGCCGCCGTCGCGCAGGTCGTCGCGATCGACGCTGGTGATGACGACGTACTTGAGCTTGAGCGCCGCGATCGTGCGGGCCAGGTTCTTGGGCTCGTCGACATCGAGCGGGTCCGGCCGGCCGTGGCCGACGTCGCAGAACGGGCAGCGGCGCGTGCACTTGTCGCCCATGATCATGAACGTGGCCGTGCCCTTGCCGAAGCACTCGCCGATGTTGGGGCAGGACGCCTCCTCGCACACCGTGTGCAGGTTGTGCTCGCGCAGGATCTGCTTGATCTCGTAGAAGCGGCTGCTGGGCAGCGCGGCGCGCACGCGGATCCAGTCCGGCTTCTTCAACTGTTCGGCCGGCACGATCTTGATCGGGATGCGCGACGTCTTGGCCTGCGCCTTCTGCTTGGCGCTGGCGTCGTAGGCGGGCGGGGCGACGTCGGGGATGTTGGCTTCGGTGGACATTCGGTGCGGGATGGGTCGAGCACCAGGCTCGAAAGTGGGCGGCGGCGGGCTTGAGAGACGCCCGTTGTTCTCAGCGCGTGAACTGCGTGCCGAGGCGGCGGCCCAGCACGTCGGCCACCGTTGCCGGGTCGGCAACAACGCCAAGTGTAGCGAGATCGACCGTTTTCAGCCCGGCATAACCGCACGGGTTGATTCGTTCAAAGGGTTGCAGGTCCATCGCGACATTCAGTGCGACGCCGTGATACGTGCAGTGATTGCTCACTTTTACCCCCAGCGCGGCGATCTTTCCCAGGCCCTGGAACGGGTCGGCGGCCGGCCTGTCGTGGCCCAGCGCGGCGTGACCGAACGGATCGGCAAGCTTCACGTAGATGCCGGGCGCCCCCGGCACGCGGTGACCTGTGACCTCGAAATCGGCCAGCGTGCGCAGCACGGCCTCCTCGAGCCGGAACACGAACTCCTTGACGTAGATGCCCAGGCGGCGCAGGTCCACCAGGGGGTAGGCGACCACCTGGCCGGGTCCGTGATACGTCACCTGGCCGCCGCGGTTGGTCTGCACCACGGGCACGTCGCCCGCATCAAGCAGATGTTCGGCCTTGCCCGCCAGGCCTTGCGTGAACACCGGCGGATGCTCGACGAGCCAGATCTCGTCGGGCGTTTCTGCGCCACGGGCCGCGGTGAACGCCTTCATCGCCTCCGCCGTGCTCTCGTACGGCACGCGGCCAAGCGGGCGCCGCAAGGGGGAGACAGGCTGGCCGTCCTGGGCCGGGATGATCATTCAGCGAAGTCCTGCGGGCGCGCCGCCGCGCCGGAGGCCAGATCTTACGGCGACGGCCTTGCCGCCCTTCAGGCCGGGGTGATCTGCTTGAGCTTGAGCAGCCGCTTGTAGTCGCGCGAGGTCTTGAAGGTCTCGAACTCGGCGTCGATGGCATCCCGATCCACCGTCTCGAGCTTGCGCGCGAGGCAGGCCAGCACAAAGGCGTGCTCGTCGCCGTACTTGTTGACGGACCAGCCGATGCCGCCGGAGTTCGGGCAGCCGGGCCAGAAGGCGATCCAGCGCCAGTCCGGATATTCCTTGTCCTCACGCCGCCGCACCGCATGCACAAGGCGCACGCCGACGACGCCCGAGGTGTTGCGGCTGGTCATCCGGTTCTTCATGCCGATCGGTGGCGGCAGTTCCGCCAGCGTCGCCTTGACCCACTTGCGGGCCGCGGCCTCGGCCTTGGTCCAGGTGCCGAACTGCTTGAGCGTGAAGTTCTTCTGATGTAGCTTTTTCTGCCGAACGATGCGTGCCATCACGCATTTTTCGGTCTCGTTTCTGGTGAGATGCATGAAGCCTCTGCGAGTACTTCTCCCACCCGAGTCATCACAGAACGATCTTGACCATCGGATGCGCAGTCAATGTCCGGTACAGCTCATCCAGTTGCGTGCGGCTGGTGGCTGTGACCGTGATCGTGATGCCCAGGTAATTGCCCCCCTTGCTGGGTCTGGTCTCCACCGTCGTGTGATCGAAATCCGGATCGAACTGTCTGGCCACCTGCACGATCGCTTCGACGAAACCTTCGGCTTGCGGGCCCATCACCTTGATGGGGAACGCGCTGGGGTACGTGATCAGCGACTGTTCGGGAGGAATCTCGTGCATGGCGGCCATACCGTTCAAATGGATTGCGATTGAATCGCACGTTGGTAAGCCTCGTGCAAACGGGCATAAACCGGACCCGGTCGACCGCGCAGCGCGCCGTGACCGACCTGCTCGCCGTCGATGCGCGTGACGGCGATGACTTCCTTGGACGCGGAGCTCAGGAGCACCTCGTCGGCCGCGAGCACGTCGGCCTCGCTGACCGGGCGCAGGTTGAAGGCGATCCCGGTCTCCTCGCAGAGCTCGCGCAGCAGTTCGATGCGCACGCCGGCGAGCACGTGTTCGTCGGGGGCCGGACCGAGCAGCGCGCCTTCGTGCACCACCCAGACGTTGCTCGAGGCGCCCTCGGTGAGCCACGGGCCGCCGGCCTCGTCGTCGCGCAGCAGGATCGTCTCGTCGGCGCCCTGGTCAGCGGAGATCTTGCGTGCCAGCACGTTGCCCAGCAGGGAGGTGCTCTTGATGTCGGCGCGCTGCCAGCGGAAGTCGCGCGCGGTGATGCAGGCGAGCCCCTGCACGCGCTGCGCCGGGGTGGGCAGCGATCGCTCGCTCGTGGTGACGAAGACGGTGGGCGTCAGGCCGGCCGGCATCAGGTGCGAGCGTGGCGCGACGCCGCGCGTGACCTGCAGGTAGGCCAGCTGGTCACCGGCGGGGAAGGCCTCGATGATCCTGCGCAGTCGTGCCAGCCAGGTCTCGCGATCGAGATCGGCTTCGATATCGAGCTTGGCCAGGCTGCGCTCGAAGCGCGCCATGTGGTCATCGAAGCGGAACATGCGCCGGTCGTAGACGGGAATGGCCTCGTAGGCGCCGTCGCCCAGCAGGAAGCCGCGATCCATCACCGACACCTTGGCCTGGTTCAACGGCAGGAACTCTCCGTCGAGGTAGCACAGCGAATCGGGCAAGGCGATCATGGTGAAAGCTCCTGGGCGAACCTCAGCGCGGCTGGCGCGGGGGCACTGGAAACCCGAACGGGGATGGTATCGCTTCGACGAAGCTGCGGTTCGGGTCTCAAGACTACTTGATCCAGAGGCGGATCGCATCCCATGCGCGGCCGAACAGGCCGGCCTGGGGCACGTCCTCCAGGACGGTCAGCGGTACCGTGGCAATCGGGGCCCCCGCCGCGGTCGTCACCTTCAGCGAGCCGACGCGCTGCCCCTTGGCCAGCGGCGCCACCAGCGGGTCGGTGCGCTCGATCATCGTCTTCAGGTGCTCGCCCTCGCCCTTGGGTACCGCCACGTAGACCGCCTGCGCGCTGCCGAGCGCAACCTGCGGCTGGCTGCCCTTCCAGACCGCCACCGGCGCGCCCACCGCCTTGCCGGCCTCGACCAGGCGCACGTCGTCGAACGCCATGTAGCCCCAGTTGAGCAGCTTTTGCGCCTCGTCGGCGCGCGCCTCCCTGGCTCCCGCGCCCATCACGATCGCGATCAGGCGCCGCTTGCCGTTGGGAAGCTCGCGCTGGGCGCTGGCCAGCAGGCAGTAGCCCGCGGCCTCGGTGTAGCCGGTCTTCATGCCGTCGACGCTCGGGTCGCGGCGCAGCAGGATGTTGCGGTTGTCCTGATGGATGTTGTTGAAGGTGTAGTCGCGCTGCGAATAGTAGTGGTAGTACTCGGGGAAGTCGCGAATGATGTGCTGGGCGATCGCCACCAGGTCGCGCGGCGTGCTGCGATGGCCGACCTCGGTCAGTCCGGTGACATTCCTGAACGTCGTGTTCTTCAGGCTCCAGGCCTGGGCCTGGCGGTTCATCATCGCCACGAAGGCGTCGACGCTGCCGCCCGCGCCTTCGGCGAGCGCGACCGCGGCGTCGTTGCCCGAGTCGACGATCAGGCCCTGCAGCAGCTCGTCGACCGTGGGCTGCATGGTGGTGTCGATGAACATCAGCGAACCGCCGCCCTTGCGCTCGGCCCACGCACGGGCCGAGACCGGCAGCCGCTGCTGCAGCGACAGCTTGTGCTCCTTGAGCTGCACGAAGACGAGATAGGCCGTCATCAGCTTGGTGAGCGAGGCCGGGTCGGAGGACGCATCGGCGGCGCGTTCGGCCAGCACCTGGCCGGCGTTCATGTCGACCAGCAGGTATTCGCGTGCGGCGATCTCGGGGGCCGGCAGCGCCTGGCCGAAGGCGGCCACGCCGGCCATGGCCAGGCCGAGCAGCGCAAGAAGCTTTTTCATCGGAAGGCCGAAGTCACTCGGCAAAGTAGCGCACGACCAGCGACTTGAGCAGCACCAGCTGGCCATGGAAGAAATGCCCGGCGCCAGGCACGACGACCACCGGCAGCGCCTGCGGCCGGGCCCAGTCCATCGAAGCCGAGAGCGGCACGACGTCGTCGGCCTCGCCGTGGATCAGCAAGGTGTCGGCGATGACCGGCGGAGCATCGTGCTTGGCGGTGGACGGCGCGATGAGCACCATCTTCTGAGGCTTGTCGGCCGGCGCAAGTTGCGCGGCGGCGCTGGCCGCGACGAAGCCACCGAAGGAAAATCCGCCCAGCACCAGCGGCTCGCCGGCAACACGATGGGCAGCGATCACGGCCAGCGCGTCGTCGACCTCGCCGCGGCCCTCGTCCCAGCTGCCGGCGGAGCCGCCGACGCCGCGGTAGTTGAACCGCACCACGCGCCAGCCGCGCTGCGTGAGTCCGCGTGCGACGGTCGTGACGACCTTGTTGTCCATCGTGCCGCCCTGCAGCGGAT